>JALEKG010000091.1 GCA_022769185.1 Dorea sp. | reverse complement strand
GATGATTGCACTCTCAAATATCATCGGGTGATTTTTCCTGGGATCAAAGACTTTGCTTGCCAGCCGAAATGAACAGGGACTTCCCATCACACATTCCAGCAGATAGGCGAAAAAGAACTCTATCAGAATCACCGACCAGATAGGCAGCATTTTTCCTCCTTTTCCACAAAAAAATAGTGCAGGCATCTGATTTACGAATTCCCATATTTACCGTAATCAGATTTATGTGCCCTGCACTACTTGTGTCGTTTATGTAACATTATTAAATCGCCGAACAATAAATTACCATAAATCCGCTAAAAAAATCAAGAACAAATATTATTTCTATCTCTAATTTTTTTACTTTTTTGTTTGTCTTGACTTACTCGCAAATATCGTTTATAATAGTAATAGTTACTAATATTGATTATTTGTTAACAATACAAAAGAAAAACAGGAGGTGTTTTAATGGCAATTTATAAATGTATTGTTTGCGGTGCAATTTATGACGAAGAAAAAGAAGGAAAACCGATTTCTGAACTTGACGGCTGTCCGGTCTGCAAGCTGCCAATTTCAAATCTGGTACCGGTAGAATCAGACAAAGAGGAAAGTATACCAAAATCATACTCTGGCGCTCTGGATTATGACAGTTCTACAGCCAGGCATGATGCATCCTGCCGCTATATGGCTGAAATCCATGAGATGGCAGTAACCGGGAAATCCATTGGAGGTTCCATGGGCACGAAGATGCCTATGCCGGACTGGGATGATATCCTGCTGCTTGGTGCTCAGCTTAATCCACCACCGTTAAATGATACGGATGAAGTGGACACGGTTACCGTAATCGGTAAACATGCCAAAAAACCTATGGTATTGAATAGTCCAATTTATATTTCCCATATGTCTTTCGGTGCCTTATCAAGAGAAATAAAGGTTGCGCTTGCAAAGGGTTCTGCAATGGCGAAAACAGCCATGTGCAGTGGCGAAGGTGGAATCCTGCCAGAGGAAAAACAGGAATCTTACAAATACATATTCGAATATATTCCTAACAAATACAGTGTAACCGATGAAAATCTGAGATCTTCTGATGCGATTGAGATTAAAATCGGTCAGGGAACCAAACCGGGAATGGGCGGACACTTGCCGGGTGAAAAAGTTACTGCTGAAATTGCTGCCATCCGTGGCAAAAAGCAAGGTGAAGATATCCAGAGCCCAAGCAAATTCCCGGAACTGAATTCCAAAGAGGATCTGCGGGAAATGGTAGATATGCTCCGTGAGCGCTCTGAAGGACGTCCGATTGGTATCAAGATTGCAGCTGGCAATATTGAACCGGATCTTGAGTACTGTGTATATGCCCGTCCTGATTTTATTACGATCGATGGCAGAGGCGGCGCTACAGGTTCCAGTCCTTTGCTTCTCAGAGAGGCAACTACGGTACCAACCATCTATGCATTATATCGGGCAAGAAAATATCTCGATGCGGTAGGTTCCGACATTTCTCTTGTAATTACCGGAGGATTACGGGTTTCCGCTGATTTTGCAAAAGCTTTGGCTATGGGAGCAGATGCCATCGCAGTTGCAAGTTCTGCACTAATTGCAGCAGCCTGCCAGCAATATCGAATCTGCGGCAGTGGAAACTGTCCGGTCGGAATCGCCACACAAAATCCGGAGCTGAGAGAAAGACTAAAAGTAGACGCTGCAGCCCAGCGTGTGGCTAACTTTTTGAACGTTTCTCTGAATGAACTTCGAACCTTTGCCAGAGTCACCGGAAATCGCTCAGTTCACGGATTATCTCTGAACAATCTTGTCACAACTGATAGAGATATTGCCGAATACACGGAGATCCGCCATGTAGGTCAGGCCACAAATTATGTCATTCCAACATCTAACAATCTTAGGGAGGATAAAGCAATGAAACAATATAGATGTAAAGTATGCGGAGAAGTTTTTGAAGTAAAAGACGGAGAGACACCGGTATGTCCACGCTGTAAAATGTCCGGTGACAATCTCGAAATAATCACACCAGAAAACAAGAATAAATATGCGGGAACTCAGACTGAGAAGAACCTTCAGACTGCCTTTTCCGGTGAATCAGGTGCCAGAAACAAATATACCTTCTTTGCTTCTATTGCAAAAGAAGAAGGTCTGGAACAAATTGCCGCATTATTTTTGAAAACTGCTGAAAATGAACGCGAACATGCAAAAATGTGGTTTAGAGAATTAAACGGGCTCGGAGATACTGCCGCAAATCTTGCTGCTGCCGCTGAAGGAGAGAACTATGAGTGGACAGATATGTACGATGGATTTGCAAAAACTGCAGAAGAGGAAGGCTTCCCGGAACTCGCTGCTAAATTCCGTATGGTAGGCGCCATTGAAAAGCATCATGAAGAAAGATATCGTGCTCTCCTGAAAAATGTAGAGACTGCATCCGTTTTCGAAAAGAGTGAAGTTAAAGTATGGGAATGCCGGAACTGCGGTCATATCGTCGTAGGAACCAAAGCTCCGGAAATCTGCCCGGTATGTGCTTATTCCAAGAGCTACTTTGAGATCCGTGAAGAAAATTATTAAAAAAAACGTATAAAAATTCACTTGCGCAAAAAAAATATTTGAGCTAAAATAGATAAGCCGTGTAGCTTAATTATAGTAAATGCAAAGCGTGTGATCTTCTTGAACTGAGAAGTCACGCGCTTTTTCTTTTTTATACACATAATTACAGCCCACATAAAATGTTACAAAATGGAGGAATCAAACAATGCCAAAAAACAAAAAGCAAGAAAGCTGCCTGCCATTCACTACTACGTTATATTAGAACACTCATTTTGCAAGCCCTACTTTTTCCATCAGTTCCTGCAGCGCAGCTACATCTTTTCCTACATTTTTAATATCCTGCCCGGCAAATTCCGCTGCATCTTCTGATGTCACTATTAATTCACAGGTTTCTCCTTCCGTTGTATACTCATAGGATACCCAGTCCAGATTATCAATTACCGCTAACATTACATATGCATATGCTTTTAGTTCTTCTTTCGCTTCCGTCCGTTGCTCCTCAGGCACTGAATCTTCAAAAATCAACTTCCATCCATAGGGTTCTTCATTTGTCTGCAGATCATTCGTAAAATTACCGAATTTTCCTACCATATCTAATGCTGTGACTGTACGTCCATTTTCTGACATATCTCCTACATATGGATGTCTGGTACTATATACGGACGAAGTAATGGTTGAAATATATTTTCCCTGATACCAGATAATTCTGTCATCCATCTTAACTTCCGTAATTTTATCGCTTGCGATGTATTTTTCTTCAAATTCATTATCATAAAATGGACTGTTGTGGACGCTTTGAAAGGAAATTGTGACCACCCCATCATCTTCTTGAAACTGTACCTTTGATATATCAAGCTTTTCATCCACAATTCTCCCAGATAATTCCAGAGTATTTTCCTTCACATCCACATAGCACGCTACGTATTCACTGCTTATCTGTGTTCCGACAAAATATTCTTTTGCGATCACCAGGGCTGTCACAATCACAACTACTGCCAGACTAATTCCAAAAATGATTTTTCTTGTCTTCTTTCTGGCTGTTTTCAGAAAGTCAATCTCCTGGAGTTCTTCGATATCCTCTGATTTTTCCAAAGGTTCTCTCATCGAATCATGTACTCGTTTACATTCTTCACAGGTATCCAAATGTTCCTCTATTAGGTTATTTGTAACGTCACTTGTTAAATTTTCAATATAGGATGGAAGCAAATCTCGAATTAATTCACACGGCAATCTATTTTTCATCCTCACTCAACCCTTTCTTAAGCTTTTCTTTCCCTCGATAATAAGTTACTCGCGCCCAGTTTTCCGTCTGTCCCATAATTTCTCCGATTTCTTTAAAAGACAGATTCCCGAAAATCCTCATATACAGGATTTCCCGAAAAGGTTCCGGACATAAATGCAGTCTCTTCATAAGCTCCACATAATTCATAGAACCAAGCACTTTATCTTCTGCCGATTCCACGGAAGAAGAGGTCTCCTCCAGATTATCCTGAAGTGGATGCTTCCTCTGATAAGAAAGGAGCTGGTGCTTTGCAATTGCACAAAGCCATGTTGATAATTTACATTTCCCTTCAAAACGATCAATACTCTGTATCGCCTGATAGAAGGTCTCTTGCGTCAGTTCTTCTGCAAGTGCTTCATTCTGTGTTCTGGATAACAGGTATTTATATACCGTTCTGGCATATTTTTGATAAATTTCATCCATCGACTGCATGTCTCCTCCTCCTTTCTCTCTTTCTATATCGTTAGTGTAAAAAAGTTATGATTCGTTACAAAATATGAAATAAAAAATCTCATAAAGTTTACTATGTTAAAAATGCGATGGCTAACGCATTTTCTAACCATCGCATATTACTCATTGTTTCGTTTCCATTCCCTGATCTTCTCCAGCCGGTCTTTATACGCCTCTTCCATTCCCTGACCATCCGGTCTGTAGTACTCCCGTCCCTGAAGAGAGTCCGGAAGGCACTGCATATTCGTCAGTTTCTCTTTGGTATCATGCGCATACTGATATCCTTTTCCATAATTCAGATCTTTCATCAGATCTGTCACTCCGTTGCGTATCACCAGTGGAACCGGCTCAGCCAACTGCTGGACTGCATCTTTTTTCGCTTCTTCATAAGCAACATATAACGAATTAGACTTGGGTGCCAGTGCCATATAGACCACCGCCTGCGTCAGATGCACGGTACATTCCGGCATTCCAATAAAATGGCATGCCTGATAAGCAGCTACTGCAATCTCCAGTGCTTTCGGATCTGCAAGACCGACATCCTCACTGGCAAACCGCGTAACACGTCTTGCAACATAGAGTGGATCCTCTCCTGCTTCCAGCATACGCGCCAGCCAGTAAACTGCCGCATCCGGATCCGAATTTCTCATAGACTTATGAAGTGCAGAGATCAGACTATAATGCTCTTCCCCTTTTTTATCATAAAGAAGCGATTTTTTTGACGTACATTGTTCCACTGTTTCCTGTGTTACTGTCACAATTCCCTTGCTGTCAAGCTCTCCATTCAGCACTACCATTTCCAACGTAGAAAGTGCATTTCTCGCATCACCATTTGCAAAATTTGCAATCAATTCCAATAGTTCATCTGCAATCCGAATGTCCTGACCACCAAATCCTCTTGGATCTTTCAGCGCACGAACCAGTAAGGACTTTAATTCTTCCGGCTTCAGTGCCTGCAGGACAAACACCTTACATCTTGACAGTAAAGCGCTGTTAATTTCAAACGAAGGATTCTCCGTTGTTGCACCAATCAAAATAATACTTCCCTTCTCCACAAAAGGAAGAAATGCATCCTGCTGCGCTTTATTGAACCTGTGAATCTCATCTACAAATACAATCGTCCGCTCTCCACAGAACCGATTCTGCTCTGCCTGTTGCATCACAGTGCGAATCTCTTTGATTCCACTGGTCACTGCAGAGAAATCAATGAACACCGAGTGTGTACGATTGGCAATAATCCTGGCCAGTGTCGTCTTTCCGATTCCTGGAGGTCCCCAGAAAATCATCGATGAGATCTGGTCGCTTTCGATGAGTCTCCGAAGAACCTTTCCCGGACCAAGCAAATGTGTCTGTCCCACATATTCTTCCAGATTCTGTGGCCTGAGACGCGCCGCCAAAGGCTCCGGCACTGTATGCTCAAATAGTGACATCTGCTCCATTATATATCACAATCCCTTTCTGATGATTCCAGAACTTCATCTGTGTTTTCCTGCTTCTTTTCTGCTTCCCGCTCTTTTCGAATCTGTTCCCGCTGCTTTTTAAAGGAAGCATCAAGTGCGGCTCCGATACATAATCCAATTCCCATTCCAAGGCACATCCCCATCGACATATTTCCTGCGGAATTTCCAAATGAAAGGCCAATGCTGAGTCCAAAACACATATAAATTGGCATCCACAAAGTTTCGGCCTTCTCAAGAACAAACCTGTCTCCTTCTTCTCCAATACCATCCGGCTGAAAAGACAATTTCTCCAGTACTTTTCTGGATGCTATATTATCAGGAGCAACTTCCGCTTCAACGAAATAAACATTTTCCTGTGTAAATGCCCAGTCAATAAGAGCTTTTGCCGCCTCAGATGCATATCCGTTTCCCTCATATTCTGCATTGATCCCATACCCGATTTCCACACAATAATTTTTAACCGGACCTTTAAATCCCATAGATCCGATCTCTTTTCCAATCTCTTTTTTATTCTGTTTCAGACAGATCTTCCAGGCTGTGTACCATTCCCGATGCTCCGGATCTATTTTGCATCCGACCAACATCTCCTGATATGCCTGTTTCAGTTCAGAAGACTTTGTCTCCTGAATCAAATTCTCCAGTTCTTTGTCCGACATCGGTAAAATCATAAGCCGCTTTGTCTTTAATTGTAATAATTTCTTTCCCATTTTTCCCCTCTCAAAATGATGGCCAATATACTTGAAACCATTTCGTATCTATGCTATATTAAAGATATAAAAGGGAAACCGCAAGCGGCTTACCCTGTCGACAATTAGTAACTATTTTTACAGTCGTCACTATGGCAGTAGTGGCGGCTATTTTCGTTTTCCCTTAAAAATCTGATAACACAGACTCACAAGGGCAACTAGAAGTATACAAAACTGAATCAAATCAGAATATGTAATCATGTTATCACCCTCCTTTCTTTTATGCTTTTGAAGCACATTTTATGGAGGGTCTTTCCCTCCTTAAAGAGGGATAAGCCGCCAAGCCTTGGTTTCCCTGCCGAGATTATATCATACTCCGAATTTAGTATCAATGTTTCTCACTTCATTTTATATATTTTTATATATTGTTACATAAACATTTCTCCACAGGGACATTATCTGCCCTTGTGCTTTTCTTTTCGTTTCTGTTGTTTCAAATCAAACTTACGCTGCTTCTCGGCATCTCTTTCTTCCTTGCTGATCTGCCTGCGTTCAGTCTTCATCTCTTCCCTTTGAAGCTTTAGTGCCTGCTGCGATTTTGTACCGACACCATTCTGCAATGTCTGTTTTCTCGCAATCTTCTGTCTCCTTTTGGGATTGACATGATCTGCCTTCTCAGTAATCTCAACAGATGGACTGAAAACCAAATGATAGTATCTTCTAATGATTACTTCCAGCACATCATAATCCTTTGGTTCTGCACCAAACGTCACTTTACAGACTGAAAGCTGTCCCTCGGATATCCGTTCAAACAATCCTACCCAGAATGGATCCTCAAAAAATACTGTCATCGGCCGGACTACCTACCGGCTCTGTATAAAGATTCTGCTTCATACGTTGTGTTTTTATCTTTGTTATTTATATAATGCACAATGTGCGTTATATCAATGTTCTATGTAATCATTCCTAATCACATACCGATGATGTGGCATATCAACGCCCCGGTAATGCTTGACTGAGGAATCCTTAACACTCATCCCATTCCTCAGCGCCACGTTCTGTGACGCTGTATTTGTATCCCGGATAATCGAACAGACCTCATCTGCATTTAGCACCGTAAAAGCATATTCTTTGCAGGCTTTTGCGGCTTCCGTTGCATACCCTTGATGCCAGTATGCTCTTTGAAAAAGATACCCTATCTCAAGCACTTCTTCTCCATTCCAAGGCTGCATAGTAAGTCCACATTGTCCGATCATCTCATCTGTCTCTTTCAGAATCACAGCCCATAAGCCAAATCCATACTCTTTATACCGGGCAATTTGTTTATCCAGCCATCCTTGCGTTTCTTCTTCATTAAATGCCCCATTATAGGCATACATTGCTTTTTCATCCTGCAAGATTTTACTCAAGGCTTTATAATCATTCTGTGTGATTTCCCGCAAATATAACCTCTGAGTTTCCAATATCATATTTCAAAATCTGCCTTTCCATTTTCTCATTATCCGTTATTAGAACATTTCTCTGCATCAATAGCAAGAACCAGCATCAATGCCCCCAGTGCATTCTTTGAATCTGGTACATCTATCACATATGTATCCGTCCAGTGGAATAGTTCCTTTGAAACTCCGGCTATACAGCTTCCACTCATATCGTATACCTGATAATCCCATCCGAAGAAATCGCCTTCCACGTGCCACCCATTGTAGTCTATATTAAATTTGGGCTTCAAAAAGGTAAATTCTTTGGTAATACAACCCACATACTGCTCTTTGATATAGATTTCAAATTTGGGAAGAAATGTAAGCACGCGTTCCTGTACAGTTCCAACCTCATTACCAACAGCATCAAAAATCTTCAGGCAATGCCCCCACGCAAGTTGTCCTTTCACTATATATACTGTATTTCCGGCTTCATCGTAAATATCATAACTGTCAAACCAGGAAAACATTCTCTGCTTAAATAATAACTTCATACGCTCCCCTCCTATTTTTATTCCAGTTTAATAACCGGTCTTTGGTACAAAAAGGGAAATAATTCCTACAACTACTAAAACTGGAAATGCTATTTTTACCAGACCAACCACTACCAGACCAATCAATACCAGCGGAAGCAACACTACGGTACATACAATTTTCGAAAGCCCCCATGCTGCTTTCACTGCAAAAATAAGAAGTTTCCCAAATACAAAAAATAATAAAATTGTAAATAATAACGTTAACATATCTTTTCCTCCTTGTCATAAATTCTTTTTCCATCAGATTAATAAGGAGTACTATTTCGCATTTTTATATGAGATCAGGATATGACACGGAGCAAAAATGATCGCTGATATCATCAATAGAACTGATCTGCACATGATTCCGCTGAACAAGAATAGGATCGATGGGATGACAGAAAGCGCCAACGCCCGAAACATACTGTTTTTTCTAAAGCATACAATCCAGATGATGCAATATAGAACAACCAGTATCACATCTACAATCAGATAGATTGCCAATCCCTCATCAGACCACCATCCAAACCAAGTTCCCGGAATATTCACAACCATAAATCCAAAGCAGCCAAACCTTCCAATCTGCTCTGCCGTTTCAACCAGATGATTCTTCCATTTATTTTCAAATCCATCTTTACATGTAACTGCAAATATAATATTAGGGATCATAATGATAATCATAAATCCCAAGCCAAAAACATTGATCCATTCCATAATTAATACCTCTATTGATCTATTTATTCTGCCGTTTCTTATAAAACAGTAGATTATTCACATGTTCTGTTACATAAATTTCATCATCGATTATTTCAAGCTCATATCCGGCAATCACTTCTTTCTCATACCGGTTTAACAACTCATAAAAACCAAAAGCAGTATCTCTTTTCTTTGGGAAGCGAATACTGCTATCAAAAGATTTTATTAATTCTAATCCATTTTGCCCGCATATCTCTTCCCATTCTTTTGTCGTATAAAACTTAATATGTCCATCTTTTTTCAGCTGCATATATGCATCTACAAATCGCTGTGAGTCATCTGCATTTGGCGTCGGATCTGAGAGGAAGAAAGCTCCATCCTGCTTTAAAACCCGGTTCACTTCTGAAATACTGTAGTGAATCTCTGGAAAATGATGCAGAGCATATCTGGATACGACTATATCAAATTCTCCCTCTGCAAATGGAAATTTTATTCCATCATAGGTCACAAACTTAAGATTATGATATCCTTCTTTACTGGCTCTTTCCAGATTACAATCCAGCGTTTTTTCTACAATATCCAGTCCAGCTACCATCACATCCGGATATTTTGAAGCAATAGCAAATGCCAGGTAACCACTTCCAGTACCTAAATCCAATATTTTCATACCTGCTTTTATTGGCAAAAACTCAAGTATTGCATTTAAATGCGCTTCATCCTGTGTCTGCTTATTATAAAAATCACCTGTGGAAAAGCTTTCTTCAAATTCTTTTTTTGTTGCCTGGATACTTTTCCTTGTATTCATAAACCTCTTCTCCTCTTCCCCAACCATTTAGAAAATCGCCATTATACAGCGAGTGCTAACAACAAAGCAAAACTCTTTTTCAACAATACAGGTGCACTAAATGCCCGTGTCGGAATTCTCTCATGATTTTCAAAATAGGCTTCCTGAATATCCTTCGGATAATCGTGTATCCACCAGATTGGATTCCGGGTGAGAGGAATCATGATCGATCCGGTAAATAAAAAAATAAGTACACAACATTCTACTATGTAAATTGTCCAATTCATATTTCTTCCTTCTTTCTTTTCTTAGAAAACTATATTGTTTATATTTCTTTAACCAAATTATAGCCCTCAGATCAAAATCAGGATAGACTAGGAATACAGATAAATGTGTTTATTTTATAGGTAGTGAAATTCTGCAATTTGTTCTTTATAACAAAAACTATTTTATCGCAACAATAACAGAAAACTTATGATAAGTATAAATGCATTTAGACTTTTTTCCAGATTCTTCTGTATCGAACCTGCATTTTCCATTTGGAACATTGCTAATTTCATTCTTTCATCCTCATTCTTATTTCTTTCTTACCTTTATACATATAACATAAAAACAAACCGCGCATAACTGTGCTGCTACCGATACAATTACCAGACACACCGGATTATAATCATATAATGCTCCTAACAGCCAGCTTCCCAAAAACCAGGCAATTCCATAACCTGTTTCAAAAATGCCATACCCCGTACTTCTCATGTTTCTGGGAACGATCTTACTGATGGCAGCCTTCATAATACTATCTTCCGCTCCCATTCCGATGCCCCATAGAACAATTCCTATAATCATCAGTATCGGATTATCTGTCAGAAAGATAAAGCATGCAAAGAAAGCACTGCATACAGTAGCGATCACCATCGCTTTCAGACCTATTTTATCGAAAAGCCATCCGAAAAACAAAGCTGCAAAAGCGTCTACTGCCATTGCCAGTGCGTACAGCATGCTCAGGGATGCCTCCGGAAAGGCTGCCGTCTTTGCTGCATGCAATGTAATCATTGTGAAATCCGCAAATCCAAATGCATAAAAGCAGATAGCAGCCATATAGATAACAAAAGATTTTTCTATTGTAAACTCAGTGTTGTCATCTGTTTCCTTTTCAAATACTTCCGGATTCGGATATTTGACCTTTGAAACTATCACCAGTGTTATCGTAATAACAGCAGGAATTCCCAAAACCAGAAAACATAGTCTGTATGTAGAAAAAAGCTGATCGGTTCCTTTCACAAGGCTGATCACAAACAGTATCACCGGTCCAAGAAAAGCGCCCATCTGATCCAGAAATTCCTGATAGGCAAATCCTTTTCCGGTTCCAACTTCACTGGCCGCAAAACTGACCAGCGTATTTTTAGCAGGTTTTTTGATTGCCTTTCCAATCCGTTCCATAATAACCAGTCCACATGCTATGATCCAGCCATTTTCAGGAACGAATGCCAGAAGCGGAATCGCAAGAACCTGCATCGTATATCCAACGATAATTAACGTCCAGTATTTCTTCGTCTTATCTGCTACGAATCCAGACAAAAGCCGCAATGAATATCCGCATAATTCTCCCACTCCGGATACAAAGCCAATTGTAGCTGCCGATGCCCCGGTAAGATTCAGATATTCACCAAGAATGCTCCTTGCCCCCTCGTGCGTCATATCTGAAAAGAGACTCACAATTCCCATTAATGTGATAAATGCTATTGCCCCTGTTAATACTTTTCCGTTTTTCTTTAAATGATTACCCATGTTCCAATATTACTTCCAATCCATCCTTCTATTTTTTATGTTCCTGATAGAATTTTTTCAAATCGGTCTTTACATCGTCTGGTAACAACGCCTTCTTCACTCCCCGAATAGCACCCTCAAGAGCCATCAGTCGATGAATACACGCCGATTCATCCACTTCCTGTATTCTAAGCCATGCCTCTTTCGCACCAGTTTCTTTTAATTGATCAGCAGTACTGATTCCAACCCGGACAAGTTGTTCTTCTACCTGTTTTCCGATATTCGGAAGCTTTGATAATTCTCCC
>JALEKG010000102.1 GCA_022769185.1 Dorea sp. | reverse complement strand
AAGACCGGCGGAGATTGAATATACCGGTGCGATCTGTCCATCCTCATCCTGACAGAAATATGATTTCATGCCATGGAACACTCCCAGTCGCCCTGTTGCGATAGTTGCTGCTGTTTCTTTGGTGTGAATTCCGCGTCCTGCTGCTTCACATCCAATCAGCTGTACGTCTTTCTCTTCAATAAAATTATAGAACATTCCCATAGCGTTGCTTCCACCGCCGACACAGGCAACGACTGCTGCCGGAAGTTTACCTTCGATTTCCAGAATCTGCTGTTTTGCCTCACGGCTGATGACACTCTGGAAATCCCGCACGATCATTGGAAATGGATGTGGTCCCATCACAGATCCTAATACATACATGGTATCATCCACTCTGGAAGACCACTCACGCATCGTCTCATTCACTGCATCCTTTAAGGTCATTGTTCCTGAGGTAACCGGATGTACCTTGGCTCCCAGAAGCTCCATCCGATACACATTCAATGCCTGACGATCTGTATCTTCCTTTCCCATGAAGATCTCGCACTCCAGCCCAAGAAGCGCTGCCGCCGTCGCAGTTGCCACACCATGCTGTCCGGCTCCGGTCTCTGCGATGATCCTGGTCTTTCCCATCTTCTTTGCCATCAACGCCTGACCAAGCACATTGTTGATCTTATGAGAGCCCGTATGATTCAGATCCTCTCTCTTCAGATAGATCTTGGCTCCTCCCAGATCCTTCGTCATCTTTTCTGCATAATATAGAAGTGACGGACGACCTGCATATTCATTTAACAATTGATTCAGCTCCGCATTAAAATCCGGATCATTTTTATAAAATTCATATTCCTTTTCCAGTTTGATCAGTTCATTCATCAGGGTCTCAGAGATGTACTGTCCCCCGTGAATTCCATATCTACCTCTGCTCATCTCGCACTCTCCTTATAAATTCTCGTATTTTCGTCTCATCTTTTTTCCCGTCAGTCTCTACGCCGCTGCTGACATCCACCGCATACGGATGGAAGTTCTGGACTGCTTCTTCCACATTTCCCGGATACAGTCCTCCTGCAAGAAAGAATGGCTTCTCGATCTGTGGAATCGTATTCCAGTCAAATGTTTCCCCGGATCCCATTCCACTGTCTAATAATAGATAATCTGCTTTTGTCTGAATCCCTGCCAGAATGTCTTCTCTCGTCCGGATCTTTACAGCTTTGATCACCGGTTTTCCAGTCTCCCGCCTGATCCTTTCGATCTGTTCTTCCGTTTCTTCCCCATGCAGCTGCGCAAGATCAATGATCTGCTTCTTTAATAATTGAATGATACGCTCCGGCGTTTCATTTACAAAGACACCCACTGCCTGAATCGATGGATCCAGACTCTTTTTTAACTCTGCTGCCTGTTTGTCTCCTACGGCTCTCTTACTTTTCGGCCAGAATACAAATCCGATATATTCCGTTTTCGCCTCATTCACATAGGTAATATCCTCCAGACGCGTCAACCCACAGATTTTAATCCTTGTTTTTGATTCCATTGCTTATTTTTCACCCCGCAGTGTATCCAGCATTGCCTTTTTATCAGGACTTCTCATCAAAGTCTCTCCGATCAGAACCGCATTTGTTCCATTTTCTCTTAAAGCCGCAATATCCTCCGGTGTCTTCATTCCACTTTCCGATACAAATACGATTTCCGGCGGCACCAGTTTCCGGAGACGGATGGAATTCTGGATATCCACGGTAAATGTTTTAAGATCCCGGTTATTGACACCGATAATCCCTGCTTTTGCCCGCAACGACATCTCGATTTCTGCTTCGTCATGCGCTTCCACCAAAGCAGATAGTCCCAGACTGTGTGCCAGCTCCAGATAGTCTTTTAACTGTGATTCTTCTAAAATGGAACAGATCAGAAGCACTGCCGATGCTCCAAGAACCTTTGCTTCGTAGATCATATACTCATCTACGGTAAAATCTTTACGCAGCACCGGAATCTGGACCGCTTTTGCGATTTCTTCCAGATAGTGGTCTGAGCCCTGAAAATAATAAGGCTCGGTCAGGCAGGAAATTGCTGACGCACCTGCCGCCTCATAGTCCTTTGCAATCTCAAGATACGGAAACTCTTTTGCAATTAGCCCTTTCGACGGAGATGCCTTTTTCACTTCACAGATAAAATGAATCCCGTTTCCTTCGCTTAAGCTGCGTCTAAAAGGAAATCCTGTTTCTGAAGGTAATGCCAGTGCCTGCCGTCTGACTGTCTGAAGCGGTATCTTACGTTTCTGTTCTTCGATTCTTTCTATAGTCTTTGCTGCTATTTCATCTAAAATCATGCATCTTTGCTCCATTATTGTTGATTCATGTTAGAAAAACGGATGAATTCTTCCAGTTTTTCCATTGCCTTGCCACTGTCAATCAATTCTTCGGCCATCTTCACGCCTTCCTGAATGGTCGCTGCTTTGCCTGCAATATAAAGTGCTGCACCGGAATTCAACGCCACTGCATCACGCTTCGGTCCTTTCTCACCAATTAAGATTGCCCTTGTAATCTCTGCATTTTCTGCCGGTGTCCCGCCTTCCAGGTCTTCTTTCTTGCATCTGCTATATCCGAAATCTTCCGGCTGGATCACATAATTGTTGAATACTCCATCTTTAATCTCACAAACAGTTGTCGGTGCACTCATAGATATTTCATCCAGTTTATCCTGACCATAGACAACCATCGCATTTTTCACTCCAAGATTGAACAGTACTCTTGCCAGAGGCTCTACCAGTTCCTCATCATATACCCCCATCAGTTCCATATTTGCTCCGGCCGGATTAGCCAAAGGCCCGAGGATATTGAAAATGGTCCGGATACCCAGTTCTTTTCTGACTGGTCCTACATACTTCATTGCAATATGATAGTTCTGGGCAAATAAAAAGCAGATTCCGATCTTTTCCAGCATCTTTGCGCTCTGCTCCGGTGGTACCGTAATATTTACCCCAAGCGCTTCCAGTACATCAGCTGCTCCGGATTTGCTGCTTGCTGCACGATTCCCGTGTTTTGCTACCGGGACACCACCAGATGCAATGACGATTGAGGATGTAGTAGAGATATTAAATGAATTTGCTCCGTCACCACTGGTTCCTACGATCTCCAGCACATCCATTTCATGCAGCAGACGGATACAGTGATTCCGCATTTCCTCTGCAGATGCTGTAATTTCTTCAATCGTCTCTCCTTTCATGGACAATGCGGTAAGATAAGCACTCTTCTGCACTTCACTTGCCTGGTCACTCATGATCTCGTTCATGACCTCTTTTGCCATGTCATATCCAATATCTTCCTTTTTTGCTAATTTTAAAATTGCTTCGCAAATCATTCTTTTTGTCCTCCTATTAAATTCTCTATGATTTTAATGCCATCCGGTGTCAGTACAGATTCCGGATGAAACTGTACGCCATATACGGGATACGTCTGATGCTGTACCGCCATGACCTCCCCGTCCTCTGTCATGGCTGTGATTTTTAATGTTTCCGACATTGTCTCTGGAACTGCTGCCAGTGAATGATATCTGGCAACCTGCATTTCCGGCTTCATACCCTGAAATAGTGTGGAACTCGTATCGAGCTTAGCCATGCTGGTCTTTCCGTGCATCAGCTGCTTTGCATAAGACACCGTCGCTCCATAAGCTTCACAGATCGCCTGGTGTCCAAGGCACACCCCGAAAATCGGGATCTTTTCTCCAAGCTCCTTTACCATCTGGACACAAACGCCCGCATCAGAAGGTTTTCCCGGTCCCGGCGACAGAACGATCAGTTCCGGATGAAGAGCCTCGATTTCCTCTACCGTCATCTCATCATTTCGTATGACCTTCAGATCATCTTTCACAGTTCCGATCAGCTGATAGAGGTTATAAGAAAAGCTGTCATAATTATCAATCAGTAAAATCATCGTCAATTCCTCCTTCTGCCTCTTCCAGCGCTTTTACTACGGCTTTTGCCTTATTGATACATTCCTGATATTCATTTTCCGGAACACTGTCTGCCACAATTCCGGCTCCGGATCTAACGAATACTTTGCCGTTTTTGGAAAATGCCAGCCGGATTGCAATGCAGGTATCCAGATTGCCGGTAAAATCAATGTATCCGATTGCTCCGCCGTAAATTCCGCGTTTATTATTCTCCAGTTCATTGATGATCTCGCATGCCCGAAGCTTCGGTGCCCCTGATAAAGTTCCTGCCGGTAAAATGGAATCGACCGCATCCAGAGCATCATAATCCGGACGAATCTTTCCTGATACTGTGGAGCCGATATGCATCACATGAGAATAACGCTCAATGTTCATATACTGTTCTACTTTTACCGTGCCTATCTGACTGATCCTGCCAATGTCATTTCTTCCAAGATCCACCAGCATATTGTGTTCCGCCCGTTCTTTTTCATCCGCAAGAAGCTCTTCTTCCAGTCTCTTATCCTCTTCCTCGGTTTTTCCTCTTGGCCTGGTTCCTGCAAGAGGATAGGTATATAACTTTCCATTTTCCAGTTTGACCAATGTCTCCGGAGATGCTCCGGCAATTTCCACATCATCACTGGAAAAATAAAACATATAAGGTGACGGATTCAAGGTCCTTAGTACCCGGTAGGTATCGAACAGGCTTCCCTCAATCTCAGCTTCCAGACGATTGGAAAGTACTACCTGGAAAATATCCCCTTCCCGGATATAATGTTTTGCTTTCTCCACCATCCCGCAATACTCTTCTTTGGTGAAAAGCGGCCGAAATCCATTTTTGATCTGTAATGGCTTATTTTCCACCGGTTTCCCGTGGCGGATCAGTTTTGCCATATTGTCCAGCTCATTTACGGCTTTATTATATTCTGTCTCAAAAAATTCGGCTTTTGCATTCACGATTAAGATGATCTTCTGTCTGAAATGATCAAAGGTGATGACCTTATCGAACAACATCAGATCCACATCTTTAAATTTTTCTTCATCTTCGGCATTCAGCACAAGGCCTGGTTCACTGTACTTGATATAATCATAAGAGAAATATCCGACCAGTCCTCCGGTAAATGACGGCAGATGGGAAAGCTTCGGGCTCTTATAATCTTTCAGAATCTCCCGGATTGCATCCTTCGGATGCTCTACCTTCTTCTCCATGGTCATGCCACTTCTTATCCGAAGGAGATGATCATGACAGGTGACCTCCAGTGTAGGATCATAGCCCAGGAAGGTGTAGCGTCCCCATTTCTGGCTGCTGTCCACACTTTCCAGCATATAACAGTGTTTGCTTACATTTTTCAGAATCCGCATTACTTCAATCGGAGTAATACAATCGGAGTATAATTCCCGGCTGATCGGAATAATTTTGTAATCCCCGGATGCCAATATTTTTTCAGCCTCTTCAAAACTTGGATAAATCATAGGTCCCTCCTTTTGTTTTCTAATAATATAAAAAAAACGCCCTCGACAGATGATTCTGTCAAGGACGGGTAAATGCATAATCAATATTTTACATTACACTCGCGGTGCCACCTTGATTTGCAGATATAATATCTGCACTCTTACTGGATACTATCATATCCATGACAACTTACGTATGTCTCACGTCAGGAGATACTAAGAATCATAATGACCTTTTCATCCTGCCCTCTGTGGTCCATTTAACAGGCTGCGTTCTGTCCGGCTCTCAGCTATCCGGGCTCTCTGTGAGTGCACGATCTGTTTTTATCTCCACTTCATCGGTTTAAAGCGTTATCAAATTAATATGTATTATAAATCCATTTTTTCAAAAATGCAAGCATTATTTTTTTATGATTATATCTTATTTTGGTAACAATTTGATATACAATCTATTGATTTCGCAAAAACGAGTGCTATAATAATCTTATGAATGGAAGCATAGCTCAGCCGGGATGAGCGTTCGCCTCACACGCGAGAGGTCACGGGTTCGAGCCCCGTTGCTTCCATCCTGGGGCATTAGCGCAGCTGGGAGCGCGCCACATTCGCATTGTGGAGGTCACGGGTTCGAATCCCGTATGCTCCATTTTTTTATACCCTGCTACCGTTTTTTTGAAATTACAAAGGAGGAAATCTTATGTTCTTTTTTCAGATTATGACTGAGACACTCATGATATACATACTTGCCGCGATTCTGCCGGCAATCTTTCTTTTACGCTATATTTATCAGCATGATACGATAGAAAAAGAGCCGGCCGGACTGCTGGGCTCTCTGATTCTATGCGGAATATTGGCAGCTCTTTGCTCGGGCATTCTGGAACAGATCGGCACTTCGATTCTAAACCGGATGATCAGTACAGCTAACCCTTATTATGTAATATTCCTGGCATTTCTGGTGGTTGCTGCCGTTGAAGAAGGAACCAAGATGTTCTTTTTAAAAAGGAGGACCTGGAAAGACTGGAATTTCTCACATATGTATGATGCAGTTGTGTATTCCGCTTTCGTATCTCTCGGATTTGCCGCCTTTGAGAATGTAAAATATGTATTCAGCTACGGTCTTTCCGTGGCATTACCACGTGCACTTCTTGCAATTCCCGGACACCTTGGATTTTCTGTATTTATGGGTGTATTTTACGGGCGTGCTAAGCTCTGCGAAAACCGTGGCAACAGCTTCGGGAAACGCCTGCATCTGACTCTTGGCTATCTCTGTGCAGTGTTCCTCCACGGATTCTATGATGCCTGTGCCATGACCGGAACTTCGACAGCCAATCTTGTATTTATCGTCTTTATCATTATAATGTATGTTGTTGTCTACCGGATGATCAAGAACGCATCCCTCACCGACCGGCCAATTTATTAACTTAGAAGTGAATAATCACGTTCAGTGCTTCTTCTATCGGACGCATTCCTGCAAGAACGGCTATCACAACCATATAATCGGAGGCTCATGTGCAACCGCAAAAACAGATCCTGCCATAAATTACGATTTCTTAAAATTCTATCACAGTATATCCTCCTTTTATTCAAGTTTTATTTGAGAATTGTTTCAGAATGGTTAATTCGGTCTCGCAGGGTATATAGAAAATTTCTGCATCTCCACATCCACTTTTTCAAAACTTTATCATTCATCTTTTAATTTTATTACAGGAAATGGGGCAACAGAGTCAAAAAGCATTTGTTATTGCCCCAATTCTTCCAAAATTCTTGCTAATGTATCTTATCTGTGGGGTAGACTTCTCTCGTTTTTCTCTATTTCCCCCGTTTTCATCTTATTCCCTGTATCCCGACAAGTATGCCGGGGCAGGAACATCTTGTTTTCCTACATTTACCCTAGTTCCATATCTAGATATGTCCGCCGGGACAGGGACATCTTGTTTTTCACTGTTTCCCAGTTCCATACCTAACCTATCGCCCAGAGCAATGGCAATGTTTATCATTTGTTTCTAAATATAAAATGCAATTTTTGAGGAGGTAATCTTTATGATCTATGAACAAATGCTTGCAGAGTGCAAACGACTCGAAGAACAAATTGAATCTTTAAAAATAGAATTGAAAAAATTTCCTGATGGCAAAATTATCTGCACCAGGAATGGGAAACGTTACAAGTGGTATCTGTCTAATGGAAGTTCTTGCACATATCTTCCGAAAAGTAAGCGGTCTCTTGCAGAAAAATTGGCCGCAAAGAAATATCTTTCACTATCTCTGGAAGATTGTATCCATGAAAAGAAAGCAATTGACTATTACCTCAGGCATCATAATCCCGAAGGGAGTCTGGCGGAGAAGATGCTTCTTCGAATGCCTGAATATACGGAACTGATGTCCCCTTATTTCACTCCACTCTCCAAGGAACTTCAGGAATGGGGAGCATCTCCTTTTAATGCCAATCCCAAATATCCTGAGCAATTGATTTTTAGAACAACTTCGGGCAGATATGTCCGTTCCAAATCTGAAGTCATTATCGACATGTATCTTTCTATCCACCAAATTCCTTTTCGTTATGAATCTCCGCTTTGTCTTAACAATCTTACCCTCTACCCGGATTTCACCATACGCCATCCGCAGACCGGACAATTCTATTATTGGGAGCATTTCGGACTTGCTGATGATCCAGACTATTGTCAAAATATGAATTCTAAGCTGAATCTCTACACTTCCAATGGAATCATCCCAACCATCAATCTTATTACTACCTCCGAAACCAAAGAGCATCCATTAGATGTTAATCTCGTAAATAAAATCATTCAGCATTACTTTTTATAGTAGCTATGTCATATATGGTTTTCAGGATTTTGGTCAACCTTGACCTTCTCTCGCCTAAACTCAGGCGCTTCGAGGGGTATATATGAGTTTTCCAACTCGTCATACCCCAGTTCTCTCAGATTCTTTCGTTTATCTTGAAATACTAGATATAAAATGGGGCAATAGCACAAAAACCATGTACCACTGCCCCGTTTTCTTTAATTTTTCTACGGTTTCACACTTCTTGCCACTGCCTGGCGGGGCAGGATTCACTCATTTTTCCTTATATCCCCCATTTTTGTCCGTATTCCTCGTCATCTCCTATATCTGCTCCCTATCCCCAGGGCAGCAACATTTCATTTTCACCTATATCCCCCAATCCACTGAATCATGCGAAGATTCTCTAAAAGATACCTTCTTAAATAAAGAATCTGAAAAGGGTTGCATATATCTCTCTTATTGAACTTTCTCATTGAACTCTCTTATTGAAATGTGATATCCAGCTTTCCGATTCCTCCATCAATATCAATACGGTTGCTTCCGCCTCCATAGACAGAATCATCCTCCATTTTCCTTCCGTCCAGCCTTGCTTCACCAACACCTTTATCAAGCTTAATCTGGTGATCTTCTGCATTCCCTGTCAGGACAAGGCTGGTTTCACCGATTCCGTAATCAATACTGCTTTCCTCCATAAGGGCACCTGTATAATTTAACTCTCCGATTCCAATATCAATCCCAGCATTAAACAGCTGACTGTCATTGATCGAAACATCTCCGATTCCACTGTCAATTTCGGCTTTGTGAAGAACCTCTAGTTTTTCAATGTCAAGATCTCCTACTCCCAGATTCAATTTTAAAGAATTCGCTGAAAGCTCATCTAGAAAGATTTCTCCGACTCCGACATCCAGATCCACATACTCGAATACTGTTTCTTCAGGTACTGTTAAAACCACTCTCATTCCACGAGAATTCATAGCAAAGAATGATTTTTTTCCATAAATTTCAAGTTTTTCACCTTCTTCATTATAGGTTATGTATTCGTGGTTTGTTTCCAGTCTCCACTTTTCCCCCGTCCTGATCTCGAGATCAGCTACGTTGATATCTATCTTTAAGCTTGTAAAATCATTCTCAATCGCATATTCTCTCATCTCACCGGCATCTTTTTTGCCAAACAAATAAGGAACAGAAAAAATTGCGCTGCAGATACCGCTTATAATGCTGATACTAAGAAATAATGCAAAAGCCACCGCCAAATATTTTATAATTTTTTGTGTTGTTGTCATTTTACATCCACTCCTCCGAAGATACATGTGCTATTTACATAAACGGTATATCTGTTGTCCATTAAGTTCTGATGTTTTTTGGCATCTGTTCCTCCAAAAAGAGCATTGGAATTCACCTTTACATTCACATCTTCCGGAAGAAGAATATCGATTCCACCAAAAACACTGCTGGCAGTGATTACAACATCTCTTTCAATCCTTGCATTTCTCAGATCACACTTAATCCCGCCAAATACTGCTGTAAGCTCTGCTCCTTTAAATACCTCATGATCAAAATTTAAATTCTGTCCCGAAAAAGCTGCAAATGCCATTTTAATCTCCTCTCCATTTTCTCTCATCGTCTTCATAATTTCTGTCTCTTTATTCCCCATAATGCCTTTCAAAATCATCTTTACACCTACCACTAAAATAATGACTGGAATCAATAACTTCCACAGAATATCAAAGTTCAGTATATTCTGACAGGAAAGAAACAGACATACACCGATGATCATTCCGATGATACTGGCAGTTCTGTCATGATTCTCAAATAATCCGATAAAGCTTGGAATGATGATGAATAAGGTCCACCACCCATCAAAAAATATCTCTATACTTGTAATTTCAAATGCATTAAGTATTAACACACCACTGATGACAATCAGTACAATTCCCCATAAAATATTGCTTGTTCTTTTCATTTTACTTTACCTCCTCGATTCTATAGTTAGATTTTATAAAGAAATCCGAAAACCCGATAGTCAGATTTTATGGGTAAATGTGTCAATTCTATAGAATTCAAAAATGACCATACAGAGAACATGGCAGTCACTCTCTGTATGGCCATACACGGCAATCATTTGATTTTATTTTCTTTCTACATCCCTTTTTTCGTACATTCCCTCAGCGATTTTATAATTACAAGCGAAAACGGGGGCAATGACCTAAAAACCTTACACCATTGCCCCATTCTTTCTATTATTTCCGCTTTTTTATCTTAGCAGCGGGGCATGATTAGATCATTTTTCCCTCACTCCCCCGTTTTCATGTCATCCTTGCTTCTGAGTCCTATATCCGGGGGCAAACACAATCAGTTTTCTTGTGTATCCCCATCAAATAATGCATAGCCTAATTGACTATTCTTTCTCCATCTCGTCCCACTTGATCTGTCTGTCCTTATAATAATACTGTTTATCGCGCTCACCGATCTCACGCATGACTCTGCACGGATTTCCCACTGCAACTACATTTGCCGGAATATCTTTTGTCACAACACTTCCGGCTCCGATCACTGTATTGTCTCCAATCGTAACGCCCGGCATAATAATTGCTCCGGCCCCAATCCAGCAGTTTCTTCCGATATGAACCGGCATATTATACTGATATAGATTCTCCCGAAGCTCTGGCAGAATCGGATGTCCTGCCGTCGCAATCGTAACATTCGGGCCAAACATCGTATAATCTCCGACATAGATATGTGTATCATCTACACAGGTCAGATTATAGTTGGCATACACCATCTTTCCAAAATGACAATGATGACCACCAAAATTCGCATAAAACGGTGCTTCAATATAGACACCTTCTCCGCAATCCCCCAACATGCGTTTCAGCATCTCTGTTCTCTTTTCCGATTCCGACGGTTTCGTCTGGTTATAGTCACACAACAGATCCTGATAGACCACCTGCTCCTTTATAATGTCCTCGTCGCCCGGAAGATAAAGCTCTCCAGTATGTAATTTTTCTTTCATATCGCTCATGGGAAATCCCTCCTTTTCTCTGACATATTCTTTCTTCCCAATATGTCTGCTGATTAAATACTAGCATACAATTGCATAAATGTGGGAAAAAAGAAGAAATAATTCCGGTGAATAATAATGCGTAATTTCCAGATGATAGCAAATGCACACATGCCTCTTAGCTTTTTCAGTAATATACATCTCCCCATTTGTACCATTTTTGATTCCAACTTTCATTTACCTATTCAGCATTTCGGAACACCCACAGATCTCTGGCCTGTCCCAGTACTGTATCTGGATCCCAGGCCTTCTCTGATTTTTTCCTGCTATTTGGATCATTGACCGTCCATTTCCCATCTTCTATTCCTGTCAGCACGATGAAATGACCTTCACTGGTAAAATCCCCGGGACCCATGATCGCAATAATTGGATTCCCCACGAAAAGATTGTTCTCCACACGTTCTCTGTCTGCCGGAATCTCTGTTACATCCAGACCCAGTTCCATGCCTCCCCGGGACATCAGCGACCAGTCACTTCCAACGTCATCCACTGCATATCCATGTTCCGCTGCAAAATCTGCCATCCATGCAGGATTCTTTGAAATATCCCCTGTCAGATAGATGGTCACCATGGAAAGGCAGGTTGGTCCGCATCCGCTTAATCCCATTGGTGCCCCCGCATATTCCTTATATCCCCAGCGCTGATCCCACTGCATCAGAAGAGGGACTTCATCGGCCGAAGCAT
>JALEKG010000075.1 GCA_022769185.1 Dorea sp. | reverse complement strand
TGCGGGTGGATCGTTGCCCGTTCATGGAGACGAAGACTTTCTGCAGTCAGTGCAAGGTTCATTGCTATCAGCCAAAGATGCAAGAAGAGATTCGAAAGGTCATGCGCTTCTCGGGACCGCGAATGCTTCTGTATCATCCGGGGATGGCAATCTGGCATATGATCAGTACGTTAAAGGGTTAAATATAGAAAAAAGACTTGCTTTTTGGCTTGTGGTATGGTACACTATCCTAGCGAATGGAAGTAGGTCTTTTTTTTATGCCTAAAATTAGGGTAGCCTCGCAAGCTACCAAGTAACAAGTTAATTTAGACAAACAAAGCGAGGTGGAAGTTGTGCGTACAAGAATCACATTGGAATGTACAGAATGCAAACAGCGTAACTACAACATGACGAAGGATAAGAAAGCTCATCCGGAACGCATGGAGACTAAGAAGTACTGTAAGTTCTGCAAGTCACACACATTGCACAAAGAAACAAAATAGTCGCTGCAAAGGAGTGGGTGTCATGAGCGATAAGACGCAGAAGAAAAGCTGGTTCAAAGGTCTTAGCAGAGAATTTAAGAAAATCATTTGGCCAGATAAGATGACAGTAGCAAAGCAGACGGCAGCAGTTGTTTCTGTAACCGTAGTTCTGGGTGCGATCATTGCGATCATTGATTTTATTGCCCAGTACGGAGTGGATTTATTAGTAAGATAACTGATAATCTGCACGCAAGAAAGGTGAGTTTATGTCAGAGGCAAAATGGTATGTAGTTCATACTTATTCTGGGTATGAGAACAAAGTAAAAGCCAACATTGATAAGACAATTGAAAACAGACATCTGGAAGATCAGATTCTGGAAGTTCAGGTGCCAATGCAGGATGTCGTTGAGATGAAGAATGGTGTCCAGAAGGCGACACAGAAGAAGATGTTCCCAGGCTATGTTCTGATTCACATGATCATGAACGATGATACATGGTATGTTGTCCGCAACACAAGAGGTGTGACTGGATTCGTAGGACCAGGATCTAAGCCGGTCCCGCTTACGGATGCAGAGATGGCATCACTGGGAATCAGAGAAGAGAATATTGTCGTAGATTTTGAAGAAGGCGATACTGTTCAGGTAATTGCCGGTGCATGGGCAGATACAGTTGGAGTTATCCGGTCTATGAACATGCAGAAGCAGAGCCTTACCATCAATGTTGAATTATTCGGCCGTGAGACACCGGTTGAAATAAGTTTCGCAGAAGTTAAAAAGATGTAACTGCTATAAGCAGTGCACGGGTTGCATTATTGGCTGTAGGGGATCTTGCTCACCGACAGACATATAATGAAAACCGTATAGGGCGACAGCCCTCAGCGAGATGAAGCACAGCGCAATCGAGCTGGCACTGTGGAATAAGTAAAACAAAAAAGTGGGAGGGACAAAGATTCCCGGGAGTACCACAAGGAGGTAATTAAAATGGCAAAAAAAGTAACAGGTTATATTAAATTACAGATTCCTGCCGGCAAAGCTACACCGGCACCACCGGTTGGTCCAGCACTTGGTCAGCACGGTGTAAATATCGTTGAATTTACAAAGCAGTTTAATGCAAGAACTGCAGATCAGGGAGATTTGATTATTCCTGTTGTTATCACAGTTTACAATGACAGAAGCTTCAGCTTCATCACAAAGACACCACCGGCAGCTGTTTTGATTAAGAAAGCCTGCAACATCAAATCTGGTTCAGGCGTTCCGAACAAGACAAAAGTAGCTACGATCACAAAGGAACAGGTAAGACAGATCGCAGAGACAAAGATGCCAGACTTAAATGCAGCAACAATCGAGAGTGCTATGAGCATGATCGAAGGAACATGCCGCAGTATGGGTGTTAAAGTTACTGAATAAACGTGTAAACAAGAATCGTGGGAGGGTTATCCCGACATTACCACAAGGAGGTTATTTAGATGAAAAGAGGAAAGAAATATGTTGAAGCTGCAAAAGCAATTGACAGAGGAACTCTCTATGATGTTGCAGATGCAGTAGCATTAGTTAAAAAGACTGCAGTAGCAAAATTCGATGAAACTATTGAAGCTCATATCAGAACCGGATGTGACGGACGTCACGCTGACCAGCAGATTCGTGGTGCAGTAGTACTGCCACACGGAACCGGTAAGAAGGTTCGTATCCTTGTATTTGCAAAGGATGCTAAAGCAGATGAAGCAAAGGCAGCTGGAGCAGATTACGTTGGAGGAATGGAACTGATCGAGAAGATCCAGAAAGAAAACTGGTTTGAATTTGACGTTGTTGTTGCTACACCAGATATGATGGGCGTTGTAGGACGTATCGGTCGTGTACTTGGACCAAAAGGTCTTATGCCAAACCCGAAAGCTGGTACAGTAACTATGGATGTTACAAAAGCAATCCAGGAGATCAAAGCTGGTAAGATTGAGTACAGACTTGACAAGACAAACATTATCCATGTGCCAGTAGGTAAAGCTTCTTTTACTGAGGAACAACTTACGGACAACTTCCAGACGCTTATTGATGCAATCAACAAGGCAAGACCGGCAGCAGTAAAGGGTCAGTTCTTAAAGAGCGTGACACTTACTTCTACTATGGGACCTGGTGTAAAGATCAACCCAATGAAGCTTGTGTAATTTGTTGATGAAATAAGAAAGTAAAAATGCCTTCGACTTTTGCCGGAGGCATTTTTATGTTGCTGTGCATGCAATAAAAAGGTACAGTGGATCTTTTTTGAGTAATGAAAAAAGATGTTGACAGAATCTCCTGGTTGTGGTATTCTGTTCAAGGACTGCCGAAGACAGTAGGTGCTTTTTGAAGCGTAAGGATGAATACGCCTACCGAGGGATGATTGATACGAAGCGTATGATTTTATGAACCTCTGTGTCTTGGATGCAGAGGTTTTTTTATACCAATGTATGTGGTGTTATACCATGTTTAATGGAGTATCTGTCGGCGGTGTAAAACTCAAAATCTAACAAGGAGGTGCACCATTCGTGGCAAAAGTTGAATTAAAACAACCAATTGTACAGGCTATTGCAGATGACGTTAAAGGTGCTGCCAGTGTTGTACTGGTAGATTACCGTGGATTGACTGTTGCTCAGGATACTGAGATGCGTAAACAGTTAAGAGAAGCAGGTGTCATTTACAAAGTTTGCAAGAACACAATGATGAAGAGAGCTTTTGAAGGAACTGAATTTGCAGCATTAGATGAGCACTTGGAAGGACCGAGCGCTATCGCAATTTCTAAAGACGATGCTACAGCTCCTGCAAGAATCCTTTGCAAATTTGCAAAAGATGCAAAAGCGCTTGAATTAAAAGCAGGTGTGGTTGAGGGTACAGTATATGATGTTGCTGCTCTTACTGAGCTGGCTCAGATTCCATCAAGAGAAGTATTACTCTCCAGATTGCTTGGAAGTATGCAGTCACCTATCACAAATCTTGCCCGCGTTCTTAAACAGATCGCAGAAAAAGACGGAGAAGCTGCAGGTGAAGCAGAGGCTCCGGCAGCAGAGGAAGCTCCGGCTGAAGCAGCAGCTACAGAGGAGTAATCTGAACACACAGGCATATGCCTGAATGAAACGTAACAAAAGTTACACATTGAAAATATTTTAAAATGGAGGAAAATAAAATGGCAAAATTAACAACAGCTGAATTTATTGATGCTATCAAAGAATTATCTGTATTAGAGTTAAATGATCTTGTAAAAGCTTGTGAAGAAGAATTTGGTGTTTCTGCAGCAGCAGGTGTAGTAGTTGCAGCAGCAGCTGGAGATGGAGCTGCAGCAGCAGAAGAGAAAGATGAGTTTGATGTAGAATTAGTTGCAGCAGGAGCAGCTAAGGTTAAAGTTATCAAAGTTGTTCGTGAAATCACAGGTCTTGGATTAAAAGAAGCTAAGGCATTAGTTGATGGAGCACCGAAGGTAGTGAAAGAAGGCGCTTCTAAGGCAGAGGCTGAAGAAATCAAGGCTAAACTTGAGGCAGAAGGCGCAGAAGTTAACCTTAAATAATCGAACCAGACGATGGATAAAAAGAGTTCCGCTTGCGGAACTCTTTTTTTGATCTGTAAATGCAGTCTACTGTTAGGGGTGGGGAGATCTGCTGCGTGGATAAATTGTTACAAAAAGTTTGAAAAATAGTCGTTGACAAGCCTTGACACTATGTGCTATAGTAAAAAATGCGCTATTATGGAAAACCATGCCATACCAGCGTAAGAAAACAGCCGGGGAGTGCTGTTTTCGGAGACTCTGCAAGTTATATGGGCGGCCTTGAAGCCCAACCAAAAAATAAATGAGGAGTGAAACGTCAATATGGAGAAAAACAGAATTCGTCCCATCAAAAGCGGAAAAAGTTCACGCATGAGTTATGCCAGACAAAAAGAAGTTCTTCAGATGCCTAACTTAATCGAAGTCCAGAAGGATTCCTATCAGTGGTTCCTGAAGGAAGGATTAAATGAAGTATTTGATGATATTTCGCCAATCACAGATTACAGTGGACATTTGAGTCTGGAATTTGTTGATTTTACCCTGTGTGAGGATGACGTGAAATACACGATTGATGAGTGTAAAGAACGTGATGCTACTTATGCGGCACCATTAAAGGTTAAGGTGAGACTTCACAACAAAGAGACTGATGAGATTAATGAGCATGAGATATTCATGGGTGACCTGCCACTGATGACAAGTACCGGTACGTTTGTAATTAACGGTGCGGAGCGTGTTATCGTAAGTCAGCTGGTTCGTTCCCCTGGTATTTACTATGCAATTGCACATGATAAATTAGGGAAGAAACTGTATTCCTCTACGGTTATTCCAAACCGCGGTGCATGGCTGGAATACGAGACGGATTCCAATGACGTTTTTTATGTACGAGTAGATAGAACAAGAAAGGTGCCGATTACTGTTTTGATCCGTGCGTTAGGAATCGGTACGAATCCAGAGATTGTTGAACTGTTTGGTGAAGAACCGAAGATTCTCGCAAGCTTTGAGAAGGACGCATCAACGAATTACCAGGAAGGACTTCTGGAATTATATAAGAAGATTCGTCCGGGTGAACCTCTTGCTGTGGACAGTGCAGAGAGCCTGATTACCAGCATGTTCTTTGATCCGAGACGTTATGATCTTGCGAAAGTAGGAAGATATAAATTTAATAAAAAACTGGCATTGAAGAATCGTATCACGGGACACGTTCTGGCAGAAGACGTTGTGAGTCCTCTGACGGGTGAAGTAGTGGCAGAAGCCGGCACAAAAGTGACAAGAGAACTGGCAGATCAGATTCAGAATAATGCAGTTCCATATGTATGGATAGAACGTGAGGATGAAGAGAGAAATATTAAGGTTCTTTCTAATATGATGGTTGATTTTGATGCAATCGTTGATATTGATCCGAAGGAAGTTGGAGTTACAGAGCAGGTATACTATCCTGTTCTGGCAGGCATTCTGGAAGAAACCGCCGGAGATATTGATGAATTAAAGGATGCTGTTAAGAGAGATATTCACGATCTGATTCCAAAGCATATCACGAAAGAGGATATTCTTGCATCTATCAACTATAATATGCATCTGGAATATGGTCTTGGAAATGATGATGATATCGACCATCTTGGAAACAGACGTATCCGTTCTGTAGGGGAACTGTTACAAAATCAGTATAGAATCGGTCTTTCCCGACTGGAAAGAGTAGTCCGTGAGAGAATGACAACACAGGATCTGGAGGGAATTTCTCCACAGTCACTGATTAATATTAAGCCTGTTACAGCTGCTGTAAAAGAATTCTTTGGTTCTTCCCAGCTGTCACAGTTCATGGATCAGAATAACCCGCTTGGTGAGCTGACTCATAAGAGACGTCTGTCCGCTCTTGGACCAGGAGGTCTGTCAAGAGATCGTGCAGGATTCGAGGTGCGAGATGTTCACTATTCTCACTATGGAAGAATGTGTCCGATTGAGACCCCTGAAGGTCCGAATATCGGTCTGATCAACTCTCTTGCAAGTTATGCGAGAATTAATCAATATGGATTTATCGAGGCTCCGTATCGTAAGATCAATCATGATGATCCGGAGAATCCGGTTGTAACGGACGAAGTTGTATATATGACGGCAGATGAAGAAGATAATTATCATGTAGCCCAGGCGAACGAACCACTGGATGCAGATGGACATTTTGTTCATAAGAATGTATCTGGTCGTTACCGCGAGGAGACACAGGAATACGAAAGAAAAATGTTCGACTACATGGACGTATCTCCTAAGATGGTATTTTCTGTTGCAACTGCATTGATTCCATTCCTTCAGAACGATGATGCAAACCGTGCGCTGATGGGATCCAACATGCAGCGTCAGGCAGTGCCGCTTCTCATGACAGAAGCGCCGGTTGTTGGAACGGGTATGGAAGAAAAAGCGGCAGTAGACTCTGGAGTCTGTGTGGTTGCGGAACAGGGTGGTACTGTGGAACGCTCTACTTCTACGGAGATTACAATCCGCCAGGATGATGGAAATCTTAAGAAATATAAGCTGACTAAGTTCCAGAGAAGTAACCAGAGTAACTGTTATAACCAGAGACCAATCGTCTTTAAGGGAGACAGAGTGGAGACGGGCGATGTAATTGCAGATGGACCGTCTACTTCTAACGGAGAGCTGGCCCTTGGAAAGAACCCGTTGATCGGTTTCATGACATGGGAAGGTTATAACTACGAGGATGCCGTATTATTAAGTGAACGACTGGTACAGGATGATGTATATACATCTATTCATATTGAAGAATATGAAGCAGAAGCCCGCGATACTAAGCTGGGACCTGAAGAAATCACTCGTGATATCCCAGGCGTTGGTGATGACGCGCTGAAAAATCTGGATGAAAGAGGTATCATCCGTGTCGGAGCGGAGGTTCGCGCCGGTGACATTCTGGTTGGCAAGGTGACTCCGAAGGGAGAGACGGAGCTGACAGCAGAAGAAAGACTGCTTCGTGCAATTTTTGGTGAAAAAGCTCGTGAAGTAAGAGATACTTCACTGAAGGTTCCTCACGGAGAATACGGTATTGTTGTAGATGCAAAGGTATTTACAAGAGAGAATGGGGACGAGATGTCTCCTGGAGTAAACCAGTCTGTTCGTATCTATATTGCTCAGAAGAGAAAGATTTCCGTTGGTGATAAGATGGCTGGACGTCACGGTAACAAGGGTGTTGTTTCCCGTGTACTTCCTGTAGAAGATATGCCATTCCTTCCAAATGGACGTCCGCTGGACATTGTACTGAATCCGCTGGGCGTACCTTCACGTATGAATATCGGTCAGATCCTGGAGATCCATCTTTCTCTGGCTGCAAAGGCGCTGGGATTTAACATTGCGACACCGGTATTTGACGGAGCAAACGAAATTGACATTATGGATACTCTTGACCTGGCAAATGATTATGTAAATTTAAGCTGGGAAGAGTTTGAAGCAAAACATAAAGAAGAACTGCTTCCAGAAGTTCTGGATTATCTGTATGAAAACAGAGATCATAGAGAATTATGGAAGGGTGTTCCGATCTCACGCGATGGAAAAGTCCGCCTGCGTGACGGACGTACCGGCGAATATTTTGACAGTCCGGTAACGATTGGGCACATGCATTATCTGAAACTGCATCATCTGGTTGATGATAAGATCCATGCACGTTCTACAGGTCCTTACTCTCTGGTTACACAGCAGCCGTTAGGTGGTAAAGCACAGTTCGGCGGACAGCGTTTTGGAGAGATGGAGGTATGGGCACTGGAAGCATATGGTGCATCCTATACGCTGCAGGAAATCCTGACTGTGAAGTCTGACGATGTGATTGGACGTGTGAAGACCTATGAAGCGATCATTAAGGGTGAAAATATTCCTGAGCCGGGAATACCGGAGTCCTTCAAAGTATTGTTAAAAGAGTTACAGTCTTTGGGTCTGGATGTACGTGTACTGCGTGATGATAATACAGAAGTAGAGATCATGGAAACTGCTGATATGGGAGAGACAGATTTCCGTTCATTAATCGAAGGAGACAGAAAGTACCGTCAGGATGATGAGTTTGGTGAGCACGGATACACAGAACAGGAATTCCAGGGTGAAGAACTGGTAGACGTGGATGAAGAGCCGGAAGATGAGGACTTCGATTTGGATTTTGAAGAAACTGATGACTTTGCATTTGATGATTTGTCAGATGATGAATAGGAAGGGGTGCGACGTATGCCAGAAAACAATAAGGAACAATCATACCAGCCAATGAGTTTTGATTCAATCAAAATCGGGCTGGCATCACCTGAAAAGATTCTGGAATGGTCCAGAGGGGAAGTAACCAAGCCTGAGACCATTAATTATAGAACCTTGAAGCCGGAGAAGGACGGACTATTCTGTGAGAGAATCTTCGGGCCAAGCAAGGACTGGGAGTGCCACTGTGGAAAGTATAAGAAGATCCGCTATAAAGGCGTAGTCTGCGACCGCTGTGGTGTTGAAGTAACAAAGGCAAGTGTACGTCGTGAGCGTATGGGGCATATTGCCCTTGCGGCTCCGGTGTCTCATATCTGGTATTTTAAAGGAATCCCGAGTCGGATGGGCCTGATCCTGGATCTGTCTCCAAGAACACTGGAGAAGGTACTCTATTTCGCCTCTTATATCGTACTGGATAAGGGGGAGACAGATCTGATGTATAAACAGGTGCTGTCTGAGGCCGAATATCAGGAGGCAAGAGAAAAATGGGGAAGCGCATTTCGTGTAGGAATGGGTGCTGAGTCCATTAAAGAGCTTCTGGAAGCAATTGATCTGGATAAGGAATACGAAGAGCTCTCGGAAGGTCTGAAAGGCGCTACCGGACAGAAACGTGCAAGAATCGTCAAACGTCTGGAAGTAGTAGAGGCATTCCGTGAGTCCGGCAATAAACCGGAATGGATGATCATGACTAATATTCCAGTTATCCCGCCGGATCTTCGTCCTATGGTACAGCTGGACGGCGGACGTTTTGCAACTTCCGATCTGAATGATCTTTATAGAAGAATTATTAATAGAAATAACCGTTTGAAACGCCTTCTTGAATTGGGTGCTCCGGACATTATCGTAAGAAATGAAAAGAGAATGCTTCAGGAAGCAGTAGATGCATTGATTGATAACGGCCGCCGCGGCCGCCCGGTAACGGGTCCTGGTAATCGTGCCCTGAAATCTCTTTCTGACATGCTGAAGGGTAAATCCGGACGCTTCCGTCAGAACCTGCTTGGTAAACGTGTTGACTACTCCGGACGTTCTGTAATTGTTGTAGGACCGGAACTTAAGATCTATCAGTGTGGTCTTCCAAAAGAGATGGCAATTGAATTGTTTAAGCCATTTGTTATGAAAGAACTGGTTCAGAACGGTACTGCACACAATATTAAGAATGCGAAAAAGATGGTAGAAAGACTTCAGCCGGAAGTATGGGATGTGCTGGAAGATGTTATTAAGGAGCATCCGGTAATGCTGAACCGTGCCCCCACACTGCACAGACTTGGTATTCAGGCATTTGAGCCGATTCTGGTAGAAGGTAAAGCAATTAAATTGCATCCGCTGGTATGTACAGCGTTCAACGCTGACTTTGATGGTGACCAGATGGCGGTTCATCTTCCGTTGTCTGTAGAGGCACAGGCAGAATGTAGGTTCCTGCTTTTGTCACCTAATAACCTGTTGAAACCGTCTGATGGTGGACCGGTTGCTGTCCCATCACAGGATATGGTGCTTGGTATTTATTACCTGACACAGGAGCGTCCGGGTGCGATTGGTGAAGGGAAAGCCTTTAAGAGTATTAATGAAGCAATCCTTGCATATGAAAATGGAGCAGTGACACTTCATTCACGTGTAAAGGTTCGTGTATCCAAGACAATGCCGGATGGAACTGTAAAGACTGGAACGATTGAATCAACCGTTGGAAGATTTATCTTCAATGAGATCATTCCACAGGATCTTGGATTTGTAAATCGTGAGATCGAAGGAAATGAACTGTTGCTGGAAATTGATTTCCACGTAGGAAAGAAACAGTTGAAGAAGATTCTTGAAAAAGTAATCAATACACATGGTTCTACTGCAACAGCAGAAGTGTTGGATGCTGTAAAATCAATTGGTTATAAATTCTCTACCAGAGCTGCCATGACGGTATCCATTTCTGATATGACAGTACCTCCGCAGAAACCGGAGATGATCAAACAGGCACAGGATACGGTAGATAAGATCACGAAGAACTACAAGCGTGGTCTGATTACAGAAGAAGAGCGTTACAAAGAGGTTGTTGAAACATGGAAAGCAACGGACGATGCCCTGACAGAGGCGCTGCTTGGCGGGCTGGACAAATACAATAACATCTTTATGATGGCTGACTCCGGAGCCCGTGGTTCTGATAAGCAGATCAAACAGCTTGCAGGTATGCGTGGTCTGATGGCAGATACAACTGGCCGTACGATCGAGTTGCCAATTAAGTCCAATTTCCGTGAAGGTCTTGATGTATTGGAGTACTTCATGTCTGCGCATGGTGCTCGTAAGGGTCTGTCAGATACTGCTCTTCGAACAGCCGATTCAGGATATCTGACCAGGCGTCTGGTTGACGTATCACAGGAACTGATCATTCGTGAAGTCGACTGTGTAGAGAAGGGGGCAGAGATCCCTGGAATGTATGTAAAGGCATTCATAGATGGAAATGAAGTCATTGAAAGCCTTCAGGATCGTATTACCGGACGTTTCCTGTGTGAGAATATCGTGGATAAAGACGGAAATGTTCTCGTAAAGGCAAATCATATGGTAACACCGAAGCGTGCAGAGCTGATCGTAAACAAGGGTGTAGATGAAAACGGAGAACCTCTGAAGAAGATCAAGATCCGTACAATCCTGACCTGCAGATCTCACAGTGGTGTATGTGCAAAATGTTACGGTGCGAACATGGCTACCGGTGAACCGGTACAGGTTGGTGAGGCTGTTGGTATTATTGCCGCCCAGTCTATTGGTGAACCTGGTACACAGCTGACAATGCGTACTTTCCATACCGGTGGTGTTGCCGGTGATGACATCACACAGGGTCTTCCTCGTGTCGAAGAGCTTTTTGAGGCAAGAAAGCCAAAGGGACTTGCAATTATCACAGAATTTGCAGGTACTGCCAACATCAATGATACAAAGAAAAAACGTGAGGTTATCGTAACAAATCATGAGACTGGAGAATCCAAGGCATATCTGATTCCTTACGGATCCAGAATCAAGGTAATGGATGGAGCGGAGCTGGAGGCCGGTGATGAGCTGACTGAAGGTAGTGTTAATCCGCATGATATCTTGAGAATTAAAGGACTGCGTGCAGTACAGGATTATATGATCCAGGAAGTTCAGAGAGTATATCGTCTGCAGGGTGTTGATATCAACGATAAGCATATCGAGGTCATTGTACGTCAGATGCTGAAGAAGATTCGTGTAGAAGAGGCTGGAGATAGTGAATTCCTTCCAGGAACCAATGTAGACAGGCTGGAATTTGAGGATGTGAACGAAAAACTGGTGAAAGAAGGCAAAGAGCCGGCAACAGGAGAACAGATCATCCTTGGTATTACAAAAGCTTCTCTTGCAACCAATTCATTCCTGTCAGCTGCTTCTTTCCAGGAGACCACAAAGGTTCTGACAGAAGCTGCTATTAAGGGTAAGGTTGACCCGTTGGTGGGCGTAAAAGAAAACGTAATTCTCGGTAAGCCGATTCCTGCTGGTACTGGTATGAGGAAATACCGTGATATTAAGTTGAATACGGATATGGCTCTGGATGATGAACTTATCTTGGATGAGGATATTGATCTGGATGAAGAGATGGATCTAAATGAAGAAGAGTATGAGGCAGAGGAATCTGAGGAAATAACCGTTTCAGAGGAAGAATAAAAAAGAAAACGCCAAAGTTTAATTATAACTTTGGCGTTTTTGTATATCGTACAACTGTGAATGAAATCTAAAAAATATAAAAAGGTGATAGGAAGATGGGATATAACATTCTGGCGACAGTTCTTGTGGGATTGATATTAACTGTTTTTGTAATTCTCGCAGTCAGGAATATGTGGAAGCATAGAAAGACTGACAGATGCAGTCTGTGCAGCGGATGCAAGAGAGGAGAATGCTGCAATGAATGCGCATCGAAAAGCTTTTCCGAAGAACAGAAAAAGTCAGATTTCTGAGAAAATTTATAGATGGATCTATACAGTTACAAATTGACTTTTCCTGTACAACAGTCTATAATGAATTCTAGTAGAAATCGGTGAGAATGACAGCCGGTTTCCAACGTCTAATAAAGAAAGGTTGGGGATAAAAATGGATCAAGGAAAGGTATCAAGAGTATTAAAATCAATGGAAGAACATGGCATCCCGCAGATGATCGTATCTGATCCGGTTGCAATCTTCTATCTTACAGGAAAGTGGATTATTCCAGGAGAGAGACTTCTGGCGTTGTATTTGAATGTGAATGGAAATCACAAACTTGTGATCAACAAGCTGTTCCCACAGGAGAAAGATCTTGGAGTAGAACTGGTATGGTACGATGATATCGAAGACGGCGTTGAAATCTTAAGCAGATATGTTGAGAAAGATAAGGTTATGGGTATTGATAAGACATGGCCGGCAAGATTCTTAATCCGTCTGCAGGAACTCGGTGGAGGAAGTAAATTTGTAAATGGTTCTCCGATCATTGATTATATTCGTATGGTAAAAGATGAGAAAGAAAAAGAACTGATGAGAGAATCCTCCAGGTTAAATGATATTGCTATGGAGAGACTGATTCCATGGGTTGTAAAAGGATTAACCGAAAGAGAACTGAACGTAAAGATTCGTGAAATTTATAAAGATCTTGGATGCGAAGATGTATCATTTGATCCTATTACAGCATATGCACATGGTGCTGCAGATCCGCATCATGTAACAGATGATTCTAAAGGAAAACGTGGCGACTGTGTAATTCTTGATATCGGAGCATTTAAAGACAATTATGCATCAGATATGACAAGAACAGTATTTATCGGCGAAGTGTCTGACCGTGCCAGAGAAATCTATGATATCGTAGTGGAAGCAAACAGACGTGGTATTGAAGCTGCAAAACCAGGAGCAAGAATGTGTGATGTAGACCTTGCTGCAAGAAATTATATTGAAGAAAAAGGTTATGGACAGTATTTTACACACAGAACAGGTCATTCTATCGGACTTGAAGACCATGAATTCGGTGATGTTTCTTCTGTAAATACAGATATCATTCAGGTAGGACAGTGCTTCTCTGTGGAGCCAGGTATTTATCTGCCAGACGAGAACATCGGTGTTCGTATTGAAGACCTTGTAATCATTACTGAAGATGGCTGTGAGGTCCTGAATAGCTTTACAAAAGACCTTATTGTAGTTCCGGAAGAATAAAAGTACATAAAAAAGCATCGATCTATAGATCGATGCTTTTTTTCAAGAAATGAAAAACTTCACATAAAAGTAGTTATGTGTTACAATAACGAGGACGCGAGAGCTGTTTTGAATCAGGGAGGAAATAAAATGAACAGAGAACAGGCACATGAGATATTGATGAAATACATGAAAGGGGAAAATTATATTACTCATTCATATGCTGTAGAGGCGATTATGAGAGGTCTTGCAAAAAGACTGGCACCGGATGAGGTGGAATATTGGGGAATCGCGGGGCTACTTCACGATTTGGATGAAGAGCAGTGTGACTGGAAAAATGATCTGAGCGTACATGGCCCTACATCCGTTGAGATCCTGAAAAAAGAAGGAATTGAGGATAAGGTATTATTTGACGCGATTTGTGCACATAATCCCAAGAGCGGTGTTAAGGCAAAGACAAAAATTCAATATGCCTTGCTTGCGGCGGATCCGATGAGCGGTTTTGTGAAAGCAGTAGCACAGATCTATCCTGACAAGAAGATTGCAAGTGTAAAGCATAAATCGGTTATGAAGAGATTTAATGAGGGAAGATTTGCTGCCGGTGCAAATAGAGATTATATGGAAGCGATTGAATTTACAGGGTTGAGTCTGGATGATCTGATTGATATAGCATTGGAAGAAATGGGAGCAATCTCGGATATACTTGGTTTGTAGAAAATACTGAGTTGGAATAAATTTATGTTAAGATATGTACTTTGAAACGGCAGATGGATGAAAGTGTATAAGAAGAAAAAAGGAGAATAGAATGGATACAGCATTAGTGATTATGGCGGCTGGAATCGGATCAAGGTTTGGCGGGGGAATTAAGCAGCTGGCAGCAGTTGGACCAAATGGTGAGATTATTATGGATTACTCGATCCATGATGCAATTGAAGCAGGATTTAATAAGATAATCTTTATTATCCGGAAAGATATTGAAGATGCATTTAAAGAAGCAATCGGAAATCGAATAGAAACAATCTGTGACCGGCTGAATGTTGAGATACAATATGCCTATCAGGATCTTCAGGATCTTCCGGCAGGGATTAAGTGCCCGGAAGGAAGGACGAAGCCATGGGGAACCGGACAGGCGGTATTGGCATGCCGGGGAATTATCCAGGAGCCATTTGTAGTCATTAATGCAGATGATTACTATGGAAAAGAAGCATTCAGAAAGATTCATGATTTCCTTGTGGATTATACACCTGCAAGAGCTTCAAATCTGTGTATGGCGGGGTTTATCCTTGGCAATACGTTAAGTGAGAATGGAAGTGTTACCAGAGGCATTTGTGCTGTGGATAAAAAAGGGTATCTGACAGATGTGGTAGAAACATATGAGATCGTGAAAACAGAAACCGGTGCCAAGTCCAAAGGACAGCCGATTGACACAGAATCTTTTGCGTCTATGAATATGTGGGGGCTGACACCAGAGTTTGTGGATCTGTTGGAAGAAGGATTTATAGACTTTTTTGAGGAAATTACAGGAGATGAAACGAAGGAACTTAAAGCAGAGTATCTTCTTCCAACTTATATTGACAGGCTTTTGAAAAAGGAGACTATGTCAGTAAAAGTCCTTCGTACATCTGACCGTTGGTTTGGTGTGACCTACCAGGAAGATAAACCGATAGTAATAGAGTCTTTTGCAAAGTTGATTGAAAAAGGCGTATATCAAAAAGATTTATTTGGAGATCTATAAGCATTGAAAAAAATAATATTTACAACAATGACAATTTTGTGGATGATTGTTATCTTTATGTTTTCTGCAAAACCTGCGGATGAATCAACACAGATGAGTCGTTCAGTGGGAAAGCTTGTTGGAGAAATATTAATATCAGATTTTAAGGAATGGCCGGAAGAACGGCAGGAAATATTTGCGGAGCGGATTGATTATCCGGTCCGCAAATGTGCGCATGCATCTGAGTATGCAATCCTGGGAATGTTACTAGTGCTTTCTGTTTCATGCTATAAAAGAAAAAACAATGTGGCATACGCATTTGTCATTGGCACGATATACGCAGCTGGAGATGAATTTCATCAGCTTTTTGTCGAGGGGAGAAGCTGTCAACTGACCGATGTAATGATTGATAGTATGGGAGTCGTGACAGGAATTCTTCTTATATATATAGTTCTTAAGATCAAGAACTGCGACAAATCTGGGAAATCCCGGACTTATGATAAAATCTAAGCAAATTCTAATAAAAATCAAGTAAAATCCCTTGACAATCGGAAAAATACGTAATAAACTAATCTAGCGTGCATAAAAGCGCGTTATATCTTTGTGCGCGTTTATTCAGAAGATGAATAAGCAACTTATTATAATCGTAGGAGGTGAAAGAGAATGCCAACATTTAACCAGTTAGTAAAGAAAGGACGTCAGACATCTGTAAAGAAGTCTACAGCTCCGGCTCTCCAGAAAGGGTATAACTCTTTAAGAAAGAGAAGTACGGACGCTTCTGCTCCACAGAAGAGAGGTGTATGTACCGCAGTTAAGACTGCTACACCTAAGAAACCTAACTCAGCTCTTAGAAAAATTGCCAGAGTACGTCTGTCTAACGGTATCGAAGTAACAAGCTACATTCCAGGAGAGGGACACAACCTTCAGGAGCATAGCGTTGTACTGATCCGTGGAGGAAGAGTAAAGGACCTTCCAGGTACAAGATATCACATCGTTAGAGGAACACTTGATACAGCAGGTGTTGCAAAGAGAAGACAGGCTCGTTCTAAATACGGTGCTAAGAGACCAAAAGACGCTAAAAAGAAATAATGAACAGTTTCATTAACTAATGTAGTCACAAACAGAACTATGATTAAGTAAGTTGCAAGGTATATAGATATGTATGCCCTATGCACTACACAGTATCATTAGAAAGACACATGTGAGTACCTATGAATTAATCAGTGTAACAATTACACAAATATGTTTAAGGAGGGAAGGACCGTGCCACGTAAAGGACATACTCAGAAGAGAGACGTATTAGCGGATCCAGTATACAACAATAAAGTGGTAACCAAACTTATCAACAACATTATGCTTGATGGTAAGAAGGGTGTTGCTCAGAAGATTGTATACGGAGCATTTGAAAGAATCGAAGCAAAATCCGATAAGCCGGCAGTTGAAGTATTTGAAGAGGCTATGAACAACATCATGCCAGTACTTGAAGTAAAGGCAAGACGTATCGGAGGAGCAAACTACCAGGTACCAATTGAAGTAAGACCTGAAAGAAGACAGACATTAGCTCTTCGTTGGCTGACAGTATATTCTCGTAAAAGAGGAGAAAAGACAATGGAAGAAAGATTGGCCAATGAGATCATGGATGCAGCAAACAATACAGGCGCATCTGTGAAGAAGAAAGAAGATATGCACAAGATGGCAGAAGCAAACAAAGCATTTGCTCACTATCGTTTCTAATTTTTTTAGGAGGCAACAATGGCTGGAAGAGAATATCCATTAGAGAGAACAAGAAATATCGGTATTATGGCACATATCGATGCCGGTAAGACAACTCTTACCGAGCGTATTCTGTACTATACCGGTGTTAACTACAAAATTGGAGATACTCATGAAGGTACTGCTACCATGGACTGGATGGAGCAGGAACAGGAAAGAGGTATCACAATTACTTCTGCGGCTACAACATGCCACTGGACGCTTGAAGAGTTCACCAAGCCGAAAAAAGGCGCTCTTGAGCATCGTATCAATATCATTGATACTCCGGGACACGTTGACTTTACTGTAGAAGTTGAGCGTTCACTTCGTGTATTAGACGGTGCTGTCGGCGTATTCTGCGCAAAGGGTGGTGTTGAACCACAGTCAGAGAACGTATGGCGTCAGGCTGACACATATAATGTTCCAAGAATGGCATTCATCAATAAGATGGATATCCTGGGAGCTGATTTCTACAATGCAGTTGAGCAGATCAGAACCAGACTTGGAAAGAACGCAATTTGTCTTCAGTTACCAATTGGAAAAGAGGACGATTTCAAGGGAATCATTGACTTGATGGAGATGAAAGCTTACATCTATAATGATGAAAAAGGTGATGATATTTCCATTACTGAGATCCCGGATGACATGAAAGATGATGCAGAGCTTTATCGTACAGAGATGGTAGAGAAGATCTGTGATCTGGATGATGATCTGATGATGCAGTATCTGGAAGGTGAAGAACCGTCCGTTGAAGATATGAAGAAAGCACTCAGAAAGGCTACCTGTGAGTGTACAGCTGTTCCGGTATGCTGTGGATCTGCTTACAGAAACAAAGGTGTTCAGAAACTTTTGGATGCAATTGTTGAATACATGCCTGCACCAACAGACATTCCGCCAATTCAGGGCGTTGACGAGGATGGAAATGAAGTTGTAAGACATTCTTCTGATGAAGAACCATTCTCAGCATTAGCATTTAAGATTATGACAGACCCATTCGTAGGTAAGCTGGCATACTTCAGAGTATACTCTGGTACAATGAATTCCGGTTCATACGTACTGAATGCTACAAAGAATAAGAAGGAACGTGTAGGACGTATCCTTCAGATGCATGCAAATAAGAGAGCTGAGCTTGACAAAGTATATTCTGGTGATATCGCTGCAGCAATCGGATTTAAGTTCACCACAACAGGTGATACAATCTGTGATGATCAGCACCCAGTACTCCTGGAATCCCTGGAATTCCCAGAGCCGGTTATCGAGCTTGCTATTGAGCCGAAGACAAAAGCTTCCCAGGGTAAACTTGGTGAGTCTCTTGCAAAACTTGCAGAAGAAGACCCGACATTCCGTGCTCATACAGATCCGGAAACAGGTCAGACAATCATCGCTGGTATGGGTGAGCTTCACCTTGAGATCATCGTTGACAGACTTCTTCGTGAGTTTAAGGTAGAGGCTAATGTAGGTGCTCCTCAGGTTGCATACAAAGAAGCATTTACAAAAGCAGTTGATGTTGACAGCAAATATGCAAAACAGTCAGGTGGACGTGGACAGTACGGACACTGTAAAGTTAAATTTGAGCCAATGGATGTTAACGGTGAGGAGACATTCAAGTTCGAATCTTCTGTAGTTGGTGGAGCTATTCCGAAGGAATATATCCCGGCTGTAGGCGAAGGTATCGAAGAGGCTATGCAGTCTGGTATCCTTGGAGGATTCCCGGTTGTTGGTCTGAAGGCTAACGTATATGATGGATCTTACCATGAAGTCGATTCAAGTGAAATGGCATTCCACATTGCAGGTTCCCTTGCGTTTAAGGATGCTATGAAGAAGGCATCTCCTGTTCTTCTTGAGCCAATCATGAGAGTCGAAGTAACCATGCCGGAAGAGTACATGGGTGATGTTATCGGTGATATCAATTCACGCCGTGGACGTATCGAAGGTATGGATGATCTTGGCGGTGGAAAGATTGTTCGAGGATTTGTTCCATTGTCTGAGATGTTTGGATACTCTACAGACTTACGTTCCAGAACACAGGGACGTGGAAACTACTCAATGTTCTTTGAGAAATATGAGCCGGTTCCGAAATCTGTACAGGAAAAGATTTTATCCACTAAAAATGACTAATTAATATTAAAAAGGCTTGAAAAACTGTATGATTTGAAATATAATCAGAGTTAGCCGAGCAAACGTAAATTATTATATTATGCCATAAGGCGCTAAAATAAGGAGGATATTCAAAATGGCAAAAGCTAAATTTGAAAGAACAAAACCACATTGTAATATCGGTACAATCGGTCACGTTGACCATGGTAAAACAACTCTGACAGCTGCTATCACAAAAGTTCTGTCTGAGAGAGTAGCAGGAAACGCTGCTGTAGCATTTGATAACATCGATAAAGCTCCAGAAGAAAGAGAGCGTGGAATCACAATTTCTACAGCTCACGTTGAATATGAGACAGATAAACGTCACTATGCACACGTTGACTGCCCGGGACATGCTGACTACGTTAAGAACATGATCACAGGTGCTGCACAGATGGATGGTGCTATCCTTGTTGTAGCTGCTACTGATGGTGTTATGGCTCAGACAAGAGAGCACATCCTGCTTTCTCGTCAGGTAGGTGTACCTTACATTGTTGTATTCATGAACAAATGTGATATGGTAGACGATGAAGAACTTCTTGAATTAGTAGAGATGGAAATCCGTGAACTGTTAGACGAGTATGAATTCCCAGGAGATGATACTCCGATTATCCAGGGATCTGCTCTGAAAGCTCTTGAGGAGCCATCAGGAGAATGGGGAGACAAGATCATGGAACTTATGGATGCTGTTGATTCTTATATCCCAGATCCAGAGCGTGATACAGATAAGCCATTCCTTATGCCAGTAGAGGACGTATTCTCTATCACAGGACGTGGTACTGTTGCTACAGGTAGAGTAGAGCGTGGTACTCTTCACGTATCTGATGAAGTAGAAATCGTTGGTATTCACGAGGATACAAAGAAGACAGTTGTAACAGGTGTTGAAATGTTCCGTAAGCTTCTTGATGAGGCTCAGGCTGGTGACAACATCGGTGCTCTTCTTCGTGGTGTTCAGAGAACTGAAATCGAAAGAGGACAGGTTCTGGTTAAACCAGGTTCAGTAACATGCCACAGAAAATTCACAGCTCAGGTTTACGTTCTGACAAAAGATGAAGGTGGACGTCATACTCCATTCTTCAACAACTATCGTCCACAGTTCTACTTCAGAACAACAGACGTAACAGGTGTCTGCAACCTTCCAGAAGGTGTAGAGATGTGTATGCCTGGTGATAACGTAGAGATGACAATCGAACTGATTCACCCAGTTGCTATGGAGCAGGGACTTCGT
>JALEKG010000072.1 GCA_022769185.1 Dorea sp. | reverse complement strand
GGAGTGCTTCTCCGGAGGTTGTCTTTATCTGGCATGATAGGGAATGTGATTGCTTTTCTGATTTATTTCCTGGTATGTCTGATCCCCTGTTTTGCTTATCTGATGATGAAAAAGAAGCATCGGACATGCAGAGAGGATTTTGTTTTGCCTGCTATGAGTGTGATGCTGTTGATCGTCATCTACTATATGATCAATCCGGGACTACTGCATGTAAGTGTACCGGGAACGGGAAAATGGATGCTTGGAGCTTGTTTTTATTCTGTTCTGTTTGGATATCTGATTCTTCGGGTGATTAGCGCAGCAGTATCTGCAGATACGAAACGTCTGCAGAAAATGATCATTGTATTACTTGCAGGTATTAATATTGCTTTCATCTATGCAATCTGCAGCCAGCAGTTTGGCAGTCTTCTGACTTCCATCATGGAACTTCGGAATGCCAATACAGCTTCCGGTTTTGAATTCGATATGGGAAGTACAGTTTCCGGGCTTGAGTTTACATATCTTCTGTTTGTAGTTCAGTTCCTTGCAGATGCATTACCATATGCCCTGGATATTGTGATTGTATTTCTTGCAATGCAGGTTATCCATGAACTGGAAGAGGATCGCTATTCAGATCAGGCAATTCATGCAACAGAAAAACTGGCTGGCTTTTGTGTAAAAGCGTTGAAAGCAACGGTCGTAGTAAGTATTGCTGTGAACATCCTTCAATTGATCTATTGTGATGTTTTTTATCAGATTAATATTACAATTACAATACCAATCGTATCCATTGCATTTGTATTAATTATTTTATTGTATACAAGATATGTGCGGGAAGATCAGAAACTGAAGCAGGAGAATGATTCGTTTATTTAGAAGGTAGTGTTATGGCAATTCGAGTGTATTTGGAAGAGGTATTAAAAGAGCGTGGTATGACGTCAAAAGAGCTTTGTAAGCTTGTGAATATTACGGAAGCCAATCTTTCTGTTCTGCGGAGCGGAAAGGCGAAAGGTGTACGCTTTCACACGATCAACAGAATCTGTTATTATCTGCAGTGTGATGTGGGAGATATTTTAAAATTTGACGGGAATCTGGAGGAGGATGATGAGGATGAAAAGAGTTAGGATCATTTCAGGAATCTGCATATTTGTATTCGTTGTTTCCATATGTGGCTGTTCTCTGGCAGATCCGGATGCGGGAACAGATGCAGCAGAAGATCAGCTCATCGGAGCATTCATCACGTCGGAATATCAGCAGAAGCTTTATGCGACAATTGAAAAGAATGACAGTGAGGATCCGGCAGACTGGGACATTACATTTGGAAATGTGGAAGGAATCAATTTCTTTGCACCAGTCTGGACGGATCAGGACGGAGAAAGCTATGTCGGTAGTGTCTGTGGAGAAGAAGTTTGCGATGTGAATACGGAGATTAATGTTTCAGACACGGAAGAGATGCATTGCATTTCGGGAACCATCTATATGATCCCAGGGCAGATGGATCAGGATATTGCATATTATACGAACCCGGTGTATCAGACGCCGGAGGGTGACATTTATCTGACATCTGGTCAGGGAATCAGTACCAGTGGTAATTCATCAGAAGGCGTAATTATGACAAATACGATAGAGGACAAGGTGGAAGTTACGGAAAATGGAACGGTAAAAGCGAGAGGATGCAAGGTGGCAGTATCTATGGCAGTCATGTATGAACCAGTGAAGATCACTGTGTGTCAGATGAATGCAGATCACCAGGTGCTGGAAACAGAAGTATACCAGCCGGGAATGATGCCGGAGACTTTTGCAATGAATAAAAATGCAGCATATATGATGGTCGAGACCGAGAAAAAAGATCTGGAAGGAAAGACTTTTACCGCGAGAGAAATCTATGACCTGAATGAGGGAGAAGTAAGTATAGAAACATTTTATGTGTTGGAGGATGGAATCTTATCCAGACAGGAAACAATGGTGCAATAAACCTGAACTTGAATACTTAAGCACATAAGGAGAATATGTTTATGGATCTGTATCATGAATTATACAATTGCCTTTTATTTCGGGACATGGAGAGAGAAGAGGCAGAAAGTATTATCGGGCTTCTGGATGGAAAAATAAAAGAATATCATAAAAATGAGATCGTGATTTCAGAAGAATGTAAAGTGGATGAAATCGGGATTCTGCTTTCCGGTGAGATCTGTAAGGTGCAGTATTATCCGGATGGAACGGAACAGATGGTACAGAAGCTTAAAAAATCCTATATGGTAGGTCTGGAGATTGCAGTCAGTCTAAAAAAGACGAGTCCCTATACCTTGTATGCGGTACAGCCTTCGGTTGTGTACTGGTTTTCGGTCAGATATATCGAAGAAGCAGGAATGCTCAGTGAATCGGACAGAGTATTTCTTTATCAGAAGATCGTACACTTTCTTGCAAATGAAGACATTCGTAAGTATCGTAAGATAGAAATTATGTCTTCAAGAAGTGTTCGTGAAAAAATCGAAAAATATCTGCAGATACAAAGGATCCGTTATCAGAGCAATGAATTCGACATTGATTTTAATCGAGAGCAGCTTGCCAATTATCTGGGATTGAATCGAAGTGTTTTGTCCCACGAGTTAAAAAAAATGGAAAGGGAAGGCTTATTAAGAGTACGACGGAACCATTTTATATTAAACGAGAAAACTCCGCCTTTGTAGACAGAGTCTTTTTCTTGAAATCTGGTTTTGCTTCTTTTACAATAGATTACAGAAAAGTATATAGTATGATACAGGGAGGATTGTAACATGAATTTATTTTCACCGGCTGAAGTAGCGAAAAATTATATTAATGTCGGAAAAGGAAAAGTAAATACACCGGTTCCTAAGATGTTTCTGCTGGCAGTTATGGCAGGCGCTTTCATTGCGCTTGGTGGTGTGGCAGCAACGACAGCAAGCGTCGGAGTGACACCGGCATCTATCGGAAAACTGGTGGGAGCATGTATCTTTCCAGGAGGGCTTACGATGGTTCTTCTGGCAGGAAGCGAGCTTTTTACTGGTAATTGTCTGCTTGTGATCCCGCTTTTGGAGAGGGAGATCAAGGTGGGTGGAATGCTGAAAAACTGGGTGGTTGTATATCTTGGAAACTTTGTGGGAGGAACGCTTGTTGCGGCAGGAATCGTGTATTCGCATCAGGTCAGCCTGTTTGATAATGCAATGGCAGTATCCGTAATATCTACAGCGGCTGGAAAGTGTTCTCTGAGCTTTTCGGATGCATTTCTTCGTGGGATTTTCTGTAACTTTTTAGTGTGTATTGCGGTATGGATTTCTTTTGCAGCAAAAGATGTGGCTGGCAAGGTCATAGGTCTGTTTTTCCCGATCATGATCTTCGTAGTCTGTGGTTTTGAACATAGTGTTGCAAATATGTATTATATTGGTGCTGGTCTTTTTGCAAAGGGAGTCCCGGCATACGCAGAGGCAGCGTCTCATGCAGGTGTGAATCTGGATGCGCTTAGCTGGGGACAGTTTCTGGGAAGGAATTTAGTGCCGGTTACGCTTGGCAACATCGTGGGAGGCGGAATCTTTGTGGGATGTGTATACTGGTTCCTTTATCTCAAAGATAGTGGGAAAAAGTAAACAGAAAACATTGGAGTTTCAGGGCGGTCTGAGCGAAGGAGAAAGAGAAGATGGAAAGACTGACATTACAACGTGCATCCGAAATACTACTGGAAAATGTCGAAAAAATTGAAGAATATGAAGAGATTCCGCTGTGGGATGCAACGGGGAGGATCCTTGCGGAAGATGTGTATGCTTTGAGGAATCAGCCACCCTTTTCAAGGTCTCCGCTCGATGGATATGCAGTAAGAAGTGAGGATTTAAAAGGCGCGTCCCGGGAACATCCAGTGATACTTACTGTGATTGATGAAGTAGATGCAGGACATATAACTGAAAAACGGGTTGGACAGAAGATGGCTGTACGGATCATGACAGGAGCTCCGATTCCGAATGGAGCGGACTGTGTTGTCGGGCAGGAAGATACAGATTATGGGGAAGAGATGGTTGCCGTCTATGAAGAGATAGGTGCCTATCAGAATTACTGTTTTGAAGGTGAAGATTATAAAACAGGAGCCAGACTGTTAGCGAAAAATATGTCGCTTGGTTTTATAGAAGCGGGAGTTCTGGCAAGTCTTGGGAGAGAGAAAATTAAAGTCTTCAGAAGACCGAAAGTAGCAGTCCTTACTACCGGAGATGAGCTCAGACTTCCGGGAGAAACACTTCTTCCGGGAAAAATCTACGATTCGAATCTCTACACGATTGTGACAAGACTTCGGTCTCTGGGAATGGAGATTGCATATTACGGCAGGGCAGAAGATGATGCGGGTGTAGTGGCAGAACGAGTACGGGAAGCTGCCAGGGATGCGGACCTTATCATAACGACAGGGGGCGTGTCGGTAGGAAAGAAAGATATCATGCATGAGGTTCTTACACTTTTAGATTGTGAGAGGTTATTCTGGGGAATTGCGATTAAGCCAGGAATGCCAACTCTTTGTGCAAAGTATCAGGGGAAGCTTCTGATCTGTCTGTCTGGAAATCCTTATGGTGCGGCAGTGAATCTGGAGCTTCTGATCCGTCCGGTTCTGGCAGAAATGTCTGGAAGATATGATCTGCGAATTAAGCGTGTAAATGCGGTAACAGAAAGTGAATTCCCGAAACCAAGCAGAGTGACACGGTATGTACGTGCCAGATATGCAGACGGACGGGTATGGATATCGGAAGGATCGAATGATTCGGGAATACTGAGCAGTATGTGTGGCTGCAACTGTCTGATTGAGATTCCAGCGGGAACTCGTTTCCTGAGAAAAGGTGAGATGGTAGAACTCGTAATGCTATCATAAATTACAGAAAATAAATTCAAAAAAGTTGTCTGGACAACATAAATGAACCCTTTTTTTTGTTATACTAATGTTGGCCAGAGAAGAACCTAAATCATATAGGATTCGAAGAGGGGCTGTTGCAAAAAGTAACATCCCCTTTTTCCATATTAAAATAAGCAATAATCGTTGAAAAAGGGAACAGATAAAGGAGAGAAAGGAAATATGAAGCTGGTAAAAACAGAGGATGCAGTCGGACAGGTATTGTGTCACGATATTACACAGATCATAAAGGGAGTAACAAAAGATGCTGTTTTCCGGAAAGGACATGTAGTGACGGAGGAAGATATACCGGTCCTTTTATCGGTAGGAAAGGAGCATCTGTATATCTGGGAAAAAGAAGAAGGAATGTTGCATGAAAATGAAGCGGCCGAAATCTTACGAAAGATCTGTCAGGGATATGGCATGCACCCGTCAGAAGTCAAAGAAGGAAAGATTGAGCTGATTGCAGATATCGATGGCGTATTGAAGATTGATCTGGATAAACTGAATCGCATCAATGCGCTGGGTGAGATGATGATTGCTAGCCGTCACGGCAATTTCCCGGTGAAAACAGGAGACAAGATTGCTGGAACCAGAGTGATTCCTCTCGTTATTCATGAAGACAAAATGAAGAAAGCAGAAGAAATAGCAGGAGAGGAACCAATTTTCCAGATCCGTCCTTATAGGAAGAAAAAGGTAGGAATCATTACGACAGGAAGCGAAGTATATCGTGGAAGGATCCAGGACACATTTACCCCGGTTGTCAGGGATAAGCTTGCGGAGTACGGAATCAGCGAGGCAGAACATGTGATATGTGATGATGATCATAAAATGATAACTCAGGCAATCGGAGATATGCTTGAAAAAGGTTGTGATATGATTCTCTGTACGGGAGGTATGAGTGTAGATCCGGATGACCGTACACCGCTTGCTATCAAGAATACAGGAGCAGATATTGTAACGTATGGAGCTCCCGTACTTCCGGGAGCTATGTTCCTTCTGGCTTATTATCAGGGGAATATTCCGGTCATGGGGCTGCCAGGGTGTGTGATGTACGCTAAGAGAACCATATTCGATCTGGTTCTGCCAAGGATCATGAGTGATGAAATACTGACGGCAGAAGATGTGAACCGTCTTGGGCAGGGAGGATTGTGTCTGTCCTGTCCTGTCTGCACTTATCCGAACTGTGGGTTTGGAAAAGGAATGTAGGTGAGTCTGTATGAGAGCGTTGTTTGAAGCGATAGAGCAGACTTCTTCTGACGCCAAAAGGATGGTGCTGACGGTTCTGGATGAAAGATTCCTTGCGGAGAAGGCATTGGCGGTTGATGGAAGAATTGTCTGGGAAAGCAGGACGGACGGGTTCTTTCGGCACTATCAGAAAGAGATTGCCGGATTTACCGAAGGTGGAGTGATCAGCCTTGATGGACAGAAGGTATTCTGTGATGTATTGTGTGAGGAGATGCGGATTGTGGTCTGCGGTGGTGGGCATGTATCTATTCCTGTAATCATGCTGGGAGTTATGATGGGATGTGAAGTAATCGTTCTGGAGGACCGGCCTTCCTATGCGGACAATGCCAGACGGGCAGGAGCGTCGAGAGTTATCTGCGAACCGTTTGAGCAGGGTCTTGAGAAAGTTAAGGGCAATGCAAATACGTATTTTGTGATCGTAACCAGAGGGCATCGTTATGATCAGGTCTGTCTTGAGAAAATCGCACAGAAGGAGCATGCTTACATCGGAATGATCGGAAGCCGGAGAAGAACTGCTATGGTAAAAGAGACATTGAAAGAGAAAGGAATCGACCAGGCAGTACTGGATGCAGTCTACACGCCAATCGGACTGGATATTAAAGCGGAGACTCCGGTAGAGATTGCAGTTGCAATTATGGCGGAGATTATAGAGGTAAAAAACAGCCAGAGGAAATCTGGAGGATATACAAAAGAAATCATGAAGGCGGTCCTGGATCAGAAAAAAGATGAAGGATGTCAGGTACTTGCGACGATTGTATCCAGAAAAGGCTCTGCACCACGAGCAATCGGCACAAAGATGTTAATTCTGCGGGACGGAAGATGCATCGGAACAATCGGCGGCGGATGCATGGAGGCAAATGTAGTACAGAAAGCACTTGCCATGGCAGCATCAGGGGAGCCCAAGACCCGTATCTGTCAGGTAGATATGAGTGGTACTGATGCAGAGGAGGATGGCATGGTCTGTGGCGGAGTGATCAATGTATTGCTGGAACTGATAGGAAATGGGAGGTAACAGGAATGCTGGACGGTCAGGGAAGAACGATAGATTATATGAGAATCTCTATTACGGACAGATGTAATCTGCGTTGTCGTTACTGCATGCCGGATGGAATCTCCTGGATCCCAATGGAGCAGATTCTGACTTATGAAGAATTAGAGAAACTTGTAAGAGAGGCGGCAAAGCTTGGAATCAGTAAAGTGAAAGTGACTGGAGGAGAGCCACTTGTCAGAAAAGGATGCCCGTCACTTGTAGGAATGCTAAAACAGGTTCCGGGAATCGATCAGGTCACACTTACAACCAATGGCGTATATCTGTCGAAATATGCGAAAGAACTAAAGGATAGTGGACTGGATGCGGTAAATGTCAGTCTGGATACATTGAATCCAAAACGTTTTTTCGAGATTACAGGACGAGATGATCTGGAATCTGTACTGGAGGGAATAGAGGCAGCGCTGCAATATCAGATTCCGTTGAAAATCAATGTCGTTCTTCAGAGAGGGCTGAACGAGACAGAATGGATGGATCTTGCATCTCTTGCAAAAGAAAATAAGCTGGATGTAAGATTTATTGAAATGATGCCCATTGGATATGGAAAGAAATATGAGTCGATACCGAATGAAGAGATTCTTCAACAGCTGGAAAGGGAGTATGGCACACTTAAAAAAGACACCAGAGTTCACGGAAATGGACCTGCAATCTATTATCAGGTACCGGGATATAAAGGAAGCATTGGATTTATCAGTGCAATGCACGGGAAATTCTGCCAATATTGTAATCGGATCCGCGTAACTTCTACAGGTGATATTAAGTCTTGCCTTTGTTTTGAAGACCAGATATCTGTAAAAGATGCACTAAGAGCGAATAATCTGCAGGAGGTGGGTCGTCGGCTGGCTCTTGCAATCCGGAATAAACCGGTGGCACACCGGTTTGAAGATCATGAAATGATCACCGAACAGCGGAAGATGTCATCGATAGGTGGTTAAAACATTGGCGAAAGAAAAAATCTATCAAGAAAACAATCAGGAGAAAACAAGATGAAAAAGAAAACAATCATGAAAAGGCTGACAGCAGTTGCAGTTGTAATCGCTATGGCAGCAGGGATGATGGCCTGTGGAGCGAAAGAAGAAACAACGGAAAATGAGCAGACAGAAGAAACGGTACAGGAAGACACAGCAGAAGAGACGGAGATCCAGGTTTTCATTGCAGCCAGCCTGAATACGGTAATGACAGAACTGGCAGAGATGTATCATGAAGAGCATCCAGAAGTGAAGATTACCTATAATGCAGACAGCTCAGGAACACTGTTAACTCAGATTGAAGAAGGGTATGAATGTGATATTTTCTTCTCAGCAGCTCAGAAGCAGATGGATCAGTTGGAAGAGGATGGTCTTGTTGTAGAGGGAACCAGAGCAAATGTGGTTAACAATCAGGTTGTAGTTGTTACTTTAAAAGACAGTGACACAGCAGTGACCGGACTTGAGAACATCGGAGATGCAGAAAGTATTGCACTGGCAGGTGGAAGCGTTCCGGTTGGAAAATATACCAGACAGGCACTGGTAAACCTGGGCATCCTGGAAGAAGCTGACGATGTAGCGGCAATTACTACGGAGCAGGTGTCAGAAGCTCTTGGTGGTGTTGAAATCAGTGAGCAGGATAACGTAAGCAAGGTACTTGCAGCAGTTGTAGAAGGATCTTGTGAAGTTGGAACCACTTATTATTCCGATACTTATGGATATGAAGATGATATCGAGATTCTGGAAACCGTAAGTTATGATCTGACAGGCAATGTGATCTATCCAATCGCAAGAGTCGTAAATGATGAAGCAGATGATGCTCAGACGAAAGCAGCAGAAGACTTTTTGGCATTCATTTTATCTGATGAAGCAAAAGCAGTATTTGACGCATACTATTTTGATACAAATGTAGAGTAGAAATACGGATGAGGAGATACCGATGGAAGCACTGATGGAGATACTTAAGAATCTGGATTGGAGTCCTTTGGTGATATCATTGAAAACCGGGGTGGTCGCAACGATCATCTCGTTTTTCCTTGGGATATTTGCGGCCAGAAAGGTTATAAAGACGACACCTGGAAAGAAGGCAGTGATTGATGGAATCCTGACACTTCCAATGGTACTTCCGCCAACAGTTGCCGGATTTTTCCTGTTGCTGCTTTTTAGTAAGAGACGTCCGTTCGGAATATTTTTATATGATAATTTTAATATTAAAGTAGTACAGACCTGGCTTGGATGTATTATTGCAGCGACAGTCATTGCATTTCCGTTGATGTACCGAAATGCCAGGGCGGCATTTGAGCAGATTGATGTGAATCTGGTCTATGCAGGAAGAACACTTGGCATGTCAGAAACGCAGATCTTCTGGAAAGTAGTTGTTCCAACTGCGGGGCCGGGAATTGCATCCGGTACGATCCTGACATTTGCCAGGGCTCTGGGAGAGTATGGAGCAACGTCTATGCTTGCTGGAAATATTCCTGGGAAAACGGGCACCATCTCACAGAAGATTGCCATGGTAATTCAGGACGGTGATTATCTGACAGCAGGAATCTGGGTCGCAATTGTCATTTTGATCGCACTGGTGATCATCATTCTTATGAACCTCATATCAGGAAAGAAAATGAAGAATATCAAGAGATGGTAAAAGGAGTGCGCAGAAGATGGGAATTACAGTTGATGTAAAAAAGAAATTCGGAGCTTTCAGCCTGGATATCCAATTTCAGAGTTCAGCTTCCCGGATTGGTATTCTTGGAGCTTCTGGATGTGGGAAAAGCATGACATTAAAGAGTATAGCGGGAATAGAAACACCAGACGAGGGTGAGATTATCATTAATGAAACGGTGGTCTTTGATTCCAGACAGAAGATTAATGTAAAGCCCCAGAAGCGTAATATCGGGTACTTGTTTCAGAATTATGCTTTGTTTCCTACGATGACCGTCGCTAAGAACATTGCGGCCGGATTAAAAGGAACAAAGCAGGAGAATCAGGACCGGGTGCGTGAGATGATTCGGAGATTCCAGCTGGAAGGACTGGAAGAACGTCTTCCGGGAGAATTATCCGGCGGACAGCAGCAGAGAGTTGCATTGGCCAGGATTATGGCGTATGAGCCGGATGTCATCCTGTTGGATGAACCATTTTCTGCATTGGATATGTTCTTAAAAGACCGACTTCAGCAGGAACTGATGGATATGCTGGAAGGATATCCGGGAATTGTGATTATGGTATCTCATAACCGGGACGAAATCTATCGGTTCAGTGAGGAACTTTTGATCCTGGATCAGGGAAGAGTCGTGATCGGCGGTAAGACAAAGGAATTGTTCGAGAATCCTGGGCGAAAAGCAGCAGCGCGTCTGACCGGATGTAAGAATTTTTCGAAGGTTCAGAGGCTGGATGAACATACGATAAAAGCACTCGACTGGGGAATTGAACTTAAGACAAGTAAAAAGATACCAGAGAATACAACGTGGATTGGCTTTCGGGCACATGAATTTCTCCCGGTCTGGGGAGAGCGAAAAGAAAATTGTATCAAAGTTCAGCTGGCCGGAAATGCAGATCTTCCGTTTGAAAAGAATTTCTATTTAAAACCAGAAAAGGTACAGGATCCAAATACAGAGAATATCTGCTGGTTCCTGCAGAAAGATAAATGGGTGATACTTGAGGAAAAAGGAATGCCGGATTATCTGCAGTTCCCGGAAGAGCAACTCTTATTTCTGACGGAGGATTGTTAAGGGAATTTCCCTTCTTTATTATTTACAACAAAAGTAGAAGCTGATATAATTTTGTTTAAAATAATGTAGAAGGAAGAACGAAGGAACATGGAACTTTTAAAAGAACGTATTCGAAAAGATGGTACTATTAAGCCGGGAAATGTACTGAAGGTTGACAACTTCCTGAATCACCAGATGGATATCAAGCTATTTAATGAGATCGGAAAAGAATTTAAGCGTCGTTTTGCAGATGTGAAAGTGGATCGGATTCTGACGATCGAAGCATCCGGTATCGGTATTGCAGCAATCGTGGCACAGTATTTTGACTGTCCGGTGGTATTTGCAAAAAAATCACAGTCGATCAATCTGGATGGAACGATGCTGTCGGCGCAGGTAGAATCTTTTACCCATAAACGCACTTATGATATTATTGTTGCAAGCCGTTTTATTCAGCCGGGCGAGAATATTCTGGTTATAGATGATTTTATGGCAAATGGATGTGCGGCTCTGGGACTGGCGCAGATCATTCAGCAGGCGAAGGCGAATCTGGTTGGTATCGGAATTGTGATTGAGAAAGGGTTCCAGCAGGGAGGCGCGAAACTCAGAGAGCAGGGATTAAGAGTAGAATCTCTTGCAATCATTGATGATATGGATGCTGAGACACAGAGTATTACATTCCGTGAATAATATTAGAGGGAGATTTCTTATTCGTATAAGAGTTTCAGGTGGGTGCAAAATACCCACCTGTATTTATTTTCTGGAAGTAATTGGGAAGAAAGGCGTAAAGATGGAAGGAGGAAGAAAGAATGGAGAGATTTCCGTTTCTGAAGGAAAAAGGACATGTGATCTCTATCGTAGGTGCAGGAGGAAAGACTACGCTTATGTATGCACTGGCATCACTTTATGCTGGAAATGGGGTACGGACAATGGTTACTACATCAACACATATCTTGTCTCCGGGACCGGATCTGTGGGCCGCTAATACGAGTGAGATGCAGAGATTATGGAGTCTGGGATCCTATGCAGTAGTTGGAAGCCCGGCGGAAGAAGGGAAGCTTACAGCTCTGCCAGAATCGGAATTCAATTCTTATCTTCAGATGGCGGATATTGTATTGATCGAAGCAGACGGAGCAAAGCGGAATCCGTGTAAAGTGCCAGCTTCACATGAACCGGTGATTGTGGCTGCAAGTGATATTGTGATTGGTGTCATGGGGATGGACGCATGGAGTCGTCCGATCGAAGAAGTGTGTTTCCGGACAGAAGAAGCAGTCCGTCTTCTGCACACAGACAGGAAGGAGCTTCTGACGACGGAGATGATGGCGGAGATTCTTGCGTCCGAAGATGGAACCCGGAAGAATGTCGGAGAGAGAGATTATTATGTGGTATTGAATCAATGTGACACACAAGAGCTACAAAAAGCGGCAGAAGAAATCTGCCGTAAGCTGTATGTGCGTGGAATTCAAAAAAGTACCTGTATCAGTTTGGAAAAGGAGGGATTCCGGTAAATGAAGCAAAAATTAATTATTGTCCGAGGCGGAGGAGATCTTGCGACAGGAACGATTCACCGCCTGTGGTCGGCGGGGCTTCCAGTTCTGGTTCTGGAAACGGAACATCCGGCCGCGATCCGGCGTCAGGTATCTGTCTGTGAAGCTGTCTATGACGGACAGACAGTGGTGGAAAATATGATGGGTATCCGTATCTGGAAATGTGAAGAAGCTTTTCAAGTGATAAAAGCGGGAAAGGTCCCGGTACTGGTAGATCCCAAGGGGGAATCCATCCGTACACTTCGTCCGGATGTAGTGGTTGATGCAATTCTGGCTAAGAAAAATCTTGGGACAAGCAGAGATATGGCTCCATTTACCGTGGCACTTGGCCCTGGATTTGAAGCGGGAAAGGATGTGGACGTTGTCATCGAGACCAAAAGAGGATATAACCTGGGCCGTGTGATCCGGGCCGGAAGTGCATTTCCGAATACTGGAATTCCGGGAAACATTGGAGGATATGCGGCAGAAAGAGTGATTCATTCTTCGAATCCTGGGATTTTTCATAATATCTGCAAAATTGGAGATATTGTAACAGAAGGGGAAGAAATTGCGTGGATCGAACAGATGGATGGGAACAGATGTCCGGTGAATGCAACGATTAACGGAATTTTACGTGGACTATTAAGGGAGGGATATCCGATCCCAAAAGGATTTAAGATTGCAGATATTGATCCACGAAAAGAGAAACTGGAAAACTGTTTTACAATTTCAGACAAAGCAAGATGTATTGCAGGGAGTGTTTTAGAGGTTGTAATACCTTATATTTATAGATAAGATTAAAATTTTTTTCAATCTCATAGGATTTTCTGATATAATGAATGTCGTAAAAATTCTAAGGAGGACGTTATGGAAAAAAATAACTCGAATGTAAATACACTTATGGCTACCCCCTATCAGTTTGAGGGGCGTCTCCCGCTGAAACAGGCAATTCCGCTGGGCTTGCAGCATGTTTTGGCGATGTTTGTGGGGAATCTTACCCCGATTCTGATTATCACTGCAGCATGTGGTTCGGAAGACCTTGCTGGACTTCAGGTTACTCTGCTCCAGAATGCAATGCTGATCGCAGGTATCGTAACACTGGTTCAGCTTTTTGCGGTTGGACCAATCGGTGGAAAAGTGCCGATCATCATGGGAACCAGTTCAGGATTCGTCGGCGTGTTCCAAAGTGTTGTTGAAATTATGGGCGGCGGTGTTGCTGCTTATGGTGCGATTATGGGAGCCAGTCTGATCGGCGGATTTTTTGAGACGGTTCTTGGTGCTTTCCTGAAACCACTTCGTCGGTTCTTCCCATCCGTAGTAACAGGTACAGTCGTACTTGCGATCGGTTTGTCTTTGATTGGTGTGGGTGTTAGTTCATTTGGAGGCGGTTCTTCCGCGAATGATTATGGTTCGATAGAAAATCTTCTGATTGCACTGGTAGTTATGATTATCATTCTGGCTCTGAAACATGGGACAAAGGGAATTACAAGCTCTTCCTGTATTCTTTTTGGTATCATTGCCGGATATATCATCTGTGCGGTACTGGCAGTTATTCTTCCAACAACCGCAGTGAATGCTGATGGCGTAGAGTATACGAAAGCGTGGGTATTGAACTGGGACAAGGTTGCACAGGCGAAATGGTTCGCTGTTCCACAGATTATGCCGGTAAAGCCGGTCTTTGATCTGCGTGCGATTCTTCCGGTTCTGATTATGTTTATTGTAACTGCTGTTGAGACGGTTGGAGATATTTCCGGTTGTATCGAAGGCGGTATGGGACGTGAGGCAACAGATTCAGAACTGTCAGGCGGAGTAATGTGTGACGGTATCGGATCTTCCTTTGCAGCACTTTTCGGTGTGCTTCCGAATACGTCCTTCAGCCAGAATGTAGGA
>JALEKG010000062.1 GCA_022769185.1 Dorea sp. | reverse complement strand
CCGAAGTTCGAGCCAATCTATCGTGATATTTATGAGATGTGTCTGAACCTGGAAAGGATGATCGAAATGTTTTCCAAAGAATTAGCCGAACTGGATAAAAACACCGTACAGTACATGATTGACGAAATGCAGGATAAGATTAATGCGCAAGAAAGAACTATTCAGTCCATGCAGGAAGCTCAAAAGAAAAATCTCCTTTCTTTACAGGAAGCACAAGAAAAAGAGATTCTCTACTTGCAGCAAATCGAACAGTTAAAAAAGGAATTAAAGAAAGAGTAAGAACAGGTTAGCTACCTGTTCTGTTTTTGCACCTATTATCATATGTGTCTGAACCTGGAAAGGATGATTGAAATGTTTTCCATAGAATTAGCTGAACTGGATAAAAACACCGTACAGTACATGATTGACGAAATGCAGGATAAGATTGATGAAAAAGAAAAAATAATTCAGTCCATGCAGGAAGCTCACGAAAAAGAACTTTTATCTCTGCAGGAAACTCAAAAGGAAAAGCTCCTTTCTTTGCAGGAAGAACAGGAAAAAAATCTCCTTTCTTTGCAGGAAGAAATTAAACATTTAAAGCAAGAGTTAACGAAAAAATGATCTTGTAATATACCTAACATGCCCCACCTGCAGAGGCGGGGCATGTTCTACGATATCTTCTATCTACAAAGTTCCTCCAAAATCGGTCTGTAATGCTTGTCCTGTAATCGCACGAGATTCATCACTCGCAAGGAACAGCAGAATATTCGCCACATCATCCGGCATACATGGCTGTACTTTCAGATCACTGTGTTTTGCCATCTGTCCCATCATATCCGGATCCAGAGTTGTCGGATCTGTACCCGCCACCATCGGAGTCACGATGGTTCCAGGGCATACTGCATTACAACGAATATTCGTTCCGGCAAAGCGAAGTGCTGTGTGGCGTGTTACACCGATCACTGCTGCTTTGGTTGATACATAGACAGCTCCGCCGCAGCCCATAACGCCTGCGATGGATGCAACATTGACAATAGAACCGTATCCGGTCTTTGACATCTCTGCAGTTGCCGCCCGCATGCAATACATGGTTCCCTTCTGATTAATCTCAACGATCTGGTCCAGATCATCATCAGAGAAACGATCAATCGGCTTTAATCCAGCTTCCAGTACCCCTGCATTATTTACAAGAATATCTAATTTTCCGTACGTTTCCACCGCCTTTGCAACCAGCTTATCTGCATCTCCTTTTTTGGAAATATCTGTGACAACCGGAAGTACTTCTCCGCCTGCCTCACGAATTGCAACCGCAACTTCTTCAAGCGGTGCTACTCTGCGGGCAGTAATGATAACCTTTGCGCCCTCTTTTGCAAATAACTTGGCTGTCGCAGCGCCAACACCGGAATTACCACCTGTAATAATCGCAACTTTACCTTCTAATCGTCCCATTTTGAAACCCTCCTGTTCTTGTTATTTTTTTAACACTATCTTCATTATAACGAATTGCCAGTTTCGGGTCAATCAAATATTTCTTATGATATTACTCTTACTAAGAGACCGAACACGAAAAAGCAGGCAACACATAGATATGCTATTTTATCTTCTTTTTGATAAACGAGTGGATACATTCTGGATGATGGTCTGTCACCACCATACCCTCTGGCCTCCATCGCCATTGCAAGATCTGAGGATCTTCTGACAGAAGACAAAAACAACGGCATCAATAATGAAAATACATTTTTACATTTTTTCATCACAGAACAATGCTCAAACTCTGCTCCTCTGGCCGCCTGCGCGTCCATCAGTGCATTGGTTTCCTCTATCATAATTGGAATAAAGCGAAATGCGATCATGACGATTACCGCCATATCATGAATTGGAATTTTTACCTTTTCAAGGAAAGAAAATGATTTCTCCAATCCATCTGCCATAGCTCTGGGTGTCGTAGTATAAGAAAGCAGGGATGCCCCAGTGATCATCAGTGCGATTCTGGATGTCAGTCGGATAGACTTATGAATTCCTTCCTGTGTCACCACAAAGATCCAGAATTTTGCAACAGCCGTTCCCGGTGTACATACCATCCGAAAGAAGAACGTAAAAATCAAAAGTATGGCAATTCCCCTTAATCCTTGTAAAAAATAGGAAAATGGGACTTTTGCTATCTTGTATAACACGAAAACCACGCCCAGGCATACCAGATACCATAACGGATTTTTTACCAGAAACAGAACGACAATATATACCAGCGTTCCCATCAGCTTTGTCCTTGGATCCAGCCGGTGGATCACCGACTCTTCCGGGTAATATTGACCAATTGTAATATCACGCATATACATCCGCTCCTTTCCAGTTTTCCAGCAATAACTGTTCCGCCTCTTCCATTGTTACCGCCGGATGTGAAACTGGGATTCCTTCATCCATCAGTCTCCTGGTAACAGACGTCACCTGTGGAACACCGATTCCAATCTCGTCTAAGAATTTCGTCTGAGAAAATACTTCCTGCGGAGTTCCTGTAAGTGCAAGTTTCTGACCATGTACAACCAGTACCCGGTCTGTATATCTGGCCACTTCATCCATATCATGGGATACCAGCACAATCGCCATGTTGCGTTCTTTTCTGATTCTTTCCAGCAAGTCAAATATCATAAGTCGGCTGCCTGGATCCAGCCCTGCCGCAGGCTCATCCAATACCAGAATCTTCGGCTTCATTGCCAGGACACCTGCAATTGCCACGCAGCGCTTTTGTCCCCCGGAGAGTTCAAACGGGCTGACATAATCATAACTCTCATCCATGCCTACCAGTCTTAAGCATTCCTTTGCTGATTGCTCTGCCTCTTCCTTCGTACTGCCAAGATTCAACGGTCCAAAACAGACATCGGCAAGCACCGTTCTTCCAAACAGCTGCTGCTCCGGGTACTGGAAGACCAGACCGACACCCCTCCGAAGCTTCGAGATTCGATAACGCTTATCGTTTACATTTTCACCTTCAAAGAAAATACTGCCGTGCTGTGGCTTTAAAAGCCCATTCAAATGCTTGATCAGTGTCGTCTTTCCTGCTCCGGACGAACCGATAATTCCGACCGTCTCATTTTCATTAATGAGAAACGAAATATTTTCTAATACCTTACATTCGTTTACTGTCCCTTTACCGTAAGTAAAGCTGATATCCTTTACCTCCAGGATAGACTGATCATTTTGATTCTCCTGATCTTTCTGACGATCCTGATGATTCTCCCGCTCGTTTTGTCTGGCTGCAAATCCATGTTTCAGATTTGTTATCTCTGCGATCAGCTGGTCTTCCCTCAAGATCGGATTCGATAATGGAATTCCATTTTGGCGAAGCCGGTCAGAAAGCTCTGTAATCGCCGGAACCTCTAATTTGATACTCTTAAGGAATTCCGGCTGGGCAAAAATCTCCTGTGGGGATCCGCTCTTTACAATTTTGCCCTGATCCATCAGAAAGATCTGATCTGCCTCTGTCACTTCTTCCGTATGGTGTGTGATCCAGATGATAGTAATTCCTTTTTCTTTATTTAAATACTGTACTACTTTTAAGACTTCTTCTCTGGACTGTGGATCCAGCATTGCCGTCGGCTCATCCAGCACAATACAGGATGGATTTCCCGCCAGAGCGCCCGCAATTGCAACTCTCTGTTTCTGCCCTCCAGACAGATAAGATGGAGAAGTCTTTCTCTTATGGATCATGCCAACCGCATTCAGACTTGCCTCTACCGTTCTCTGAATCTCTTCGGATGGGAGGTTCCGGTTCTCCGGGCCAAATGCAACGTCTTCTTCTACGCTTGTCCCAATGATCTGATTGTCTGGATTCTGGAATACCATCCCGACTTCTTCCCTGATTTCCCACAGTTTTTCCCGATCTGCAGTATTCTTCCCGTCAATCCAGATGGTTCCCTCATCCGGAAGCAGCAGGACATTCATATGCTTTGCAAGTGTAGATTTTCCAGAACCGTTCGGCCCCAGAATTCCAATAAACTGACCGGACGGAATATCACATGATATTCCGTCCAGCACTGTCTTTTTACTTTTTTCAGTTTCTGATTTCCAGATGGTGTATCTGTGAATCAGATGTTCCATTTTTATCATCTGTTATTCCTTAACTCTCTTTTTTAAAGTTGTCTAAGAAGCGCATTGGCATTGCTTTGATCAGTGCACATCCGATCAGACAGGTACCAACCTTATCGATCAGGTTTGATGCAATATTTCTCAGGAAAGATGCCTGGAAAATAGATTTTCCACCCTGTACCAGAGACATTACCAGTACATCGGAGAAGGTTCCGTTCAGTCCGCCATATACGAAGATTCCGATCGGTGTTCCGATTGCCGGGCATAATACGCTGAGTACAAGACCTACGATCAATGCCTGGATCCAGTCGAACTTGAATTTCTTAGCCACAAGACCAACTACAAGACCAACTGCCATATTTACCAGACAGAATGGAATGTCAGATACACTATAGATCAGACCTGTGATAATGTTACTGAGTGCACCTACGATGATACCCGGAAGTGGTCCGAGGATCGCTGCAGAAAGCACTGTTCCCAGAGTATCCAGGTAAAGTGGAATTCCAAGTGCAGATGTAATAATACCTAATACGATGTTCATGGCAACTGCCACACCACAAAACGCTGTTACATAGACTTTTCTGTTTTTCATTTGTTTGTTCTCCTCTCATCCTTTAAGCAATTACAGATCTTGCAGCACCTCTGCTGCTTCGTCCATACTCAAAATTGAAAGTTCCATGCGTCTCTTCTTTAGCTCTTCTTCCAGAATCTGCATCAAGACTCCCGGTTCCTGCTCCATCGTCAGAGTATCTCTTCTTCTGTCTGTCTCTGCTTTGTCACCGACTTCACCGCCCCATTCTCCGCGACACGTGAGTCCGTAACCACAGCTTGGGCTTCCCTCTACCGAGACAATTCCCAGAATCTCATACTCCTTCGGATACGCCATGTATTCTTCCAGCTGCACCAAGATTGGCTCCAGCATCTTTCTGCATTCCTTTTGAAAATGCGGATGCAGAAACTGATCTTTAACATG
>JALEKG010000054.1 GCA_022769185.1 Dorea sp. | reverse complement strand
GATAAACTCAATATCAATATTTCCGTCAATATAATCCGGATGATTCAGTATGTCATACTGATAATCCACATTTGTATCAATTCCTTCAATGATTACCTCCCCCAACGCACTTCGCATCTTAAGGATTGCCTCATTACGATTCTTTGCCCACACAATCAGCTTGGCAACCATAGAATCATAATACGGTGGTATCGTATAGCCACTGTAGATAGCAGAATCAATTCGAATCCCTTTTCCTCCCGGCAGATACATATCTGTAATTGTTCCTGGTGACGGCCGGAATCCCTTCGCCGGGTTTTCCGCATTGATCCGGCATTCGATCGCATGTCCTGTCAGTTTGACCTCGTCTTGAGTAAAAGACAGCTTTTTACCAGATGCAATCCGGATCTGTTCTTTTACCAGATCGATGCCTGTCACCCATTCCGTAACCGGATGCTCTACCTGAATTCTGGTATTCATTTCCATAAAATAGAAATTTCCACTTTTCTCCAGCAAAAACTCAATGGTCCCGGCATTTACATAGCCAGCTGCTTTTGCTGCTTTTACCGCTGCCTCTCCCATCTTCCGTCTTAACTCTTCTGACAATGCAATAGATGGAGATTCTTCAATCAGCTTCTGATGATTTCTCTGAATAGAGCAGTCGCGTTCTCCCAGATGTACCACATTTCCATAACTATCAGCAAGGATCTGGAATTCAATATGTCTTGGATGCTCTACAAAATGTTCAATATACATTGTATTGTCACCAAACGCCATCTGTGTCTCTTTCTGCGCCGTCTGAAAGCTCTGTTCAAATTCTTCCGGTGTCTGGGCAACTCTCATTCCTTTTCCTCCGCCGCCCAATGCTGCTTTTACAATCACCGGATATCCGATTTCCTTTGCGATTTCAGCTCCTGTTTTTGCATCATAGATCGGCTCTTTACTTCCCGGTATGACTGGAACGCCTGCGGCAATCATCGTATTTCTGGCTTCCTGCTTATTTCCGAGGCTTGCAATTACTTTCGAACTTGGTCCGATAAATGTAATATTACACTGCTCACAAAGTTCTGCGAATTTACTATTTTCTGATAAAAAACCAAATCCCGGATGAATTGCATCCGCGCCACTTACGATCGTAGCACTTAAAATGCGATCCATACTCAGGTAACTTTCACTGGATGCTGCCGGTCCGATACAGATAGCCTCATCCGCAAGCTTCGTATGAAGGGCCTCGCAATCTGCTTCTGAATATACCGCTACCGTTTCAATTCCCATCTCACGACAGGCCCGGATAATTCGAACCGCAATTTCCCCGCGGTTGGCAATCAATACTTTTTTAATCATTTTTCTTGTCACCTATCCAATCATAAATGTTAATTCTGCACTGACAACTACTTTTCCATCAACACTTGCAACCGCCTCGCCGACTCCTACCGGTCCTTTCTGCTTGATGATTTTTGTCTCCAGACGTACCTTGTCTCCCGGCACAATTTTCCCTTTAAACTTACATTTATTGATACCGCCAAAATATGCAACCTTTCCTCGATTTTCTTCCACGCTCAGGATTGCAACCGCCCCAGCCTGTGCCAGAGCCTCCACAGTAAGAACTCCCGGCATGACCGGCTCCTGCGGAAAATGACCGTTAAAAAAATCTTCTCTGTAAGTTACACATTTATATCCAACCGCATACTGTCCCGGCTCATAATCTTCAATATAATCCAAAAGTAAAAATGGATGACGATGCGGGATAATCTCCTTAATCTGATTAATATCTAAATGATTCATACTGCCTCCCTTTATGCAATACGGAACAACGGCTGTCCATATTCTACGGCCTCGCCGTTTTCTACCAATATTTCTGTGATCGTTCCGTCAAATTCACTTTCAATTTCATTCATCAGTTTCATAGCTTCTACGATTGCCAGAGTCTGGCCTTTCTTCACCCGATCTCCCACGGATACAAATGGCTCCGCATCTTCAGCAGGTGCTGCATAGAACGTTCCAACCAGAGGGGATTCAATAATCTTTCCGCCCGCCTCTTTTTCTTCTTTTACGACATTCTCCTTCATCGGCACTTCTGCCATTTTCGGAGCCTCCATCAATACCTGCGCTGTCTGAACAGTACCATTCTGTTTTGTCAAATGCAGCTTCACACCATTTTCTTCATATTTAAATCCGGTCAGCTCTGAATCGGATACCGCATTAATTAATTTGATCAGATTTTCTAACTCCATACCCTGCAGATCCTTTCTCTATCCTTCATATTTTTTCAACAACAACGTTGCATTGTGACCGCCAAATCCCAAAGAATTGGTCAGAACACAATGAACTTCTTTCTCAACCGGTGCCCCGATCGCATAATTCAGATCACATTCTTCATCCGGCACTTCAGTTCCTACAGTCTGATGAATGAATCCATCCTGAATCGTCTTTACACAAGTAATAAACTCTACGCCGCCTGCTGCTCCAAGCAAATGTCCGATCATGGATTTTGTCGAATTGATCACCACATTCTTTGCAGCATCGCCAAGTGCCAGCTTGATGGCTCTGGTCTCAAACAAATCATTGTGATGAGTTCCTGTTCCGTGTGCATTAATATAATCCACCTGATCTGGTGTTATATTGCCTTCTTTCATTGCAAGTTCCATTGCCCTTGCCGCACCACTTCCATCTTCCGCAGGTGAAGTAATATGATATGCATCTCCGGTTGATCCATATCCTGCCACCTCAGCATAGATCTTAGCACCTCTTGCTTTTGCATGCTCTAATTCCTCCAGTACCACAACCCCGGCACCTTCGCCAAGCACAAAACCTCCACGGTTCTTATCAAATGGAATGGATGCACGCATCGGATCCTGTGCGGCAGAGAGCGCTGTCAGACTGGTAAATCCTGCTACTCCTGACGGACAGATGCAGCTTTCCGTTCCCCCCGCGATCATAATATCTGCATCATCGTATTGAATGGCACGGAGCGCATCTCCGATACAATTCGTTCCACTTGCACATGCAGTAACAACATTCGTACATTTTCCTTTAAACCCTAACTGAATAGAAATATTCCCGGCAGCCATGTTAGAAATCATAAGCGGCACCATCAACGGATTCACTCTCCCCGGTCCTTTGGTAAGAATCTTTTCATATTCTTTTTCTACTACCTGAAGACTTCCGATCCCGGAACCAACGATGACTCCTGCACGGAACGGATCTTCTTTCTCAATATCCAGTCCGGAATCTTCATATGCTTCTTTTGCAGCTGCCACCGCATACTGTGAAAATAATTCCATACGCTTTGCAGCTTTAAAATCCATGCGTTCCTTTGCAACAAAGCCTTTTACTTCTGCCGCAAGTTTCACTTTATAATCTGTGGTATCGAACTTTGTAATCTCTCCAATCCCGACTTTTCCAGCCTTAATTCCCGCCCAGAACTCTTCTACGGTATTTCCGATCGGTGTGATTGCTCCAAGTCCTGTTACTACAACCCTTCTTTTCATACTTCTATTCTCCTATCCAACGAATTCCTGTTGTAATCTTCCTGCTTTCAGTTTCTGTATTTCTTACATTACCATGCCGCCATCTACATTCAACACCTGTCCGGTGATATATCCTGCATCGTCAGATGAAAGAAATGCCACTGCGGCCGCTACCTGTTCCGGTTTTCCGAATTTTCCAAGCGGGATCTGCGAAACCGACGCTTCTTTCACCTTATCAGGGAGCACATCTGTCATATCTGTTTCAATAAAGCCCGGCGCAATGGCATTTACTGTAATCCCACGAGAAGCCACTTCTCTTGCTGTCGCCTTGGTAAGTCCGATGATCCCTGCTTTAGAAGCCGCATAATTAACCTGTCCTGCATTACCTGTCACACCTACAACAGATGCCATATTAATGATTCGTCCGCTCTTCTGGCGAAGCATCTGACGTGTTACAAAACGTGTTGTATTAAATGCACCCTTCAAGTTTGTATCAATCACCTGATCAAAATCAGCCTCTGACATCTTCATCAGAAGTCCATCTCTTGTAATTCCAGCATTGTTGATCAGAATATCAATTCTTCCATATTCTTCTATAATACTCTGTATCATGTTCTGACATGCTTCATAATCAGACACATTACACTGATAAATAGACGCATTGCCTCCATTGTCTTCAATTTCCTGTTTTACTTTCTCTGCTTTTTCTCTGGAGCCATTATAATTCACTACAACTGTGGCCCCTAATGAAGCAAGCTTTAATGCGATTGCTCTTCCGATTCCTCTGGAAGCTCCTGTTACTACTGCAACTTTTCCTTCTAACATATGAACTCCTTTCCCGGATCTTCTCCCAGGTCTTTCCTATTCTGTCAGTTCCTTCACTACCTTGTCTACATCATCCCATACAGAAATGTTATATACTTTTACTTCCCGGTTGATTTTTTTCATAAATCCTGCCAGTGTTCTGCCTGGTCCGATTTCTACAAATGTATCTACCCCATTTGCGATCATGTATTCCATACTCTGCATCCAGCGCACCGGAGAACTAACCTGCTCCTGAAGAAGCGTTTCTGTCTTTGTAATGTCTGTTACAGCCTCAGCAGTAACATTCGTTACATAAGGAATCTTAAGTGCATGAAACTGTGTCTGTGCAAGCTCATGTGCGAGTTCCTCACCTGCAGGCTGAAGCATCGGGGAATGGAACGGACCGCTGACATTTAGCATAACTGTCCGTTTTGCTCCTGCTTCTTTCAGTTTCTCTGCCGCTGCTTGCACCGCCTCTGTCTTTCCGGTAATCACAATCTGACCCGGACAGTTATAATTCGCGATCGTTACTCCGTCGATTGAATCTGTTACCTCTTCAATTGCTTTCTCATCCATTGCCAGTACCGCACACATAGCACCTTCACCTGCCGGTACAGTATTCTGCATCAGGATTCCTCTTTTTCTAACCAGGCGGATTGCATCAATATCATTCATCCCGCCGGCAGCTGCAATCGCACAGTATTCGCCAAGACTTAATCCTGCGGTCATATCCGCCTTCAGTCCTTTGCTTTCTGCTACTCTTGTCATAGCAAGACAGGTGGTTACTAGTGCTGCCTGTGTATATTCTGTAATGTCAAGCTTGTCATTTGGTTCAAAACAGAGTGCCTTCATATCCAGGTCCAACACATTACTCGCTTCATCATAGATGTATCTGGCCGTTTCATTTTCCTGATAAAAATCTGCGCCCATTCCAGCTTTCTGTGCTCCCTGTCCAGGATAAATAAATGCAATCTTACTCATAGAATCCTTTTCCCCCTATTAATGTATCTGTTTCATCTACCAATTTGGAGATCAGCTCTTTACAGGACATTCTTTCTTTTACCATTCCAGCAATCTGTCCGGCCATAACACTTCCGTTCTTTACATCGCCGTCTACGACTGCTCTTCTAAGTCCGCCAAGTGTCAGCTGCTCCAGTTCTTCAAAGCTTGCGCCCTTATTTTCTAATTCAATATATTTCTTTGTCATGTCATTGCGAAGAGCACGGACCGGATGTCCGGTTGTTCTTCCAGTTACTCTGGAATCTATATCCTTCGCTTTAATAATTCTTTCTTTATAATTTTCATGTACCTGAGATTCGTCTGTGACTACGAAATGTGTTCCCATCTGCACACCCTTTGCTCCCAGCATAAATGCTGCCGCAATTCCTCTTCCATCCGCAATTCCTCCGGCTGCAATAACCGGAATGCTAACGGCATCTGCTACCTGCGGTACCAGTACCATCGTCGTATTTTCTCCAATATGTCCGCCCGCTTCACAACCTTCTGCTACCAGAGCATCTGCGCCACAGCGTTCCATACGTTTTGCCAGGGCCACAGAAGCAACCACAGGAATGACTTTTACTCCTGCTTCTTTCCACATCTTCATGTATTTTTCAGGATTTCCAGCTCCAGTAGTAACTACTTTTACATCTTCTTCTACAATCACTTTTGCCACATCATCTGCATATGGACTCATCAGCATAATATTGACTCCAAATGGCTTATCTGTCAGTTTCTTTGCCTCACGAATCTGTTCTCTCACCCACTCTGCCGGCGCACTTGCAGCACCGATCAGACCGAGTCCTCCTGCTTCTGATACAGCTGCTGCCAGATGATATTCTGCAACCCATGCCATGCCTCCCTGGATGATTGGATATTCGATTCCTAATAATCTGGTTACTTCCGTCTGCATATCTAAAAACCCCGCTTCTTTCTTATTCTTTATGTGCGCTAATATATTCCACAACATCTCCTACAGTTGCAATCTGTTCCAGATCCTCTGTCGGGATCTCAATGCCAAATTCATCTTCCAAAGCCATAGCAAGCTCAAAAAGATCCAGAGAATCTGCTCCAAGATCATCTTTAAAGGAAGATGCCTCTGTAATCGTATCCTCATTTACTCCTAAATTTTCAGCGATCATTGATTTAATCTGTTCTAACATTTCATTGTCTCCTTTTCTCTTTTTCTTTCTTAATAATCTTTTTATATATAAACCGTATAGACAGACTGCCCCGGTTTATCCCGTCTTAACGATCCTTACAGACACCATTCAAGAATGGATGCTCCCCAGGTAAGCCCTGCGCCGAATCCTGCCAAAACAATCTTCTGACCCTTCTTTAGTTTCCCGCTCCGATTCATCTCATCCAACAGAATCGGAATACTTGCAGAAGATGTATTTCCGTATTCCTGAAGATTCATCGGAAATTTCTCGATCGATTCTCCTAATCGCTTTGCTACAGATTCCACGATCCGGCGATTTGCCTGATGAAGGATATACCATACGATCTCATCTTTTTGGATCTGATTCTTATCCAGAACTTCTTCCACAGCCTGTGGAACACTCTTCACTGCAAATTTGAATACTGCTCTGCCATCCATCTGCATCAGATAACGGTTATCCATCCATTCTTCCGGAATCACTTTCTTCGTAAGACCATTCCTATCATAACGGCTGCTACATTTTAATGCTTCTCCACTGGCCCCGTCCGAGTGTGTCACAGGAATATAAGTCTTCTGGTCACAAGCTTTCACAACAGCTGCTCCTGCACCATCTCCAAATAAAATACAAGTTCCTCGATCTTTCCAGTTCGTGAGATTTGACAGGCTTTCACTTCCAATAACCAGAACGTTCTTATATATACCAGCTGTAATATAGGAAAGCGCCGTATTATACGCAATCACAAATCCAGTACATGCAGCACTCAGATCAAAACAAGTGGCGTTGACTGCTCCCAACTCTTTTTGAACCTCACAGGCTGTACATGGAATCACTACATTAGAGGAAATGGTAGAAACGAGGATCAGGTCAATTTCATCTGCTGACATCTTCGCATTTTCCAGTGCTCTTCTTCCAGCCTCACAGGCCATGGATACCGTCGTCTCCTCCTGAATGATATGCCGTCTTATGACTCCTGTACGCTCCTGTATCCACTCATCGCTGGTATCCACCAGCTTTGCAATATCATGATTGTCCATCGTGAATGACGGTGTATAAGATCCCGTCCCACATATTTTTCCAGTCATATGAATACCTCTGATTTATTTTGAATACAAATTATTTTGACTTTCAAAGTATATAACAATATGCTTTGCTTGTCAAGTATTTTGATTATCAAAATATTTAGCAGTAAAAAAGAGAGAAACTTTGAATTCATCTAAAAGCTACTCTCTTTACCCCATTTTCTTTTCATTCCGATATTCTTCCGTATTCATTATTTTTCTTCAAACAGCTGCATATAATCAATATAGTTTCCATTTCCATTCATTGCCATTAATCCTGCAAGGATTGTTTTGCGGTTTTCATTCCAATATTTTGCAAGTCTTTCTTTTAAACTAACACGATTGCTTCCTGTTTTATAAGCGGAAGTATTCATTACTGCTGCATTACTCATAATTATCTCTCCTTTTTGATTTGTTATGTCTTTCTTGTTACAATCATTATCTTAATTCCTTTTTTTGTTAAATGATAGGTGTCATTTTGACCTATTTTAAGTCGATATTGACTTTTTTCTATTTTTGAAGTATTGTTTTTATACAAAATCAGCATTCCTGCTACCCAAAAACGTATCTAATTTTGTTATGATAAGGAGAAGACAACTATGGCAATACCACAATACGAAACATTCCGTGAACCTTTTGATACTGGCATTCGTATTAGTTATATAACATCTCCCGGCGGCTATCATCCTCTGCATTGGCACGAAGAACTGGAGCTGCTCTACCACCTGAACGGAGAAAGTGATATCATTATTGACGGAAAAAAATACAAATTACAAAAAAAGCGCCTGATGGCCATTGAATCACGCCAGGTGCACAGCACCTACACCTATGACCGGGCTTCTATGTTCATCTGTATCCATATTTCCAAATACTATATGGAAAAATATTTTCCTGGTCTGAATCTCTATCAGATTCACTGCACACCAGATGACATTACCGATGAAAATCTCTTAGATTATCTGAAGCTCTGTAAAATGATGGAAACAATCACCAGACTCTATATTACAGAATCGCCGGCATATGCTATGGAAACAGAAGGAATAATCCTACAGATTTTCGCAAGGCTGATTCGTAATTTTTCCACAAGCACGGCACCCTCAACTGCCAAAATTGATCATATGTCTGCTGAACGGATCCGGACCATTATAACCTATGTATCTGAACATTTTCGTGAGCCGATCACCCTGGATGATATCGCAGGTGAGCTCGGACTTGGGAAAGAATACTTCTGCCGGTTCTTTAAAAAGCATATGGGAATGTCTTTCCTTCAGTATTTAAATGAAGTACGTGCTTCCCACATCTATCAGGATCTGGAGATGACCGATACCCCTATCGCCGAATTACTGGAGGATAACGGGTTCACCAACCAGAAATTATTTAACCGGGTGTTCAGACAGATCTACGGATGCACTCCATCGGCAGTTCGTAAAGCACATACGGCAGCATCCAAATAACTACTATCACAAAGAAAAAAGACTGTTGCCCAGTCTCTTTGTCTTTTTATTGTCTACATATTCATCCTCTTTACAACTTTCTCAGCAGCAAGACTTCCTGCCACTCCGCCGACTCCAGTCTCCCGTAAGGAAACATCCATCTTGTCCCCTACCTCCTTCATCGCATCAATGACCTGATCAACAGGAATCTTGCTCGTAATCCCTGCCAATGCCATATCAGCAGCAGCCATCGCATTTACCGCTCCTCCGACATTGCGCTTTACACATGGAACCTCTACCAGGCCTCCCACTGGGTCGCATACCAGCCCCATCAGGTTCTTAAGTGCCATTGCACATGCATCTCCAATCTGTCCGGTACTTCCACCTCTGACATAGCAGATGGCACCTGCCGCCATACCGGAACCAGAACCTATCTCTGCCTGGCATCCACCAGATGCCCCGGCAAGATATGCCCGGTTTGCAATAATCTGTCCCAGGCCTGCAGCTACATACATTGCTTCGATCATCGTTTCTTCTGGAACATCAAACTCACGATAATACGTAACCAAAACAGCCGGCAGTACTCCGCATGCTCCCGCTGTCGGTGCCGCAACAATACGCTTCATGCAGGCATTGTTGCATCCCATTTTCAGCGCATTCGTCATCACTTTCGCCATAAAATCTCCGCATAATGTATTCCCTTTTTCCCGATATGCTTCCATCAGGCCGCCTTCTTTCCCCACAAGGCCGCTTCGTGATATAAGATCCGGCTCATAAGCATCCAGCGCATCCTGCATAGACTGCCACATATACTTCATCTTATTCCAGGAGTCCTCAACTTCGATACCACGTTCTTCCGCATCCTCCAGCTGTATTGCTTTCCAGAAAGGAATTTCTTCTCTTTCACACCTTTCTTTTGCTTCATTCATTGATTGATATGACATACTTTTTACATCCTCCACCTATGATTGATTCATTCATCCCACGCTCTGCCTCAAAGCAAAACTCTGTTCTAAACAGTTGTTCCATTTGGATCCAGAAATTTTACTCGAATGATTCCTGGTTTACTCTCCAGATCATCAATTGCAGTCTTTGGGACAATCTGATCTGTCTCTACAACCATTACAGCAGTTCCTCCCCGCTTGTCACGGAACACCTGCATCGTAGCAACATTGATCTCTGCCTTACTAAGAGCCGCCGCAACTTCCATAATCCTGCCAGGTTCATCCACATTCCGAATGATCAGAGTACAACTCTCACCACTAAAGTTTACATCAAGCCCATCCAGCTTACATACACGAATCCTTCCTCCGCCAATGGAATATGCCTGGATCGTCATCGTAGGCACTCCTTCTGCTTCCATTATAATCTGTGCAGTATTTGGGTGCGCCTCTTTAATATCCTTATTTTGAATCGTAAATTCCATTCCCTCTTCTTTTGCCACTTCAAAACTCGACGGAATCCGCATATCGTCTGGAAGCATACCCAGAAGCCCTGCAATCAATGCTTTGTCTGTTCCATGTCCCTTTCCTGTAGCGGCAAAAGAACCATGCAGATATACCGTTGCTTTCTCCGGCTGTCTTCCATAAAGCTGTCTTGCAATCAAACCAATACGTGCAGCTCCGGCTGTATGCGAACTGGATGGTCCTACCATGACAGGCCCCAAAATGTCAAATATATTTCCCATCTATTTTCCCTCTCTTTTCTTATTTTGACATATTTCTTCCTATATTATACTTGGCCTGTTCACTCTTTACAATGAGAATTCGAAAGATCTTCCTGTACTTTGCTATTTTTCTTCAAACAATGTACTGGCAAAATGAATCCGAATATGCTAAGATTGGATACAGTCTAAAAAGGGAGTGTACAATATGAATAAAAAAGAAGTACTGGAAATCCGCAAGCAGTTTACTCCTGAAAATTGCGCGATCACTCGTATTTGTGGCTGCTATGTGGATCATGAAAAAGAGAAAAAAATGGAAATGAAAAAAGCTTTCTTATCTCTGCCGGAAGAAGAAGCTTTTAAATACTTTGATATCTTTAAACATACGCTTTCCGGCACACTTGGGAAAAATCTGATCAATATGGAATTTCCACTGGAGCAGGAACTGAACGGGGGTACACAGGAATTTCTGCTAAAACTTCGTGACAGCAGACTGGAAGATGATTTTCTTCTGGACGAATTCTACGACAAGGTCATTGAAAATTACGAATATGGTGAAAATTATTTCATCGTTCTGATTCATGCAGTTTATGACGTTCCCGGTGTAGCAAAAGACGGAATGGAAATGTTCGATGCCTCCGAAACTGTCTACGACCACATTTTATGCAGCATTTGTCCGGTAAATCTGACAAAAGCCGGACTGACTTACAACGCTGTCACCAATAATATTGAAGATCGTATTCGAGACTGGATCGTAGATGCCCCTGTCAAGGGCTTCCTCTTCCCGGCATTCCAGGACCGCTCTGCAGATCTTCATAATGTCCTGTATTACACAAAGAAGCCGGAAGAACTTCAGCCTGCATTCATCGCAAACGTGCTGGGTGCCACCATCCCACTGACCGCAGGAGATCAGAAATCAACCTTCCAGGCCATCATCAGTGACACCCTCGGAGAAGACTGCGATTATGAAGTAATCCGCAATATCCACGACAATCTGAATGAAATGCTGGAAGAATCTAAAGAAGCACCGGAACCATTAGAATTATCTAAACCGGATGTTAAGAAACTCTTATCCCGAAGTGGTGTGGCCGAGGAAAAGCTGGAATCTTTCGACAAAGAATTCGAAGAAACCGTCGGCGAACACAAAACATTACTCGCAGCAAACATTGCCAGCGCAAAAACATTTCAGATCCAAACCCCGGATGTTATCGTAAAAGTGAATCCTGAACGCTCCGATCTGGTCGAAACCCGCGAAATCGACGGCAGACGCTGCCTGGTCATCGCAATTGACGATCATCTGGAAGTCAATGGGATTGAAGTAAAATAAATTTTTTTAGTTTTTTTAAAAAAGTGTTTGCATTCTCATGTATCCTGTGATAGAATATCTTTTGTCAGCGGAGATGGCGGAATGGCAGACGCGCTAGATTCAGGTTCTAGTGGGAGTTTATCCTGTGTGGGTTCAAGTCCCATTCTCCGCACGATGAAAGCCCTTGAAATTCAAGGGCTTTTTTTCTTACTCTCCATCTTTTCTTCTCATCGTTCTGATATACAGAATCGCTACCAGTGCTGTCGACAACAGATCTGCCACTGGCTGAGCCCATACCAGGCCGGTCACTCCTAACATCGCTTCCAGAATGAATAATGCCGGAATATAGATCAGTCCCTGACGGCTGAGATTGATGATCAACGCCTCTGTCGCTGCTCCCATCGCCTGTAATGCATTGGATAGCACATAGAATATTCCAAACAGGAAGCTGGTGGTTAAGAGAACCCTGGAGAATCTGACTCCATACTGAAATGCTTCCGGATCCGTCAGGAATACCCTTACAATCTGATTCGTGAACAGATAGCAGAGTATTGTCATGACGCTGCTCAATGCAAAAGAAAAAATCAGAGAAAATTTCATAACTTTCTTAAGCCGTTCCCACAGCTTTGCACCTTCACAATATCCAAGTAATGGCTGAACCCCCTGGCCAAATCCGATACAGACCATTCCAGTCATCATCGTCACCTTCATTGCAACACCAATTCCCGCCACTGCCATATCTCCATATGCCGCCATCCGACTATTTACCACAATCTGAGATATGCTCATCAGTAATGATCCATAAAGATAAGAAAGAGCACTGATATCACGATTCCGGTCCCAACACATCCCCACATACAAAAGGAACATACTTTTTTGGCATATTCTTCCTTCCCTTCTCCCATTGCCCGTGAAATTACTGATGTACCACCTATTCCAAAGATGGTTCCCAGTGCCATAAAAATCAAAAATACCGGCGTTGCCAGAGAAACTGCTGCCACTTGCAGTGCATCATGGGTCTGTCCAATAAAAAAGGTGTCTGCCAGGTTATAGATCAAGACCATCAGCATTGCGGCCATTGCAGGCAATGCATTCGTAAGCACTGCTTTTGGCACTGGTGCTTTGTGAAATATCTCCATTCCATTTGAATCTTTTGTCATTATCTTTTCCTCCTTTTTTGTAAGCACGCTATTAACAGCATGCTTTTATTTTATTCATAAAGAAAGGCTGAAAGTCATGCCAGATCTAAAAATTAAAATATGCATGACCTTTCGCCTTTATGATCAGATGAGTGTATCGCAGACTTTCTGTAATAAGCTTAGAAAGATAGAGCGTTCAGTCTCAGTAAGTCCTGCCAGGAGTTCTTCTTCTGCGTTCTTCATCTGCTGCTCTGCCACCAGACAACAGGCTTCACCGTCAGCAGTAATCTTCACCATCTTAATCCTGCGGTCTCCCGGACTTCCAAAGCTTTCTACAAATCTTTTCTGCTCCAGTCGTACTACAATTCCTGCTGCTGTTGACTGGGCTACATGGAGTCTGTGCTCCAGCTCTTTTAAAGGAAGCTGCTTTCCAGAAGCCCTGTATAATTCCATCAGGACGCCAACCTGAGCCATCGTCAGATCCTGAGACCGCAGAGAATTATTAGCCCGTTTTTCCATCTCATCGTGAATCTGCTTAATCAACGTACTGCAAACTCTACATTCTTGCATGCTATACAACCTCCTTCTGTTGCCAGTAATAATAGCATGCTTTTGTTTTTATGTCAACTCCAATTTCTATTTTATAAAAATTCCAACCTGAAATAGTTAAAGTAACGCATTCAATTCTTTCACTATTTCATCAATTTTCTCGTTTGTCATATTAGAAAAGCTTCTCAAAGAACTAAGTGGCATATAGTAAATCATGCTCTTCTCCATTTCATCACATTCATCGATCGCCTTTCCTCCTGTAAATCCATCCAGATACTGTACCAGATTTTGTTCCACATACTTTTTTGTTCCTGAATAATCCAGCAGATCTCCTAGCATTACATTGGCATCAATAACCGGCTTCTTCTCTTTCCCATCCGTCAATATCACCTCTGCCGTCAGTTCAATGTCACGGGAAGATCTTCCTACACGGATTTCATACACTCCGTCCGCCGCATACCAGTCATGCTGTGTCTCGTCATACCAGGAAAAGGCACGTTCATCCAACTCCATTACTACCTTCTTTGTCTCTCCTGCTTCCAGCCATACCGATGCAAATTGCCTCAATTCCTGTATCGGACGGATGGCACTTTGCGTATGGTCTGCCACATACAGCTGAACGATCTCTTTTCCTGCCATTTCCCCTGTATTTGTAACATCCACGCTGACATTGATGCCATCTCTTCCGCTCTCACTCTTTTTCTCTATCTGCAGATTACCATATGCAAATGTCGTATAACTGAGACCATAACCAAATGGGAACAATACTTCCATATCTTTGCTGTCATAATATCGGTATCCCACAAATACTCCTTCTGAATAATCCACATCTTTAGACTTCCCAGCAAAATTCAAGTAACTCGGGTTGTCCTCCAGTCTCTTCGGAAATGTCTCTGCAAGCTTTCCTGACGGATTCACTCTGCCATAAAGGATCTCCATCTCAGCCTCACCGACGGCCTCACCGCAAAGATATGCTTCTACAATTCCCTGCACACGATCAGCCCACGGAAGTTCTACCGGAGAGCCATTGTGCAGAACAACGATCATCGGCTTTCCAAGCTCAAGAAGCTTTTCAATTAATACATTCTGACATTCCGGAAGCTGCATATGTATCCGGTCATAGCCTTCAGACTCGAATATATCAGGCAGCCCTGCAAATACAACTACCTTGTCAGCATCCTTTGCTGTTTTCATTGCCTCTTCAAATAATACCGGCTCTGTCCGGTCTGCGTCTGCCGGAAATCCTTTCGCATAGCGGATGTCTCCATATTCAGAAGCCATAGACAACGCAGATGTTACTTTATGTGCATGAATATGGGAACTGCCGCCGCCCTGATAACGCGGAGTCTCTGCGAATCCTCCAATAAATGCTACTTTTTCCTCTTTTTTGAGAGGAAGTACCCCTTCATTTTTCAGAAGTACAATACATTTTTTAGCAATTTCCAAAGCCTTCTCATAATCCTTTTCCCGGTCAAATACGGAACCGCCCACTTCTTTTCCTTTTTCATAACGGAACACAATATTCAAGATTCTCTCCACAGAAGCATTCAGATCTTCCTCACTCAAAGCTCCACTCTGAACAGCCTGAATGATTGCCTGATCGTTAACCCCATTACTTCCTGGCATTTCCAGATCCATTCCGGCAGCAATCCCTTTCACACGGTCACGGACCGCTCCCCAGTCAGACATTACATATCCTTCAAATCCCCATTCATCACGAAGTACTTCTGTGAGCAGCCAGTGATTCTGAGACGCATATTCTCCATTGATCTGGTTGTAAGAACACATCACCGTCCATGGCTGTGCTTTTTTTACTGCCGTTTCAAACGCTGGAAGATAAATCTCCCGCAGTGTTCTTTCATTCGCATTGGAAGATGCAGACATTCGTGCAGTTTCCTGATTATTTGCTGCAAAATGCTTGATTGATGTGCCGATATTCTGTGACTGTACACCATTAATATAAGCAGCAGACAATTCGCCCGCTACATATGGATCCTCAGATAAATACTCAAAGTTTCTTCCACACAATGGAGAGCGCTTGATATTTACAGCCGGTCCGAGCAGCACAGACACCTTTTCCGCCTGACACTCTTTTCCCAGAATCTGCCCCATATCATACATCATATCCCGGTCAAATGAACACGCCGTTGCACAGGCAGCCGGAAAACAGACTGCCTCAATTGCTCCATTTAATCCCAGATGGTCTCCATCACATTCCTCAGGTTGTTTACGAAGCCCGTGAGGGCCATCACTTACCATAGTTCTTGGAATCCCCAGACGCGCTACCGGTTCGGTATGCCAGAAATCATTGCCAGAACACATTGCCGCCTTCTCCTCTAATGTCATCTGACTCACAAGTTCTTTTATATTCATAATTACACTCCTTCCTACATTGATTTTCTCAATAAGTATGTCGGGGTACAACTCCATGCATGGCAATAGCTGTTTACGATACTGGATCCATATGGTGACTCTGCCGGATTCTCGGGATTATAAAGTTCCCAGAATGTATCCGCTCCCAGTTTGATCATGCCTCCCCAGTAATATTTCAGATGTTCCAGTGCTTTTTCTTTTCTTCCACACATAAGCAGAGCTTCTACAAAATGATGGTTCATATATGGAGATACCATTCCTTTTTCAGGATCCATTGCGATAACGTGGTCCATAATTTCTCCACCTTTTCCAGGATCCACTACTTCTGCTAGCACCATCCACACTTGACTTGCATAAGAGATCTGCCGGTCTTCTCCACTGACAAACAGACCCTGTTCTTCGTCCCACAAAAGATTCCTTGCCGCATCTGTCTTTTTTGCAATATCCAACCGCATCTCCTCTGCTTTTTCTGCCTCTCCAAGAATTTCCGCAATCCGGCGCGCACGTCTCTCACAATAAATGTAAACTGCCTGTGCCGCTGCCTGCTTATCCAGACCTTCTGTCCAGTCAATGAAGCACCACATATTCGGAACAGAACCTTCACCCTCGATCAGCTCTTTTTCATTAAACAGCTGACTGATCAATTCAATCTGACGGAATGCGCAGGGTGCCAGATCCCTTAACGTCTCTATATCTCCTGTTTCTTCATAATAATCCATCAAGATTGGAGCAAAAAACAGAGAATAATCTGCAAAAAATGTATCATCTACTATGAATTGGGGTTCGGTAAAGAGGCAGGCACTTACTCTGCCGTCTTCTCTTGTCTGTGCAGCAAACAGATACAGGCATCTTTTCACCAGATCATAATTCTGGAATGTCGCATAATTTGCCAGTGCCTGCAATCTCAGATCCCCGATCCACAGGCGCCGGTCTCTTTTGGGTCCATCCTCAAATACAGACTGCATACAGTTTTGTAAAGTACGAATACTGACCTGATCTATTTTTTGCAGCATCTCATCTTCTGTCTCAAGTGGCTTTACATCTGCCGCATCCACAGAAGATACACTTCTGCACTCAACATCTTCTACTACCAGCTGCCATTTCAATGAAGTATCAATCGTCTCAATTTCCAGATATCGAAATGCATATCTCCTCGGAAGCTCCAGTGTAGTCGGGAGCACATCTACATGAATATACTCTTCCTGAATCCATCCACGACTGATCCATCCATCATAATCCTCTGAACACTCCACCATTTCCTTTGCAATTTCTCCAAATTTCAATCTGAAATAAGCCGGTGCATCCTGGGGACTTCCTACCGCAGCCAGTTTTAGTGTCACATAACCCACCTGGTGATCTCCAAAATCCAGACACAGTTTGTCTCCTTTCTTCATATGATAATTAGGAATATTTTCAGGCACATCTAATACGGATACATCCGGATAATCCCTTCCATTTTTCCGGATATCTACCACCGACACCGGATGTACGATAAATTCTTTTAATTTCGGAGCACAGGAATTTGCTTTCTCCAGAAACCGCTCATTCGTAACACGATTCATATCAAGGTCAATACTTACCATTGCCATCATTGTACCTCCTGCAATCTATTTTACCACTTTTTGTTCTCAACTTCATTCTTTATCTTTCAGCTGAAAGCCTGGTTCTTCTTTCCTCAAGTTCTTTCGCAATCTGTGCGTACTTCTTATCCAGGTCATAGAACGCCATTGTAATCACAGAAGCCCCGCACTATGCAGAACATTTCCAGCAATCATCAGATTTCTCTTTGTTGTCAACTTTGTAAGGAACGGTGCACATAAGTTTGCAACAATCGGTACCAGAGTAGTAATCGTTGCTACAATCTGTACCAGAGCTTCATTTGCTACCACATAAGTAAAATAGTAAATCACTGCACTTGCCTGGATCACATATCCTCCAAAAAACCAGATAATATTCAGGGCAAACAATTTCCATGGCTTATTTTGTATCAGACACATAATATTCGCTTTCAAGCTGACCTTTTCTGTATGCACTTCTACAATTTCTCTTGTATTAAAGAAGCAGAAGAAAAATACGGCACATCCGATTATTCCAAATAAGATCATAACCAGCCGGAAACCAAGCGCTTCATTTCCATTTCCAAACTGATCTACCAGTGTAAGGGCAAATGCACTTACCACTGTAGAACCGATGGATGAAAAGAAAGTTCGGCAGGATGCCAGTACCGTCCGTTCCTGTGGATCTTCCGTTAAAGAAGGAAGAATGGATGCCATCGGAATATTAACAATCGTATATGAAAGGGACAACAGAATATATGTAACATACGCATATATCAGCATTCCTGTCTGGGAAATATTCGGTACACTAAATGCGAGTACAGATGTAATTCCAAACGGAATTGCTCCAAAAAGAATCCACGGTCTGGATTTTCCCCATCTGGTATTCGTCTTATCGATCAGAAATCCAACAATAAGGTCCGTTACACCATCAAACACTTTTGTAACGAGAAACATCACGCTGACTGCTGCTGCATTCAAATGCATCACATTTGTGTAGAAATAAAGCAGATAAAGTGAGATCATCTGCCAGATCAGATTACATGCGAAGTCAGATGAACCATATCCTATTCTCTGTCTCCATTTTCCAATTGACTGGTTATTTGTTTGGTTACTCATTTCTTAATACCTCCGTTTTTCTTGATGATTTCATCTTAAACTTTTCATGGAATTATCCAATTGAATTTTTTTCGGAGATTTACTGATCTTTTTTACGAAATTCTGTAAGAATATGATACACTGACAAAAAAGAAACGAAAAGAAGAATCCGTGGATATTTTCAGATATGGAGGAAATTATGAAAATTACAAAAGAAAATTTTGACACTTTTATCCATGAATATGAAGAAGATGAACTGTTCTACCGAGATCTCTACATCTATGAAAAAGAGCACCCGGATACATTTGAGGAATACGTGAAACATCTGGATCTCTCCTTCATCCAGAAACATCAGCTCTATGTTCCTGCCCTTCGGAATGAGCCCTGGTTCCCATATATGGATGAACCTCTGTTTTTCCGAAATATTCCTGGAAATATCATACTCAGAAAACATTTCCGCTATACTCCTGTATTTGTCCATCAACATGAATTTTTTGAGATTCTCTGTATCTATAATGGCACTGCAGACGTTGCAATCCAAGGGATCCAGCATCAGCTGCATACTGGAGATGTTCTGATCGTTCCGCCGGAACCAAACATAACATTGGCATCTTCGACGACAGCGTAGCATTCAATATCATTGTCCGTTCCAGTACTTTTAAATCCACTTTTTCCCAATGGTTGCCAATAACAGTGCACTGTCTCAATTCTTTTCACATGTACTGTTCCAAAAAACGGAAGGGAATTATCTGATTTTCCATACCGGGAATGATACCATCATCCATAACGTTCTTCAGGATCTGTATATTGAATATCTGGGACGTGGAAAATATAAAAACACCTTTTTAAATACCTTGTTGATCTTGCTCTGGGCTCAGCTTCTCAGATTTCATGAAAATGACATTGAATCCATTCTGGCCAAATCCTATGGAAGTATTTCCATGCCAGACATTATGAATTATCTGAACCGCAACTACCAGACTGTTACCTTAAGCGAAGCCGCAGAACATTTCGGGTTCAGCACTTCTCATTTTAGTACACTGATCAAAGAAGGAACCGGACGTACTTTTTTACAGATCATCAAAGAGATCAAGCTCACACAGGCATGTCGCGCTTTGAAAGAGACCCCTTTAAGTATTGCTTCTATCTGCGAACTGGTGGGCTATGAGAATTCAGAACATTTTATGCGTACTTTCAAAAAGACGTACGGGATGACTCCCGGACAGTACCGGTCCAAATATACAGAAAATGAATAACTGGAGGTATCTGATCTATGTATCATTATTATATGTTCCATAAACCATTCGGCTGTGTAACCGCACGCCGCGATAAACGCTATCCCACCGTTATGGATTATTTTTCAGAACTTAAGAATGGGCATCTGACCCCGGTAGGCCGCCTGGACCGTGAAACCACCGGACTTCTTTTGATCACCGATGACGGAATGTGGAATCAGGAACTTACACATCCTAGTCACCATAAGGAAAAGACTTATGAATTTACCGTTCTTGGAGATCTGACGTTAAACAGAATTCAGGAACTGGAAAATGGGGTCTTGTTAAAAGGAGCTTCTGCCCCTACCTCTCCTGCAAAGATTAACATCACCGGACATGCCATTCTTTCTGATATTCTCCCTTCTCTCCCAGCAGAAATTCAGAAAGATATCCAAAACAATCGTCCAGAACATCCTGTCACTTACGGAACCATTACTATCACTGAGGGAAAGAAACGACAGATCCGCCGTATGATGAAAACGGTTCACTGCTGTGTCATCGAATTAAAACGAATCTCCATTGGTGATATTGTACTGGATAAAAATTTAGAGCCGGGACAATGGAAGGAAATCTTTCCCACACACTAGCTCTCCGGCTCTGCTTTTTTATTGTCAGTTATTTAGACGAAACCTGTATGCAATGCTCTGTCAGCCAGTCCTTGACCAGATTGTTCAGCGCAATATCTTTCAGATCTTCTTCTGATGCAGCTTCCTTCAGCGCATCTACATCTTCATATCCATATGTCTCAGCCATCTGTTTCAACTGTTTTTCGTAAGTCTTATCATCCAGTTTAATCTTCTCCTTATCAGCAATGGCCTGAGTTACCATATCCTGTTTCACACTGTATTTTGCAGCATCGTCTACCTGCTTTTCGAAATCTTCTACAGAAGATCCCATCTGCTCTTCCAGGAAATCTTCGTAAGTCATGCCATAATAATCTGCCGCTGATTTATACTGCTCAATCAGAGAATCTGAAATTTCCTTTACTTCATCCTGTGGATATTTCTTAACTTCCGTGTTTTCCAGAACTTTCTTCCATACTTCCTGGCTGAGTTTATCATTATAATCTTTTTCGCCATCTTCTTCTAACTGTTTTTTTACCTCTTTCTTGTAATCTTCTACCGTCTTTGATGTCTCTGAAACACTTTTTACAAATTCATCATTCAACTCAGGAACTTCCTGTTCTGAGATTCCCTTGACCGTTATCGTGAATACAACGTCTTTTCCATTAAATTTTTCATTTCCAAAATCTTCCGGGAATTTTCCATCCCAGTCATAGGTATCTCCAATCTCATGACCAACGACACTATCCTCAAAGCCTTCAATAAACTGGCCTGACCCAATTTCCAGAGGATAATCTGTAGAAGAACCGCCTTCAAACTCTTCTCCATCCATCTTTCCTACAAAATCAATGGTCGCGGTATCCCCTTTCTGTACTGCACGATCCGTAATTTCTTTCGTAGTTGCATTCGCCTGAAGTGTTGCTTCAATCGTCTCATCCACTTTTTCATCGGTTACTTCTTCCGGCTTATCTACTGCATCTACTTCTACTCCCTTGTACATACTGATCGCCAGATCATCTGTCTCCAGTCCCTTACTGGCGGCACAGCCGGACAAGATAATGGAAGCAGCCAAAATCCCTGTTAATAAAACTATCATTTTCTTTTTCATATTACACCTCGTTAAAATTCATCTGATAAAAAATTCATACCTTTATGTTATAGCACATTCAAGATAAATTTCATAGCTTTTTCACATATATTTCACGCTTTTATCAGATTATGATAATAAAATGTAATTGAAAATCTTAGGAGCTCTTGCACTTGAACTTAAAGAATGTTACAATATACGTCATGAAAACAGATTTTTAGGAGGTTCATGGTGAAGACATTTACAATTGTATTACTTGTGATTCTTGTGATTCTGATCATTGCATGTATCGCATTATATTTTCTTGGTAAAAGGGCAGAAAAGAAACAGGCTGAACAGCAGAAACAGTTGGACGCAGTTGCACAGACAGTATCTATGCTGATCATTGACAAGCGTAAGATGAAGCTGAAAGATGCCGGTTTCCCTCAGATCGTTCTTGACAACACTCCGAAGTATCTTCGTCGTTCCAAAGTACCTGTTGTCAAAGCAAAGATCGGGCCTAAGATCATGACTTTAATGTGTGATGCACAGATCTATCCACTGATTCCTGTAAAGAAGGAAGTAAAGGCTACTATCAGTGGCATTTACATCACTGCCGTCAAAGGTGTAAGAGGTCCTCTGGAAACACCACAGAAGAAGAAAGGTTTCTTTGCCAGATTAAGAAATAAGTAATTCGAATTACATAGGACAGACTATTAAAAGCATTGGAATTTTAATGTTCCAATGCTTTTATATTCATTGAGATATTACAGTCTGCAACCGGCTCGCTGTTTATATCCAGTGCGTAATTCACCCGGACTTCTATCAGATTCTCCGTAACAATCACTTTCATATCCTTCGTATGCACCCCCAGCATCAGTTCACCGTAAGGAGTCTCATACTGGGTCATATTGATCTTATCCTTTTCAAATACCATATGTGCATTGGATACACCACTCTTCATGATCTCAAGCTTCTGGTCCTCCGTAATGCGCACCTTGTTTTTAATCGTCCCCGGCATCCCCTCCACCACTTCATCATAGACCACATAATGTTTTCCATTTTTCAGATAATACGTTGCCGGCGTAATCACCTCAATGGGTTCGTTATCCTCATTATCTTCGATTGTTCCGGTCATATCATAATGAAGACCGGATATACTTAGTAAAACATCTTTCGTCATAATATCTCCTAATATTCTTCTATATTGATCTGCTTCGTCTTTGTCACATCATATGGAAGGATAGAATTCGCAAACTCAGTAAATTTCTCCGCAGCGTCACTGACATAAAAATCATAGGTCGCAGGAGTACCGGAATGATTGGCAATTCCCTTCTCATTCAAGATTATCTTCAGATCCATTGCTGTTTCATAAGCCGGATTCACAATATGTACCTTTTCTCCAAAATACTCAATAATTCTGGAACGCAGCAGCGGATAATGTGTACATCCCAGTATCATAGTGTCAATATCTGTCTTCTTCATATCTGACAGATAGATATCAATTACTTCTTGTGTAATCTTATGCTTAGCAAATCCTTCCTCTACCAGAGGTACGAAAAGTGGGCAAGGCTTTCCAAGTACTTCTGCATCTGGTTTTAATTGATGAATCACCTTCGTATAGGTCTCACTTCTAATCGTTGCTTCCGTTCCCAGAACCCCTATTTTCCCATTTCTCGTCTCTGAAACGGCCGCCCTTGCTCCTGGAATGATCACACCAATAATCGGAATGTCAATTTCCTTCTGTACAGTCTCCAATGCCAGCGCACTGGCCGTATTACATGCAATGACAATTGCTTTTACATTTTTTGTTCTCAAAAACCGGATAATCTGTCTGGAATACCGGATAATATTATTTTTCGATTTACTACCGTAAGGAACTCTCGCTGTATCACCAAAATATACTACATTTTCCTCTGGGAGCTGACGCATAATTTCCCTTGCAACAGTAAGTCCGCCTACACCGGAATCAAACACTCCTATCGGCGCTATATTTCCATTTTCCACAATTCTAATCTCCTTTATTCCTTCAATCCACTCGCATTACTTATTGTAGCGTCTTCCCTCACAGTTTTCAAGAGGAAAAAGAACTGCACACATAACGTGCACAGTTCTTTTGTTCGTTTACGCTATTCTATTTGCTTCAAATCCCAGATCCGCTAATATTTCCATTGCAGTCTCCATACAATGATCACAATCACAAACAGACACTGTTTTATCTTCCAGACTCACCTTATGATCGATTCCAGCTTCCTCCAAAGCCTTGTCAATCTTTGCTGCACAATCTGGACAGCAGAGTCCCGGTGTACTTAAAACTCTCATAGTCCGTCCCCTTCCTATAAGGTAATTACCTGATCTACTGCAGCAGGTTCTAACGCTGCATATACATTCGGAAAACATCCAATTCCTGCAGGTGCAATCAGCTTATCTGCAATATCTCTCTGATAGCAACATCTATCGCATGCCATCAGAAGCATTCCGGTCTTCTCACTTAATGCCTGCAGTCTTGCTGCAATATCTGATCCCTCAACCAGCATATATGCATTATCAAAGAAAAACATCATTCCAGCGACCTCTGCTCCATGACGATTTTCTTCCAGCTGTGGAATGATCATATTCTCCAGGATCTCTCTTGCATGTTCTGATTCCAATAAGTAAGCTACTTTCATAAATATACCTCCTGTATAAAAATAATTTATACTTCAAATGTAGCCTTCGCCTCTTCCAATGCACGATTGATATCGGCCTTGATTAAAGTTTCCGGGTCCAGCTCCATATCCGTAACATATTGATCAAATTCTGCACTACTGCAGAAGAAATTCATTACATTTCAGCAGGAACCTGCCCAGTTTGAAAGCTCTCCCAGTGGAAATGTCAATGCATGAAGCGTCTGTGGAGAATAATCAGCAACTTTTCCATTTATAATCTTCACATATACTGGTTCTCCGCAAACTGCACATGTGGAATGAACCTCAACATTCTGATGAAAAGTAAAAGCAGTTCCCATTGCATCAATGGCGCACATGGCGCAAAAGCTTCGTCCATCTTCTAAAGTGACTCGATGCTTCGTCTCCAGAGCGGACACTGGATAGATAAAATTCACATTTCCTTCTTCATCCGCAACCATTCCATCTCCGGAAATTAAGCACTCTACAATCTTCTCATATTCTACCGCAGTCATATGAAGCTTTTCCATTGCCTCTTCTTTATCCTGCTCCAGTTGGAAAGGACATGCATGATCAACAGTAAACTGTATAATATATAATCTTAATTCATTCTGCCTGTCGGTAAATTTCTGATGTATATTCTGTGTCATTCCTCTGATTTCACTTTCTTTATTGTTTTCTTATATTTTCTTTCCAAATATTAAGCAGTCGTTCCAACCACTTCATGTAATGGTTTTTTGCCACTTTCCACTCCCTGGATAAATTCCATAATATCTTTATCTTCCTGTGTAAATACTCCACCACTCAGCGCAGACTTCAGAATCATGGTCAAATGATCCACATATTCGTGATATTCCGGTGCCGTCCGGTCACGCGGTCTTGGAAGATCGATTTTTACATCTTCCAGAATCTTGCCGTGATCTCTTGACATCACAATCACGCGGTCACTTAAATAAACTGACTCATCCACATCATGGGTGACCATAAGGGAGGTTGTCTCCTTCTGACTCAGAATATTTTCTAGCTGAATCTGTAAAAGCTGTCTCATCTGAAAGTCAACTGCACCGAGAGGCTCGTCCATCAAAAGGACCTTCGGATCACACGCCAACGCGCGAAGCAATGCAACTCTCTGTTTCATACCACCAGAAATCTCGTGAATATAATAGTGTTCGTATTCTGTAAGCTGTGCCATCTCCAGAAGATCTTTTAATCTCTTCTTTCTCTCTTCCTTTGGTACTTTCATCTTTTTCATCGGATACTCAATATTCTCTCCAACCTTAAGCCATGGAAATAATGCGTAATTCTGGAACATAAATGCACGGTCCGGCCCCGGTTTGGTTACTTCTTTTCCATTTACCTTGATGATTCCTTCCGTTGGCTTCTGAAATCCTGCAATAATCGTAAGTGTCGTAGTCTTACCACATCCAGATGGTCCAAGAAGACATACAAATTGTCCCTCTTCCACTTCAAAAGACACATCCTTTAACACTTCATTTTCCGAATCACCTTTTTTTCTTCCTTTAAAGCTTTTTGATATCCCCTGTACTGAAATTGACATTTTCATCTACTCCTTTATATCCAGTGTCAAAAATTTAATATTTTTTTCTTTCACCCAATCTTCACTTACTCCTAGTACCTTCGCCAGATATCCAGAATCATTCAATCTGGAAACTGCCTGATTATAATATGTGATAAAGTCCTTGAATTCCTCTGTCCTTTCAAATTCCTTATCTACCACAAGCACATAGGAAATATAGTCGTTATCAGAAAGAGACTGATTCCTGCACTCCGGCACTGCCGCTGCCTTTGTTACGTCCAGAATTGCAGCATCCACCTGCTCGTCTTCCATGGCATACAAGATCCCTTTTTGAGAGATCTCACTGAACCGTTCAATCTGAGGATAAGTTTCGGATGCCAGGGATTTTGACTGTTCTCTTCCCTGCAAGACTCCCATATGCGTGACTTCGTCCCAATTCTTTTTATAGACAATGGTTTCCCCGTTCATGATCACCGGGCCACAGATTTCTACATCTTTGTTATTTTCAATCGTATGCTTTGCGATATGGGGACAATAAAAACCCACATTAATCTCTTTTGCATTCAGTGCCCACTGCGCAGTATTACTACAGCAATCCTGAAACGAAGAGCTCTCCAATGATTTTGAAACCTGATACTTTTCTTCCAGCCCCTTGACGGTCTCATCCATCAGGATTCCGGAAATGTCATCTCCAGCCCCGATCTTAATCTCTGCTTCTTTATTCTTTTTCTCTTCTTTTGGAAGGAAGAGCGTCGAGCCAATCCCGGCCAGCAGGAACAGCCCTATTACCACAAACATTATCTTATGAATCTTCATTTTTATACTACACTCTGCTTTTTCACTTTTGCATTAATTACCCTGTAAAGCGAAACCAGTGCAAAGCACACCAGGATGATACTGCAGAGATTCTTGCCCCATTCAGGCATAACAACGATCATTTTATTTGCATAAGAAATCGTGTGCTGTGTCTGATCATAATCCAGTACTGGAGTAAATCCCGGCATCAACAGCCGATTCGTGATATAACCTACAACATTAGAAATAACGACTACCATACTGAAATACATGAACATCGCGCGTTTTCCAATGGTCTTACTAATCGTCAATAATTCCGGAATATTCGTTCCGGCACCTGCCATCAGAAATGTGATTGCAACCCCAGGTGCTGCTCCGCTTGCAACCAGCGCTGCGATAAATGGAATATGTCCTACTGCACACACATACATCAAAGCTGCTACAACCGTAATTCCAAATAAAGATACAAAACCAGGCTGTCCCAGATAATCCTGGATAAATGACTGCGGAACAATATTAAACAACAGTCCTGCGATCAACATACCTGATACTGTATATTTACTGATTGTCACACTTAATTCTGTAAATGACCATCGAAGCCCTGATTTAATCTTATCCCAGAATCCCGGTTCTTCATATTCCAGCCGAATCATCGGCGCGCCATCCGACTCTTCTTCATCCTCTGTTTCCAATGAAATCGGCTGCGACTCCATCTGCTTCTGCAATCCGATATGTAATTCATTTCCTGCAAATTTATTTGCCAAAATTCCGATGATTATCGGCGCTACAAATCCTGTAATCAGATAGATTGTTGCAATTTCTTTGCCCAGCATACCATAAGCCAGAACCAGCGCAATTGGATTGATCATCGGTGTACTGGTCATAAATGCCAGCGTCGGCCCCAGATAGGCTCCGCTATAATACATACTAATTCCAAGCGGAATCGTACCGCAGCTGCAGATTGGAATAAACATACCTGATAAAGTAGTCCAGAATACTCCGCTTACCTTTTTCGAACCGATCGAAGTCTTCTGTATTTTTTCCGGCTTTAAAAACTCATGTAGAAGGCCTGCTACACAGAAACTGAAAATCATCCAGGCAGATGAACTGTTCAGCATATTCCAGGTGGAATTCAGAATTCTTAACAAAAACTTTCCAAATTCAGCTAACATGTTTTGATTGCCTCCTCAAATGCTTTTCGTATTGCTGGCTTTGTCAGTTTTGTAACTGCCTTCTTCTCGTTAATTACCAGCATACTTTTTGTAACTGCGCCATATTTTGGAATATAATCGAAGTCCTTTCCTGCTCTGTATATTTTGACATGAACTTTCCCTTCATATTCCTTCTCCAGGACTTGAACCAAGTCCCCAAACACCTCGCATCATGCACAGGCAATGATATATTCAATACACGGTTTTTCCATAATTATCCTCAGTTTCTTTCCTAATTTCTTTATTTGCTTCATCATTATATCTATAAATCCTCCTGTTTTGTTTGTTTATTAAAAATACAAATATTATATTTTCTTAATATTTTATTCCTTAATAATTCTATTTTCCATGACCTATTTTTGGTATGATTTCACTGTATTAATATAAACAAAAGTTAATATTTCTTTCGGAAAGGAGGATATAGATTGGGAGAAAACAACAATCAGCAGTTAAATCGTATGCGCGCTGCCACGAATAATAGTGATCGTAACCGCTGGCGGAAAATGGGCGGAAAAAATCGCAACGTTGCCGCTTTCGTTGCACTCATAATTATTGCCCTTATCTGGTATACCGCTGCACATATCGTAGATAAACCTTTCTTATTTCCATATCTTGAGGATGTACTGAAAGAAGTAGTTTATTCTCTGACAGATATGTATGTTCTGCGGAATCTGGGAATTACAATGAGACGTGTCCTTACAGGTTCTTTGTATGCATTTGTTATTGGATTCCCTCTGGGAATGCTGATGGGGTATTCCCCAAAACTTCTTCGGGCAATCTCCCCGTTCATGAATTCGCTCAGACAGGTCCCGATTATGGCATGGGTACCTCTTGCAATCGTATGGTTTGGCATCGGCGATGGTCCGACGATCTTCCTGATAGCTTTCAGTGGAATTTTCACCATTATATTAAATACCATCGCAGGCGTACAAGATATTAGCAGGGATTTCTATAACGCTGCAAGATCCATGGGTGCAAAGACACTGGGAGTCATTAAAGATGTAGTTCTTCCCGGATCGCTTCCTGGCGTAATGACAGGTCTTCGGCTTGCAATAGGAATGGGCTGGATGTCCGTTATATGAGCGGAGTTTATTGCTACCAGTGCCGGATTCGGCTACTGTATGGTGGAAGCTCAAGGAAAAATGCAGACGGAAAAGGTCATTGCTTATATGATCATTGCCGGTCTGATCGGTTTCTTGATTGATACAATTATGGTGTTCGCAGAAAAAGTTCTGCTAAGATGGAGAGCACAATAGATAACACAAAACAAGGCATGGCCACCAGGTTGCCCGTTATCGATAGTCATAAGATAAAAAGGATTGATGTAATACAGTAGTTGTCTGTAACTTACATCAATCCTTTTTACATGTCTGCGTCATTTTCATTAAGATTCTTTTTACAATCCTGTTTCTATACTTCACATTTTCTGACAGTACTGTTTCAGCGTTTTCATAACACTTGTAATCGGAAGAGTCATAACTCTGTCTTTATGATAAATAAGATAGATCTGCCGTCTCGTATCCATATCTGGAATTTCAAACTTTAAAATCTTTTCTCGTTCTACGGAATCCTTTACTGCAAGATTACTGATAAAAGCAACTCCTAAGCCTTGCTCCACTCCTCTTCGTACCATTTCGGATGATTCTGCCTGCATGGCAACTTTTAGAGGTTTGGTATGGAGATTCAACGACTGTTCAATACTCTCCGCAGCCAGTTTTGTTCCACTTCCAACTTCTCTTAATACATAAGTTTCTCTCTTTAAGCGTTCAATCGGAAATATACCGTTCATACTACGATATTCTTCTGTATTAGGTGTCACCAGAACAATCTGATCCATCAAAAGTGGCAGACACATACATTTTTCATTCGTACTTCGAATACTCCCTATTCCAATATCCGTTTCAAAATGAAGAATTGCCTGAATCACTTGTTCACTGTCTCCTTCTTTAATCTCATAACTTACATCCGGATATTTATTTCTTGCATAAGAAAGGAATTGTGGCAAAATGTAATGTCCTGGAACGGAAGAAGTAGCTATGGACACACTTCCCTTAATCTGATTCTCTGTCTTATGCAGTTGAGCAAGAGCTTCGTTCTCTGTTTCCAATAAACGTACTGCAAAAGGATAAAATATAATCCCTTCCTCAGACAGTATGACATCTTTCGTTGACCGCACCAGGAGCTGTACCCCCAGCTCTGATTCCAGCTGCTTAATATGTGTACTGATCGTCGGCTGCGAAAGAAACATCTTCTTCGCCGCAAGAGAAAAACTTTTACAATTTACTACACTAATAAAACTTCTTATGTATTCCAAACGCATTTTTCCATCTTCCTGTATACTGTGTATGTACCTGTATCTATATTTTAAAACGTTCCTGGTGCAATGTCTAATAGATAGTTCCTATATTGACATTGATTGTTTCTATTTCATTTTCCCTGAAAATTATTCTATAATTGTAGTAGATTTCATATCCTACGATGACATGAAAACATACTAAAGGAGGTTTACGATTATGCCTGAATTTGTATTGCCCGAGAACTTTGAATCCTATCCTGAGGCAAGAAAAAAAGCTTTCCTTACCATGAAGGAATTGAAAGAACAAGGACGCCGTATTGTCGGAGTATTCTGCACTTATACTCCTTGGGAACTGATCCTTGCTGCTGACGCTGTTGCAGTAGTTCTGTGCGGTATCGGCGACGACAATATCCCCGCTGCCGAGATTCGTCTTCCCAAGAATCTATGTCCTCTCATCAAGGCAAGTTATGGAGCTGCTGTGACAGATCGCTGTCCGTTTTTCTATTTTTCTGACATGGTACTTGCTGAGACTACCTGTGACGGCAAGAAGAAAATGTATGAACTGATGAGCGAACTAAAACACTGTCATATCATGCAGCTTCCTCCAGGAAAAACAGGAAGAGGCGCACTGGAATTCTGGAAGCAGGAGGTCATCAGCGTCAAAGAAGATCTGGAAGAATTCTATGGAATAACTATTACCGATGATAAGATCCGCGATGCTATCAAACTCCGCAACAGAGAACGTAAAGCCGTATTGGATTTCTTTGAAGTAGCACGTTTAAAGCCGTCTCCGATCACCGGATATGAGATCAGTACCGTTATTGCTTCCAATGAATTTTCTCCGGATCTGGAACAGAAAATTGCTTTCCTCGAGAAACGTACCGCTGAATTAAAGGATCTGTATGAGCATGAATATAAGGGAAAACCATCTCGTCCGCGTATCTTGATTACCGGATGTCCTACAACCGGAGTTATGGACAAGATTGTGAAACGAATCGAAGAATTAGGTGCCGATGTTGTCGGTTTTGAAAACTGCTGTGGTCCACGTGAAAAAAAGGATCCGATTGATGAAACCAAAGATCCAATTACTGCAATTGCTGAAAAATATCTTCGTGTAAATTGCTCTGTTATGAGTCCGAATCCTGGACGTCTTGAAGCTCTGGATGTGCAGATCGATGAATATCAGGTAGATGGCGTGGTAGAAGTCCTTCTTCAAGCCTGTCATACATTTGCAATTGAATCTGATTCTGTAAAAACATTTGTTACCAAGACAAAACACATCCCTTATATTGCAATCAATACTGATTACTCTCCATCCGACCAGGCACAGATTGACACACGGTTAGG
>JALEKG010000052.1 GCA_022769185.1 Dorea sp. | reverse complement strand
AGAAATATCAAAATGCTGCTCCAGAAGTTGAAAAAAGGAAGGAACATCATCCACAAACATGTCCTTGCAGTCTGAAAAAGTATCTTTAAGTGAAAGCTGATGATAATTATTAGCCATAAATTTTTTCTCCTCTCGTGTGTGAGATGTTTGTGTGGTTACTTATATTTTACCATGAGTGGAGAGAAAATTTATATATAAGCAACGAGAAAACCCAGTAAAATCAATGGGTTGCGGCATTTAGCAAATGCCCAAATCATTTCAATATAAGGAGACAAAAGATTGAAAATGAAAAGTAGAGGTTATCCATTACTTTAATCGTATCACAACAAAGCCATCTTTCGGTGGCTGATTTAAAAATTGAATATGTAGACAAAGTTACAGGTTATTCCGTTGCTGACTTGATGAGGTAACCTTGGAACTGAGCCATTAAAATAGCCTGATCAACGGTTATTTCACGAGTTGTCAGAAGGACATCAGATTTTTTATATAAATCTGAATTATAGTATTCACCATTTTTGAGCATATGGTACAATGTTATAAGAAGCATCCTTGCAATAGCAATGATTGCTTTCTTATAACCGCGACGCTTTTTGATACGTAGGTAGCGGTTATGAATTTAAGGATGCTGTTTGCTCTTAATTGCAACGTTGGCGCACTGCACAAGAAGAGGCTTGATATAGCATCCGGCTTTGGAAACCCGGACAGTTTTTTCCTTCCCTGCACCTTCATTATTGGTCGGAGTGAGGCCAGACTATGAGCATAAATGTTTCGCCGAAGGAAAAGCTTCCATATTTGTTCCGATTTCGGAAATAACATCGATTGCAGAAAAGGTGCTTTTAAAACCTGGAGCGTCCAGGATAATGGAAATTTCCTGCTGATAGGGACTGGCGAGCGCAAGAATGAGTTCTTCTAACTCTGCTTTCCGGGATTCAAAGTTATCAAAATGATCTTTAATGATCTTTAATTTAGCAGCCTGTTCAGGAGTAATATATCCGTCAATGGCGAGTTCCAGATCAGGGAGTTTATCCTTCATGGAACCGTGGATTAAAGATTCAATATCAAAAGAAATATCATCAGGATTTTCAAGAAGCTTAGCTATATTTTTCTGAGAACTCTTGCCAAAAGTGTCAGAGACAACACTTGCCAACTGGATGTTGGAAACCGTGAGGCAGTTCTGGTATCGGTTCTTTTCGCTGGATTTGAAGCAGGTCAGTTTGAAACGGTAACACATAAGGTCACGAAGCTGCCGGATATTGGCAGTGGGCATAAAGCTACCGGCAACAAGAGCATGCTTAAAAAGGTCAGCAATCCATTTCGCATCTTTCTTGTCAGTTTTTTCCACGAATAGCCTTAATACACTTTGGATGAGCGAGGATGATGGAACAGTCATTTTCTAAGACGTTATAAACCGGAATCCAGTATTTACCGATAGATTCCATACAAACATCCTTGCAATTACGGTCGAGCAGCCATTTCAACAACTGTTTCAGACCTTTCGTGTAGGTCGAAAAGAGATGGCTCTCGTAAGTGGTAACGCCATGCTTATCAGTTTTAGCAATGCAAGCCACTACAAAGTTTTTTTGACATCGATACCACAACAAATTTTGAACACGATTTTTAAAACCATAGGGACTCCTTTCAGAACAAAAATGTTCAACAGAATTATAGGGAGAGACGGCATTGACTGAACATCTGAGCCATAAACGAGATTGTTTATACAAAGATAAGATTACGTGATTGGTGTCACGCTTATTTGTGCTTGAAACGGCGGACTACACATATAAGTATTCGGTTATTCCAGAAGTGGAATAGCCAATTCACCTCCCTGTGATTTGTAGTATACCGAGTTCCCTATAAGAAGAATTATAGAAAAAGAGATTGCTTAAGCCAATGTTTTCATAACGTTTTGTGCCTTGAATGAAGCGAAAGGAATGGATATAAGTATGAAGGAACAGATTTTAAGAGAGGTGCCGGAAAAGAGAGAGAAATGCGTAAAGCATTTTCAGATGGCACAGAAAGGAATGGCAGCGGCTATCTACCCAGTGCCGGTGCATTATGAAGAAGACGGGGAGTGGAAAGAGATTGATAATCGTCTGGAAGCAGTAGAAGAAGGTGGAAAAAGAGTTTATAGGAATCATGGTTCTTCTGTGAGGGTCAGCTTTGCGGAGACTGCAGATGAAGAAGAATTAGTGAGCCTTGAGAAAGAAGGAATGAAGCTGTCCTGGAGGATCGAAACTCCGATACAGTCGGAAAGTACACAGAATGTGGATAGTATATCCATAGAAAAAGCTGAAATTATGGATGCTGAGTCAACGCAAGTAATTGTACAGGAAATTCAGCCATTTACTAGCTGTTTTCGTGTTTTGACAGAATCTGAATTCTGGAATGCTCCAGAGAAACTTGCGGTAGCGGCAGTAAAAGGGACAGAAGAAAAAACAGTAGAAGAAACTGTAGTGGAAACAGCGACAGCAGGAATAATAGGCTTAGAAACAGCAGTAGAAATGACAACTGAGAATGAGGAAGATACAGATAACTCAGAGGGAACAGATATCACAGAGATTGACAACTCCGGAAGATTTGAGGATTCTATTATCCGTCAGATGATGGGAGTACCGCATCTGGTCAGTGAAGGAATCTATGATGATATTCTCCTTGGAATTGATCTACATTACGCGGTACAGGGAGAACAGATCAAGGAAAATATCCGTCTGAAAACTAAGGAGGCGGCAGTACAGCCATTGATATTTTCGTTCACCCATCCGGGGCTGAATATGCAGAAAGATGTAGATGGTGGAATCGGAGTATACCGAGTGTCACAGGACGGAGGTGAAGGAGAAAATGAGTCGGAACAAATCTATAAACTGGTGAAGCCATATATGTATGATCAGGCAGGAAGCTGTTCACAGAATGTAGAGTTCCGGATAGATTCTCAGGAGGATAGAAGTATTGTTACGATTGTACCGGATTTGAACTGGCTAATGGCAGAAGGCCGAGCATATCCGGTTGTAATTGATCCAATGACAGAGACCAGTAAGACCAAGGCGAATATTGAGGATACATATATCTTCTCTGGAGGAAATGCTTCCGAAGATGCCAGTGCAGTTTATGCTTATGGGTCTTTCCTCGCAGGAAAAAGTGATGAGCTTGGTAAGATGAGAGCATTACTTAGGTTTAAGAATCTACCGGATATTGGAAAGGGCTCTATCATTTATGCAGCAACGATGTATATCTGGCAGTATGAATATTCTACATATGGGACATTAACGATTCCATTGATGGCACACGAGATCAAGAACAACTGGGCTGAGAAGACCGCAAGATGGAGTAATCAGCCCTCCGTAGACAGTCATATCCTGGATTATAAAAAAGTTGGACAGGTGAGAAACGGAAATACTATTACGATCACACCGATTGGATTCGATGTGACCAGGTTAGTGCGTCAGTGGTATAACACTGGTAATAATTATGGAATCATGATTCGTTCGAAGTATGAAGAGGATACAACACTTGCTAATCGTGCTTATGCAAGGTTTTATTCTTCAGATCATCCGCAGATGTCTTCTGACCAGTATCCGAGTGGTGTATTTTATTATCGTAATGTAAATGGTCTGGAAGATTACCAGAGTTATCATGAACAGTCAGCAGGACGTGCCGGGACAGGTTATGTCAATGACTTTACTGGTAATCTGGTATGGATCCATCAGGATGTACAGACGGACGGAGGACCGCTGCAGGCAAGCATCCGTCACATATATAATTCCAGCGAAGCTGGAACATCTTCCCGGCAGGGTTATGGTTGGACCCTGGATTGCCTGCAGAAAATGACATCTACAGGAATCACGGATTATCCATATGTTTACACGGATAAGGACGGTACAAAGCATTACTTTTACAAGGATACATCAGATGGAAATAAACTAAAGGACGAAGACGGGCTGGGGTTTGTCATTACTGCAACTTCCGGAGCAGATTATGATCATAATATTACCATGGAAACGAAAGACAAAGTGAAATACATCTTTGGGAAGGATGGATTTATCCGTTTTATCGAAGACCTGGATGGAAATAAGATTACCTATGAGTATGAGCCGAATTCTACGCAGAATTATATTGATTATATTACAGATGCGACTGGAGGAAGAGTGGATATCGTTTATAAGCAGGATGCATCCTTATCCAGAATTCTGGCAGTAAAGGATACGGCAGGGCGTTCCGTACAGTATGTTTATGACAATGCAGGAAACCTATCTGAGATTACCTATCCGGATGGGAAGAAGACCATCTTTACCTATGATAGCTCTCATAAACTGTTAAGTGTGACGAATCCGAATGGATACAGGGTGAAATATAACTATACCAGTGATTTCAGAATCCCACGTGTCAGCAAAATCACAGAAACTGGTACAGAGAGTACTCCGGGACAGGAATTGAAGATTAGTTATGAGAATGGAAATACGACAATCTTTGAAGAACCTGGATTGGATGGTGAACTCGGACAGACATCCGATAATAAGAAGATTACTTATCATTTTGATAACATGGGACGTCCGACAGACGTACAGGACTCTGGTGGATATGCGAATAATTATACTTACTATACTTCAGGAATGAAGAATCATAAGCTCAGCAAAGATGGATCCGTGCAGAAAACGGTATATGGACTTCTAAAGAATCAACTATTTGCTTCTACAAATGACTGGTATACTTATCGAACCTCAGACGGACAGAAAGGAACCATCGTAAGAACAGACGGTTATTCAGGGACGAAAAGTGTAAAACTAGTGAAGATGGATGCTTCATCCGAAGAAGGAATCTGTCAGGATGTAACACTGCAACCGGGAACCTACACTTTATCAGCATATATGAAAACAGCAGAATTTAATGACGAAAATAATTCTGGAAAAGGAGCTGGACTTGCAATCTTACATGCGAATCAGAAGCAGACATTGGGAGAACGATACATTGATTATGCCACAGATGAAGAAGTGGATAACGGCTGGGAGAGACTTTCTTTGACCTTCCAGTTGGAACAAGAGGAATCTGTGAAAGTATTCGCTGGAATTTTTGGGATGAAGGGAACACTGTATGTCAGCGGTGTGCAGTTGGAGACTGGCGTTGTAGCGAATAAACTGAATCTGATAATGAATCCGGGATTTGAGTATTGTACGAATAACGTTCCTGACAATTGGACCTTTTCCGGTACGGCAACGAAGAGTGTTGTAACTTCCGAACGAGGAAGATGTGCAGCACTTACAGGAGATATTGAGAAGAATGTGTCCTGTATGCGGGGTGTGAGTATCAGTGGTCAGGAAGGAGACATCTTCCATCTAAGTTGCTGGGTAAAAGGTCTTGGAATTCCGGGAAAGCAGTTTTCTATATCTGCAGCAGTGATCTATTCAGACGATTCCGTAAAATGGCATCACTTCAAGTGTAATCCAAATATCAATGGATGGCAGTTTGTAAATAATACTTTCAGTACAGATGACGAGGGTGAAAGCACGAAGAAGGCCTATAAGGCAATTCATGTATATCTGATGTGTTATAATCAGGCAAACCAGATTTTGTTTAAAGGTGTTCAGCTGATCAAAGATGATGGAGAAACTTATCAGTATGATGAGGAAGGTAATTTGGTCAATGCGGAAAGTGCGGCTGAAAAATTGCATTTCGTCAGTGATAAAAAAGGAAGTCTTACCAGAATGGGTAATCTTGACGGAACTTCTTTTGAATATGGTTATGACGAGAAGAACCATCTGGTCAGAGCAGCAAACTCCGAAGGAGTGCGTTACGCCTTTGATTATAATACCAAGGGGCAGCCAATTAAGATGACAGTAGAAGGCGGAAAACATCTAAAGACAGTAACTCCAGGAAGAACATATTATATCAGAGAAAAAGTATCCGGGAAATATCTGGATGTCAAAGGAGCAGCGGTACAGAATAATACTATTATTCAACTATATCAGTATAATGGTGGAATCGGACAGAAATGGAAAGTTGAGGATTGTGGAAAAGGATATGTGTTCCTGGAATTAGCAGATGCATCTGGATATCGTCTGGATCTGAAAGGAATGTCAGATACAGATGGTGCAACAGTTCAGCTTTATAGTGCAAATAATTCTGATGCGCAGAAGTGGAAAATTCATCCCAAAAAAGACGGGAGTTATCAGATCAGTAACCGTTCGACTAAGGACAAGAGAGGACTTTCCAACGCGACAAAAAGTACGGAGAACAGCCAGGCAGTCCAGAGCTATACTTTGGCAGAAACGAACTTGTATCAGGATTGGTACTTTGAATCGGCAGATGAAGGAACGATATCTGCAGCACCGGGAGACGGAAAGATTGTTTCCATCAGAGTACGCCATTCTGGACAGTATATTGATGTGCAGGGCTTTAAGAACGCAGCAGGATCAAGAACAATGCAGTATTTTGGTAACGGAGGACTAAATCAGCAGTTTCGTATGAGTGCAGCAGATGATACTTATTATCTGTTAGAACCGCTTCATGCACCGGGCATGGTACTGGCGAAAAACGGAGCCAATTCCGGTGGTTATCCAATCCTGGCGCTGGCAGAGAGAGCATCTGGCGCACCCAGTCAGATGTTCCGATTTGAAGAAGTAGAAACAGGAAAGGGAACCGGATACGCAATCATCTGCAAAGATGGAAATGTAGCACTTGACGTGATGAATTATGATTATAAGCAGTCAACCGATATCATCCTGACTGCCCATAAGTCCGCACAGGTAAATAAGTGGTGGATCTTGGAGGAGTGTAGCGAATGGCTGGAATCTGCCATGACTTATACTTCTGATGGCAGACAGGTAGAGAGCATGACGGATTCCAGAGGAAATGTAGTGCGTTATGAATATGATTCAAACAACCGACTGCTTATGAAAGCCCTGGATGTAAAGGGAAATGCAACTTCCTATACCTACGATGCTGATACAGATCAGTTGACGGGAGTTCAGAAAAGTGTAGGCAAAAAGGCGGTAAAAGTAGCTTATACTTATGAAAATGACCGGATCAAATCTATCACGCATAATGGTTTCAATTATACATACGGATATGATGCTTATGGCAATCTGGAATCCGTATCAGCCGGAGAAAGTGAACTGGAGCATACGATATACCGTAACCGGAACGGTCTGACAGACCGGGTTACTTATGTGACCGGGGAAGCAATCCGTAACGAGTATAATGAGGAAGAACAGTTGGCTGGACAATATCTGGTGAAAGTCGACGGAACGGAGGAAAAGCTGTTCACGAATACATATGATGCTTATGGAAATGTCGTAAAGCATGAAGATCACAGAAATGGTGTTGTAAACAGTTACCAGTATGATATGATCGGAAGACTTCTGGGAACAGATAGTTCTGACGGAATGAAACTGCGCATCGTATATGATGGGAAGAATCGTGTGAAATCCTATGTTTACCGTGTGGATAAAAGTGGAAATCAGACGGAATTCATCTATGGAGATACTTCCAGACAGCAGCGACCAGGATTAGGTTATGGGGTTCGAATCAACGGAACAGACCGTATCCACTATGAGTATGATCCTCTGGCACGTATGACAAAGCAGATGCTTTTGTGTTCTGATACCGTTACCAAGGAGACACAGTATACTTATATTCCAGGAAAGAGAGAGGGAATCACAACCAACCTGGTAGCATCGGTGAAAGAAGCAACCGGAACCGTCTATTACAATTATGATGAGAATGGAAACATTACAGAGATTTCAAAAAAGGAAGCGGGATCACAGATCAAGGTACGCCAGGTAAGATATGAATATGATGAATTGAACCAACTGATCCAGGAGGGCAACAAAGAACAGGATAAAACCATTACCTATACTTATGATGTAGGAGGCAACCTTACTGTAAGAAAGGAATATCCGTATACGGAAGAAGCCGTTATCACGACAACTGCGACGAAGACAGATACTTATACGTACCGTACCAGTGGCTGGAAAGATCAGCTTATTGCCTATAATGGACAGGCAATCACCTACGATGCACTGGGAAATCCGATTCAGTACCGTAGCATGGCCATGGAATGGGAAAAAGGACACACATTAAAGAAAATCACAGCATCCGGTCTGGTACAGACCTGTACATATGACAGCGACGGGAACCGTATTAGGAAGACGATCAACGGAGTCACCACAGAATACTATCTGAACGGGGCAGCAATTATTGCCCAGAAAACCAGCGACGGAAAACGGATAGACTTCCTGTATGACGAAAAAGGAAATGTCTTTGCCTTAATATATCAGAAGGAACTGTATTATTACAGAAAGAACATCCAGGGAGATATCCTGGGGATCATTGACAAGACTGGAACAGAGGTTGTAACATATACATATGACAGCTGGGGCAGATTGACTGGAGTGATGGATCAGACTGGAATCAATCTTGGCAGGATGAATCCATTCCGGTATCGTGGATACTGCTACGATGACGAGACAGGATTTTATTATGTATCCAAGAGGTATTATGATCCTGAGGTTGGTAGGTTTATAAGTGCGGATACGACGGATATATTGGGTGTATCTAACGATTTGTATGATAAGAATCTTTATGCTTATTGTGATAATAATCCAGTAATGCGAAAAGATTCGAGCGGCGAAATTTGGATTGCTGCAGTTGCTGCGGGCGTAGCTGCACAATATACAGGAGATGTAATTGGTAATTTGCTAGCTGGAAAAACCGGGACAGATATTTTTATCCCGAAGTCAACTGTTGGTGAATATGTGGCTGCAGGAGTAACAGCATTGATTCCGGGATCTGGTTTTACTGGTTCATTAATTAGAAATGTAGCAGCAGAAGCTATTGTGAGTGTAGAAAGACATGTTAAAGGTCAAGTAAACAGTTTAGCGCAATCTGCAAAAAGAGTTGCATTTGGAACGGTTATAGATACTGGAATGGAAAAAGTAACAAGTAGTGTAACAAAACATATAGAGTCAAAAATGCCAAGAAATTATTCTTCTTATGCGGGACAACAATATAAGAAAAAACCTAGAATTACGCAAAAACAAATCAGACAGAACATGAGCAGATCTGTAAGATGGGGAACTAGAATATCTAATTGTTTTATTTTCATTGCTAATGCAGTTAGAAGTGTATTTCCATGGTAAAGGAGTAAAAATGTACGATTTAAGTGGTTTATATTATCAATTGAAAACGGATGCTTTAGTTTTCAGTGTGGTTGGATTGTTGTTCTTAGTATGCAGTCGTTTTTGGATTTTAGATAAAAGAAATATAAAAGAATTATTGATAGGAGTGATTTGTTATTTTCTTTGTATATGTTCAATCGGATACCATTTATATGTTATTAATGACTTGAAAGTATCTATAAATGAAGGGGTATTCATAGAAGAACATAGAGAAAATCCATATCTGTTTAGAATGGAATATTGCTTTTCAAATGAAGGAGGATTAAAACCTTTATTCTACCTGGATATTTTTTCAAAAAAGGATATATATCCAACTGAATTTGAAAAAGACGCGATGTATAGGATTTATTATGAAGAAAAAACAGATGTCATTGTGAAAGTCGAAAAGCTAGAATAAAAGTCTCAGGAATTTTCTGACAAATGCGTGTTGATGCTATGGCTATCCAAAAGGAGTTGCTGGTTGGGAGAGGGCTCTTTTTTTCGGCAAGTAATACACACTTTGTTCAGATCCGTTATCTTGGGGCAGGTCTGAAGAAGATCTTTGGGGATCTTTCGTTCAAAGGTGGATCCCACGGCGGTGGAATGAGTTCTTTCCAGGCTGTAGCTACGGCAATCGCGGCACAGGTAGGTACAGGCAATATTGTCGGCTCAGCAGGAGCGATCCTGACTGGTGGTCCGAGAGCAATCTTCTGGATGTGGATCATTGCATTTCTTGGGATGGCAACCATATATGCAGAAGCAACGCTTGCCCAGCAGACCCGAGTTAAGGATGCGGAAGGAAATATCCAGGGAGGTCCGGTATACTACATAACCACTGCTTTCAAAGGAGGGCTTGGAAAATTCCTGGCAGGATTCTTCGCAGTAGCAATCATTCTTGCACTTGGGTTCTTTGGATGTATGGTACAGTCCAACTCCATTGGTTCCACGATTCAGACTGCATTTGGAATTCCGTCCTGGATCGTAGGTGTGGTATTAGTCATCATCTGTGCATTTATCTTTATGGGCGGTGTAGACCGTCTGGCCTCTGTAACGGAGAAATTAGTGCCGATTATGGCAGCAATCTTTTTGTTAGGAGCTTTCGGAGTATTGATCATAAGGATTAAATATGTTCCGGCAACATTTGCCATGATTTTTAAGTATGCATTTCAGCCACAGGCCATTATCGGCGGCGGTTTTGGTGCGGCTTTGAAGGTGGCAGTCAGCCAGGGTGCAAAACGTGGACTTTTCTCCAATGAGGCTGGTATGGGTTCTACACCTCATTGCACATGCGCTGGCACAGGTAAAGACACCTCACGAACAGGGAACAGTTGCTATGGCGGGAGTATTTATTGATACATTCGTAGTATTAACACTGAATGCGCTGGTTATTGTCTGTTCTTCTTTGCATTTTCCACGATTCTGGGCTGGAATCTGTTTGCGAAAATCAATGTGAATTATCTGTTTGGCGCGAAAGCGACTAAGCCATTCATGCTGATCGCACTGGTATTTATTTTCCTTGGTACAATTGCATCGAATGATCTGGTGTGGGGACTTTCAGATATGTTCAATCAGTTGATGGTAATTCCGAATGCGTTAGCATTGTTCGCACTGACAGGAATGGTAGTAAAAGGAGTAAATAGCGTTACTTCAAAAAAGTAAAATAAAAGAGAAACAAAGTAAAATTTTGGTCCCCCATAGAAGAGGCAACATTTGGTCAAAACAGACTGGATGCTGTCTTTTTCTGGTACAATTATAATCCCTGGCTATTTATGCATTCTCACGGTCTGCGATTTCAATGACTGTTCTGGCTATTGTAATAATTAACTAAAATGAAGATGAAAACTTGTGAAATAATTAAGCTAAAAAGACAAAAGAAATAACTAAAAAACTATTGAAAATCGGGTAAAAAGGACTATAATAACAGGTGATAGAAAAGATCGTTATAAGTTTAACAAAAGGAGGTTTTATTATGATCAGTTTTATCATCTGTCTGGCATGTCTGATAGGAGGGTATTTTGTGTACGGCAAAATTGTGGAGAATACCTTTGCTCCTGATGACAGAGAAACTCCGGCAGTAAAGATCAATGATGGTGTTGACTATGTTGTCATGCCACAATGGAAATTGTTCCTGGTACAGCTTTTGAATATTGCCGGCCTGGGTCCAATTTTTGGAGCATTGCAGGGTGCTTTATGGGGACCGGTAGTATTCCTGTGGATTACAGGTGGAACGATTTTCGCAGGAGCAGTTCATGATTACTTTTCCGGTATGTTGTCAGAACGGAACAACGGCGCATCTATCTCAGAGGTGTGTGGCATTTACCTTGGCAATCTGATGAAGAATGTGATGCGTGTATTCAGTGTGGTTCTTCTGGTAATGGTCGGAACGGTATTTGCAGTTGGACCGGCAGGCCTGATTGTTACTTTGTTTGCCAAGGGTGGAGTGACAGGTATCCTTACAAGCCCGGAATTCTGGCTGTGGGTAATCCTGGCTTATTACTTTATCGCTACATTCCTTTCTGTGGATAAGATTATCGGACGGATCTATCCGCTGTTTGGTATCTGCCTGATTATCATGGCAATTGGAGTTATTATTGGTATTTTTACAAATCCAAGCTACACGATTCCGGAGATCTGGTCTAATTTCAGAAATATGCATCCAAACGGAACACCGATTTGGAGTGTAATGTTTATCACGGTTGCGTGTGGTGCGATCTCTGGATTCCATTCTACACAGTCTCCACTGATGGCCCGCTGTATGAAGTCTGAGCATCAGGGACATTTCGTATTCTATGGTGCAATGGTAGCAGAAGGTGTGATCGCGCTGATCTGGGCGGCAGCAGGATGTTCTCTGTATGAAGTGACCGGCGGCCTCAGCACAGGCCTGAGTGAGATTCTGGCAAATGGACAGTCTGCAGCAATTTATGATGTATGCTCACGTACCATGGGCGGTGTAGGTATCGCACTTGCAATGATCGGTGTAATTGTATGTCCGATTACTTCTGGTGATACTGCATTCCGAAGTGCACGTCTTGTACTGGCAGACTGGTTTAAGGTAGATCAGAATCAGTATCAGAAGCGTCTGCTTCTCTGTGTACCGCTTCTGGCAGCAGGTGCAATCATTGGACACCTGGATTATACGATCATCTGGAGATACTTCAGCTGGACAAACCAGACATTAGCAATGATCGTTCTCTGGACTGCAAGCATGTACCTGTTCCGCGAAAAGAAGAATTACTGGATCACTGCAGTACCGGCCACATTTATGAGTGCAGTATCCATGACTTATTTCTTCTATGCACCGGAGTGCCTGGGGCTTGGAACCAAGGTTGCTTATCCAGTGGGAATTATCCTGGCAGCATTGTTCCTGGGGATTTTCTTCTATGCCACAAGAAAAGGTCAGAATACAGCGAAGGCATAACTGCGAGTCCAGATATTGGCGGGAAATGAAACCGAATCTTAGAAGAGGGAATGACATATGATTTTGAAACCACGACAGCTGGGAAATGCTTCCATAAGTCAGGAAGAACTGGTAAATGATAAGAAAAACTGCAGGAAATTCGGACCATGCGGAGTTGGAGAAAAAGCAATCTATCTGAACAGCTTTTATTTTGACCGCAGATATTATATTCCACTTAGTTCGGTGACACGTGTGTTTAAACGGGTTGCCATGAGCAAAGGCGGGTTTACCGGAAAAGGAATCTTTGCAACATTGCCGTACCTGGTTGTAGAATATGACAACGGAAAAGAAAAGCAGTGTAATTTTAAACATGAGGAACAGGTGGATCAGATGTTGGAATTTATAAAAAGCAGATATCCACAGATCAGGATCCACAGTGCAGAGGCGGAAAAGCGGCTGGCAGAAAAGAAGAGAAAGCTGGCAGAGAAAAAGCCGGTGCAGATCTCGGAAAAAGCAAGGGGAAGTATCCAGGTACTCAATAATGCTTCGGTTTATCTGGAACAAGAACCAGATTTGTACGTTGAACTGAGCAGTGCGGCGAAGAAGAAAAGAACCTATGAAAAAAGTAATCCTGCTTATAAATGGGTGGCGCTGTTTATTTTCCTGATGGGAGTGGCGGCCGTAATTTACGGTATCTATGCAATCATCACACACGCAGGATTTGCCATGTATTTCCTGTTGTTCGGACTGGCTGCCATCTTCCTGTTTTCTGGTGCCAATGTACTGCCTACAGCGAAAAATAACCGGAAGTATATTGAAAACCGACTGGAAAATGCAGTAAGTGCCATGGAATCATATGTTAAAACATATCCAGAATTCCCAGTTCCAGCAAAATATGCACATCCTGGAGTTCTGAAACGGATGAAAGAGATTCTTCTGGAAGGACGGACGGAAACGATTCCGGAGGCTTTGGAAATCTTAAAGTCCGATCTGAAAGCACTGAATTCCAGTGTGACGGTGGAGCAGGAAGAATTCGATGAGATTATGGCAATCAAACCGATGTTTCTGGTCATGAATTATGAATAGATCATAAAAGACAATACGGATTGTTTATACGGGCTGGCCGGTAAGGGCCAGCCTTCGCCGACTCTACTGACAGTATGGTGCATTTTTCGGAAAGATATGCCATAATAAACGTAAAGCAGAGAGGGGAGGCCACGGCGATGATTGATGTGAAGAAAGTAGGGCTGTTTATCGCAGAATGTAGAAAGTCTAAAAACTGGACGCAAAAGCAGCTTGGTGAAAAATTAGGGGTAACGGACCGGGCCGTTTCCAAATGGGAAACGGGGCGGTCTTTGCCAGATATATGCCTGGTAGAAGACATCTGCAAATTATTTGATCTGCAGGTGAGTGAACTCCTTGCAGGAAGGAAAATAGAAGAAGAGGATTATAAAAAAGAAACAGAGCAGATGTTAATTCGGACGATCGGGGAAAATCAATTGTACGGATTTCAGGTTGTGCTTCACTTGTTGGAGATCAGTGCACTTCTGGCATTTTATGTTCCTTTTTTCCTTGCTCAGGGAGGCCCCCTGAAAATGACGGTGGGGAATGTTTTTTGCTGGCTTGTCGTGGCTTTGGTGATGGGGAGTACGATTTATCTGGATGCAAAGCTTCCGGCCAGAAGATACCGTTCCTCGAATATCTGGATTGAAGCATTAAGTGCAGGTATATCATTTCTTACTATGGTGTTTTATATTTTTTATCGTTATGATGTCGCAGATATGGCAGAACAAGGGGAAAGTGTCGAAGTACTGTACGCAACTGCGTTCATAGGATTGGCATTGGTAGTAGGGACACGTGTTCTTGCAGTTCATAAAAGAAAAAAGGAAGATGGAATATAAAATCGTATTATTGTATTATAATTGAAGAAGATATTACAAGAAAAATGAAAAAGAGTAGTTTATGATAATAGTATAATACAAAAACAAGCAAAATAGCTGGCAGATGATGGCCGGCGTGATAAGGAGTATGTTATGAACAGAGCAGCAGGTATTTTATTACCAATATCCAGCCTGCCATCAAAATATGGAATTGGCTGTTTCTCGGAAAGTGCGTATCGTTTTGTGGATTGGATCAAAGAGGCTGGACAGACTTACTGGCAGATTCTTCCATTGGGTCCTACCAGCTATGGAGATTCTCCCTATCAGTCTTTTTCTACTTATGCGGGGAATCCGTATTTTATCTGCCTGGAAACGCTGATTGAGGAAGGTGTTTTAACAAAAGAAGAGTGTGATGAGGCAGATTTTGGAAAGAAAGCGAATGATATCAGTTATAAGAAATTATATGACCACCGTTTTCCTCTTCTTCGAAAAGCGTATGAAAGAAGCAATATCAGTGAAAATCCGGAGTATCAGAAGTTTGTAAAGGAGAATCAGTGGTGGCTTTCAGATTATGCGTTATTTATGGCTCTGAAAGACTGGTTCGGAGGAAAGGCATGGACAGAGTGGCCGGAAGATATTCGTCTGAGATACGGATATTCTCTCGATTACTATCGCGAAGAGCTGTATTTTGATATCGAATTTCAGCAGTATCTTCAGTTTAAGTTTTTTAAACAGTGGTATCAGCTGAAAAACTATGCAAATAGTAAAGGAATTAAAATTATCGGTGATATTCCAATTTATGTTGCGATGGACAGTGCAGATACATGGTCTCATCCAGAGTTGTTCCAGCTGGATGAGAATAATATGCCAACAGCAGTAGCAGGATGTCCGCCGGATGGTTTTTCCGCAGATGGACAGCTCTGGGGAAATCCGCTGTATCGCTGGGATTATCACAGAAATACAGGATATCAGTGGTGGGTGACCAGACTGTGGTATTGTTTCAAATTATATGATGTAGTAAGAATCGATCATTTCCGGGGATTTGATGAATATTTTTCCATTCCATATGGAGACAAAACGGCTGCCGGAGGACATTGGGAAAAAGGACCGGGAATTGAATTGTTCCGTCGGGTGGAGCAGTGTCTTGGATGGCATGAGGTAATTGCCGAAGACCTGGGATATATGACAGATTCTGTGCGCCAGCTTGTAAGAGAAAGCGGATTCCCGGGAATGAAGGTACTGGAATTTGCTTTTGATTCTCGCGACTCCAGTTCGGCCAATGATTATCTGCCGCATAATTATCCGGAAAACTGCGTAGCTTATACCGGAACACATGATAATGAAACCATTAATGGATGGCTGGACAGCATTACCAAGGAAGAATTGAAGGCGGCCAGAGATTATCTTTGTGATCATTATACGCCGAAAAAATGGCTGCACAGATCCTTTGTCAGCCTGGCTATGAGGAGCAATGCCAGAACCTGTATCATTCCGATGCAGGATTATCTGGGGCTGAATAATAAAAGCAGAATCAATCAGCCGTCCACGATAGGAATTAACTGGCGCTGGAGGCTGACAGAAGAGAATCTTACGGATGAGCTTCGAGAAGAAATATTGAATACTACAAAAATCTATGGACGAATGAACTGGAATTAAAAGATGGGAGGTGGCTGCCTCCCATCTTTTTATCTGTATTTCTTTTTCATAGAGAATCCCCGTCCGTTGACTTCGTTCACTCGGCTGACTACGATAAAACTCTCCGGATCAATGGAATGAATGAGTTTTTCGATTTTGGGAAGTTCACGCTTGGATATAATGCTTAGAAGCACCTGTGTCTTATTCCGCAAGTAACCGGTTTCCCCGTCCAGCAGTGTTACCCCTCTGTCGATCTGTGTGAGAATGGCATTTCGAATCTCATCTGATTTCTCACTGATCACTTTGAGCTCTGTTCTGGTAGCTCCCATCAGAAGAAGCTTATCCAAAACCATAGTATAGATCATGACCAGCACAATGCCATATAGAATATTTTCTGCCGGACGAAACAATGCCTGCCCTAGCAGGATGACGACGTCAAAGGCGTACATACTGCCTGAGACAGGAATGTGAAAAGTTTTCTGCAGGATCAGCGGAGGAATATCCATGCCTCCGGTGGATGCGCCCGACCGGATTACAATGCCCAGAGCGATTCCAATGCCTAATCCGGAAAATATGGTGCAAAGTAGAAGGTCATCGGTCATGACATAGTCTCCGAGAATTCGGTCGAATATCTCCAGTGCAAAAGGATAGAGAAATGTACTTGCCAGGGTCGTGGCTGCAAACTGCTTTCCAAGTACCAGATAACCGGCAATCAGCATAATAATATTAAAAAGGAGTACAAACTGTGTGATGGAAATGCCGAAAAAGTGGTTGATCGTCAGAGCAATTCCAGTCGTACCGCCTGTTACGAGCCCGGAGGGAAGCAGGAATAACTTTACTGTCAGAGCATAGAGAAAGTTACCGGCTATCACAGAAATAAACGAGAATAAAGGGTGAAAGAAAAAGTGCTGTCTGTTCATAAAAAACCTCCAAGATTTTAGATTATTAAAAAAATCCACGTCTGCCAGAGATATTTTCCCTAACAAACGTGGATCAAGGTTCAACCTAATACAAGAATATTATAAAAGGATTCGGCGGAAGAGTCAAGCATAACAATATTTCCCGCCTGTGATGTACTATAGATGGTCATTGCAGGTGGCTTTACAAAGAAAATAGTAAATTCCTACAAATGGATTACCCAATAAATGTTAAAAACGCCGATTTGTTAAAAAGTTGATGTACAAAATGAATAAAAAAATGGACATAAGATTCGACTAAGTGATGAAAAAATAAAAAATAATTGACATGAAAAAGAAGAGTGGTAAAATAAAAGCATAAATGGGTGACCCAAAAAGAGTAATAAATTTATTTTTTAAATCAGAAAACATGAAAACATGGCGTTTTACAAAGAGCGATTGATAAAAAATACACAAATTGGATGAGCCAATTATGGAGGAGGGTTACCGGTGTTATTCTTAAAATTTATTCTTGCAATGTTGCCGATCATATGGCTGATCGTTGCGCTGAGCGGATTGAAGATGGCGGGACACAAAGCCTGTGTCATTGCTCTTATAATCACTGCGGTAGAAGCGGTCGGCTTTTGGAAATTAAGTGTCATCTGTACAGCGACAGCTGCACTGGAAGGAATATTGAATGCATTATGGCCAATATGTCTTGTCATTGTTGCAGCTCTCTTCACGTATAATCTGACCCTGAAAACAGGTGCCATGGAACAGATCAAAAAGATGCTTGCCGGCGTATCAAAGGACAAGCGTGTTCTGGCACTGATCATAGGCTGGGGATTTGGAAACTTTATGGAAGGTATGGCAGGGTTTGGAACTGCCGTTGCCATTCCGGCTTCTATGCTTGCTGGAATCGGACTTGATCCATTTAGTGCGGTTGTTGGATGTCTGGTTGTTAATTCGACACCGACTGCATTCGGTTCCGTAGGTGTTCCGACGGTAACACTTGCTTCTGTTACAGAAATAGATGTTCTTGCACTTGCCGGCAGTGTTGCAGTGATTCAGTGCATATTGACATTTATTTCACCGTTTCTGATGGTCTGCATCTGTGGACGAGGGTTAAAAGCTCTGAAAGGAATGATTCCAACAACGTTGATTGCTTCATTATCATTTTTGATTCCGTGGTTTGCTGCAGCTCAGCTTCTTGGACCGGAGCTGCCGGATATTATCGGATCTATCTGCTCTATGGTATGTGTAATTATCGCGGCAAGGATCTTTAATAAAAATCCAGGACCGGATTATTCCATAGAAATAGAGGAAAAACAGGAAAGAGGTTCCCAAAATTCATTGACTCCTTCAGAAGGCATAAAAGCCTGGAGCCCGTTTATCATTATTTTCCTGCTTCTGATACTTACATCAACGCTTTGTCCGCCGATACATAATGCGATTGCAGATATTAAGACGACTGTTGTTGTATATGCAGGTGAAAACGGAAGCGCACTTGGATTCAGCTGGATTAATACACCAGGTGTTATGATCTTTATTGCTGCGATCATCGGCGGTTTGATTCAGAAAGCTTCGGTAGGAGTTATGTTACAGGTTCTTGGAGAGACCTTGAAAAAATACTGGAAGACAATTCTTACGATTTGCTCTGTTATGGCAACAGCTAAGATCATGGGATATAGTGGAATGATTTCTGATATCGCTCAGCTTCTGGTGGTTGTGACCGGTGCGTTTTATCCGGCGATCGCTCCACTGATCGGAGCGCTGGGAGCGTTTGTTACAGGATCTGGTACTTCAACATGCGTGTTGTTTGGAGGACTTCAGAGCGAGACAGCGGCTTCTCTTGGACTAAGTGAATCCTGGCTGGCTGCAGCCAATGTTTTGGGAGCCGGAATTGGTAAAATGATCTGTCCGCAGGGGATTGCAATCGGAGCAGGAGCAATCAATATGGTCGGCTCTGAAAGCAAAATCCTAAGTTCCGTGTTCAAATATTTTATTTTATATGTAGTGATTGCAGGAATCATCTGCTTTGTAGGAACTGTAATCTAAAAAAATGATATTTTAATGAAAATAAAGGAGGCAAATGAAAATGTATAATCAGTTAACACCTGAAATCGTTGCACAGATTAAAGCGGTTTCTGACCATGTGTTTGAGGGAGAAGATATTAATCCTGATTACGCAAAAGATGAGATGCCGATTTATGGCACAAAAATGCCGGATCTTGCAGTTCAGCCACGTTCCACAGAGGAAGTTGCTGCTGTGATGAAGATCTGTTATGAGAACAATATTCCGGTAACGCCGAGAGGAGCCGGCACAGGACTTGCGGGAGGAGCAGTTCCGCTTTACGGCGGCGTCCTCATTGACATTTCGAAAATGAACAGAATTATTTCTTATGACATGGAGAACTTTGTAGTAAATATTGAAGCTGGAGTTCTGTTAAATGATCTTGCACAGGATTGCCAGAGTAAAGGAATGCTTTATCCGCCAGATCCGGGTGAAAAATTTGCTTGTGTCGGTGGAAATGTAGCCACTAATGCTGGTGGTATGAGGGCGGTAAAATATGGCGCTACACGTGATTACGTAAGAGCAATGACAGTGGTTCTTCCTACAGGTGAGATCACACATCTGGGAGCTACCGTATCCAAGACTTCTTCCGGATATTCTCTTCTGAATCTGATGATCGGATCTGAGGGAACTCTTGGAATCATCACAGAACTTACACTGAAGATCATTCCTGCACCAAAGAAAGTGGTATCTCTGATCATTCCTTACAAGGATCTGGATACAGCACTTTCTACAGTGCCAAAGTTTAAGATGGCGCACATGGATCCTCAGGCAATTGAGTTTATGGAGCGGGAAATTGTCCTTGCGTCGGAACGTTATATTGGAAAAGCTGTATTCCCACAGAAACTGGATGGAACTGAAATTGGAGCTTACCTTCTTGTAACATTGGATGGTAACTCAGAGGATGAGGTTGAAAATATGATAGACCAGGCCGCTGAGCTTGTGATGGAGGCAGGAGCTGTTAATGTTCTGATTGCTGATACACCTACCAGAATCAAAGATGCCTGGGCAGCACGTTCTTCTTTCCTTGAGGCAATTATGGAAGAGACAAAGCTTCTTGATGAGTGCGATGTTGTAGTTCCGGTAAATAAGATTGCAGAATATCTTTCTTTTGTAAATAAGACGGGAGAAGAGTGCGGACTGATCATCCGGTCATTTGGTCATGCCGGAGACGGAAATCTTCACATCTATCAGTGTTCAAATGATTTGACCGAAGAAGAGTTCAAAAAGAGAGTAGATAAATTCTTTGAAATTATCTACAAAGCAGCAACAGACTGTGGCGGTCTTGTGTCCGGAGAACATGGAATTGGATCCGGAAAGATTAAATATCTTGTTGATTCTGTAGGAGAGACCAATATGGCACTTATGGAAGGAATTAAGAGAGTGTTTGATCCAAAGATGATCTTAAATCCAGGAAAGGTTTGTTATAAACTGTAATCCGAAAATCGTAACAAAGTTGATAGAGTTTGAAAATAATAGGAGAATAAAATGAATATTTGTGTTTGTATCAAACAGGTACCTGACACTAATGAAATTAAAATCGATCCAGTAAAACATACACTGATCCGTGCAGGAGTACCTAGTATTGTAAATCCATTTGACACATATGCCCAGGAGGTAGGTGTCAGATTAAAAGAGAAACTCGGCGGCAGACTTGTTGTAATTACAATGGGACCTCCGCAGGCAAAAGAAGCTATCCGGTCATGCCTTGCTGTAGGCGCTGATGCAGGATATCTGATCTCAGGAAGAAAATTTGGCGGTTCTGACACCCTTGCGACAAGTTATATCTTATCTGAGTCAATCAAAGCAGTAGAGGAAAAAGAGGGAATTAAATTCGATCTGATCCTTTGCGGGAAACAGGCAATCGATGGTGATACAGCGCAGGTTGGCCCTGAAATTGCGGAGCATTTGGGAATTCCACAGGTTACGTATGCCCTTGATATTAAAGAAGTAGACGGAGAACTTCAGGTAAAGCGTGAGTGCGATGCAGGATATGATATGATTTCTGTAAAACTTCCGGCAGTAGTAACAGTAGTTAAACTTCCATATGAACCCAGATATCCAACGTATAAGACAAGGAAAGAATCTAAAACAAAAGAAATTCCGGTTCTTTCGGAAGCTGATCTGACAACGATCGACCTCGAACGCTGTGGTTTGGGAGGCTCTCCGACAAAAGTAAAATCTACATATACACCTGTGAGAGAAAAAACAGGTGTAGTAATCCGTGGTATGAGAGCAGAGGCCGCTGCAGCAAAACTCGTAGAGCTGGTTCAGGATGCAAAGATATTATAGGAGGGCGAGAAAATGAGTAATCTTGGTGATTATAAAAACATGTGGATATTCATTGAGACAGAGTGCGGCAAGGCGAAAAATGTCGGATATGAATTATTAAATGCCGCAAGACCACTGGCCAAACAGAAAGGATGCGAACTGGTGGCAGTAGTAATCGGAAATCATGTTGAAGGCGTTGCAAAAGATGCAATCGCATATGGCGCAGATTCTGCAATCGTTGTAGACGGACCGGAGTATGAGTACTATACGACAGACGCATTTACGAATGCAATCGTTACATTGATTGAAAAATATAAACCGGAGACACTAATTATCGGTGCTACCAATAATGGCCGTGATATGGGACCGAGAGTTTCCTGCCGTATCAGAACTGGTCTGACAGCAGATTGTACAGAGATTGGTGTTGATGAAGAGTCTGGCAATATGGCATGGACACGTCCAACATTTGGCGGAAATCTGATGGCAACGATCATGTGTCCGGATCACCGCCCACAGATGGGAACCGTCCGTCCGGGAGTGTTTAAAAAGGGTGCTTATGATGAGAGCCGTTCCGGTAAAATCATTAAAGAAGATGTGCATATTCCGGAAGAACAGATCCGTACCTCTCTTGTAAAGCGAGTACAGGAAGTTTCAGAGGCTGTCAATCTTGCAGAAGCTGAAATTATTGTTTCTGGAGGACGTGGAGTCGGTTCTGCAGAGAATTTTAAGATTATTGAAGAGTTGGCAGAAGTACTTGGAGCTACTGTGGGATGCAGCCGTGCGGTTGTAGATGCGGGCTGGAAACCACAGGTCTACCAGGTGGGTCAGTCTGGAAAGACGGTTGCACCAAAAGTATATTTTGCAATTGGTATTTCCGGAGCAATCCAGCATTTAACCGGTATTGCGGGAGCCGATACTATCATAGCAATTAATAAAGATGCGGATGCACCGATCTTTGGTGTTGCAGATTATGGTATTGTAGGAAACCTGAATGAGGTCGTACCTGCGCTTACAGCTGCATTCAGAGCAAGAAAAGAATAAAAGTCTATACAGTTCAGAATGAGACTGTGATAGAGAAACGTTCACATTGAATTCATCCGGGATACTCTTGCTTTTTATTTAACAATCCGTTATTATGATATATCAGATGGGAGACGACTTTCGCCTCTTAGGCGGAGAGTAATAATTAGACAGGAGAAAACCATGAAAGAGATAGCAAAAGTGGCAGGAATGAAGACGTATGAATATGTCTTTAACTATTTTTCCGAACAGATTTTGTCCGGTGAGTTAAAAATGAATGATAAGATTCCGCCAGAAAGAGAAATAGCTGAAAAATTAGGTGTAAGCCGCAATTCGGTACGTGAAGTTATGCATATGCTTGAAATCAGCGGATTGATAGAATGCCTGCAGGGAAGCGGGAATTATATTCGATGTGATACAAATGAATATATGATGCGGACGGCTAATATGGTAATGGCACTTTTAGATATAGACTATACAGAGATCTTTTACCTGAGAAAAGGATATGAGTCTGTTGCACTGGAACGTGCGATGGAAGAAGCACTTCCGGAAGAACTTGAGCAGATGCATAAGATCTTACTAAAGATGGATGAGACAGTAGGTATCAAAGAAAGTGCTGATCTGGATACACAGTTTCACAATATTCTTCTTCAGGCATCTCATAATCGTCTGCTGAATTTGTATGCCAGTATGCTGAGTAATTTAATGGATCAATTTATTAAAGATTTTCGATCCAGAATCCTGGTTGATAAGAGGCGTGCAGAGATCTTGCGCCGGTCACACTGGGGAATATATAATTCTCTGGTTGAAAAAGATCTGAAAGCTGGACAGGAAGCAGTAAAGCGGCATTTTGAAGTGGTGGAGGAACAGTTGAAAAAATATTAGAAATGAGCCCCGGTCTTTGTGACCGGGGTTTTATTATTCTGCAGTGGCGGTCTCTTTATGACGCTCCCAGAACTGTGCCCAGGATGGAGTCAGTACTCCTTCATTTATTCGGACTGGTTCCGGATAAGTATTGCCTTTCAGATCCAGTTCTACATGGTCGATAGTCTCTGGTTCAACTGGGGTATTTACCACGAGCCCAGGAATTGGGAAGTCATCAACCGGACGGATCTCGACATGTTCCAGCCGGAGGATTTCTTCGATTCCGGAAATTACTTTTCCGAATACTGGATAGTGCCCTTTATGCTCCGGGCATGGACGCAGCGGAAAGAAGAATTCGCATCCAGCTTGTCCAAGATCATCGTATCCGCCCATGCATACACATCCGACATCAGAGTCTAAAGGTGTGATCTCCGGATGCAGTTCATATTCAAAAGGAATCAGATACTGTCCTTCTTTTTTGCGGAATCCGGTGTAGCTGATGTCTACCCAGTGACCGGGAACAATTCGTTCAATGGAATGGCCATCAAAAACGCCATGGCTGGCAGCATAGATGAAGCTGGCAACTGTGTTAGGTGCAACTTCTGGTAAAAGTTCAATGACGATACGGGATTGGTTTGCCATATATATCGTAGCAATCGGATTCATATCAGTGTCTCCTTTTCGTAAGTATTTTCTGGAAAATATTATAATGTATGGAAGAAAATAATGCAAATATTTGGATATTGGGAAATTAATTATGAATCTTGTAGATGATTCGGTTGAAATGATTTAACAGGTTTTTAACTTTTTTGTGATAGAGAACTTTTCATTTCTTCAATAGAATATGTACCAGAGCTCTAAAGGGAATGAAAGGAGTACAAAAACGTGAAGAAGAGAGTTATTACAGCATTTTTAGCAATGATGATGGCCTGTTCACTGGTAACAGGATGTGGATCAAAGGCAGAAGAAACTTCCGTTACGGAGGTGGAAGCTGCAAGTGAAACAGGTACTGATGCACCAAAATATGTCTTCTTATTTATTGGAGATGGAATGAGTTATCCACAGGTTCAGTTGACGAATTATTTCGTAAGCGCATGTAATCAGAGTGGTGAGACGGTTGAAGTTGACGGAGAGGAAAAAGCGGTTCTGAAAAGTGAAAATCAGCTTACCATGATGGATTTTGATGTTGCGGGATCCGCACAGACATACGACAGTACCTCATTTGCACCGGATTCAGCTTCTACAGCAACTTCTATCGCAACAGGAAAGAAAACATGGAGTGGAAGTATCAATGTGAGCGAAGATTTTTCAGAAAAATATGAAACAATCGCTGAAAAACTGAAGGCTCAGAAGGATTACAAAATAGGTATTATTTCTTCTGTTAATATTAATCATGCAACACCGGCAGCATTTTATGCACATCAGGAATCCAGAAACAGTTATTATGATATTGGTCTGGAAATGATTGACAGTGGTTTTGATTATTTTGCAGGCGGAGCTTTGAAAAAAGAGACCGGTGACGAGGAAGATCAGGAAAGCTTATATGATCTGGCAGAGGAAGCTGGATATAAAGTGATTAAGACACAGGATGAAGCAGAAGCCCTGACGGCAGAAGACGGTAAGGCGATCTTAATTGATGAACATCTTGCAGATGAAGGTGCAATGTCATATGAACTGGATCGTGCAGAAGATGAGTGGGCACTTGCAGATTATGTGGATAAAGGAATTGAAGTACTGGATAATGACAATGGATTCTTTATGATGGTGGAAGGCGGAAAGATTGACTGGGCATGTCATGCAAATGATGCAACAAGCACCATCAAAGATACGATTGCCCTGGATAATGCAGTGGCACGTGCCGTAGAATTCTACAACGAGCATCCGGATGAGACTTTGATCCTTGTAACAGGTGACCATGAGACTGGTGGTCTGAC
>JALEKG010000045.1 GCA_022769185.1 Dorea sp. | reverse complement strand
AGAGTAAACCTCTGTATCGAATACCATAATGTTGATATCTTCGCCACTTGCTAATACGTGGTCAACTCCACCGAATCCGATATCATAAGCCCATCCGTCACCACCGAAGATCCACTGAGATTTCTTAGCGAGGAAGTCTTTGTTCTTAACGATGTCTTTGCATGTCTCACAATCACATCCGTCTAATAATGCAACTAATTTATCTGTAGCATCTCCATTGGTAACACCACAGTTAAATGTATCCAGATATTCCTGGCAGGCTGCTTTTACTTCTGCAGATGCTGCATCTGATGCTGCAATTGCTTCAACTTCTTCTTTCAGTCTCTTTCTGATTGCTTTCTGAGCAAGTAACATACCATAACCAAACTCAGCATTATCCTCGAACAGAGAGTTAGACCATGCAGGTCCCTGTCCCTTAGAGTTCATCGTATATGGTGTAGACGGTGAAGAGTTACCCCAGATAGAAGAACATCCTGTTGCATTAGCAATGTACATTCTGTCACCGAATAACTGTGTGATCAGTTTTGCGTAAGGAGTCTCACCACAACCAGCACAAGCTCCTGAGAACTCTAACAATGGCTGTTTGAACTGGCTTCCCTTAACAGTCTCTGGTTTAAACTTAGCAACAACTTCCGGTTTTACTTCAATCTCACGTCCGAAATCAAATGCTTCCTGAGATGCTGCATTTTCTTCCATATTAGCCATAACAAGAGCTTTCTCGCCCTTCTTTCCAGGACATACATTTGCACAAGATCCACATCCTGTACAGTCATAAGCTGATACAGTCATTGTGAACTTAAGACCTGGCATACCGATCATGTCGATTGCCTGTGTTCCTTCTGGAGCCTTAGCAAGCTCGTCCTCTGTAAGAGCTACCGGACGGATTACTGCATGTGGGCAGACATATGCACAACGGTTACACTGGATACAGTTTTCAGATACCCATACCGGGATATCTACTGCGATTCCACGTTTCTCATATGCAGCACTTCCTGAAGGTGTAGAACCATCAGCGTATTCTGTAAATGCAGATACTGGCAGATTGTTACCTTCCTGAGCATTAACTTTAGACTGGATATTCTTAACGAATGCAACAACATCGTCTTTTCCACCTTTTACTTCTGGTGAGAATAATCCTTCATCTTCACAAGACTTCCAAGCTTCCGGTACCTGAATCTCAACTACCTGTTTAGCACCAGCATCGATCGCATCATAGTTCATCTGTACGATCTTGTCACCTTTTCTTCCATAAGTAGCCTTTGCTGCTTTCTTCATCAGATCGATTGCTTCTTCTTCCGGAATGATAGATGCCAGTTTGAAGAATGCTGACTGAAGGACTGTATTAATACGTCCGCCAAGTCCGATCTCTTTACCGATCTTAATACCATCGATTGTATAGAACTTGATATCATGGTTCGCAATAAATGCTTTTACCTGTCCTGGTAAATGTTTCTCAAGTCCTTCCATATCCCAAGAACAGTTCAGAAGGAATGTACCTCCATCAACTAATTCCTGAACCATGTTGTATTTATTAATATAAGAAGGATTGTGACATGCCACAAAGTTTGCCTTATGAATCAGGTAAGTAGATTTGATTGGCTTCTTACCGAAACGAAGGTGAGACATTGTAACACCACCGGACTTCTTAGAGTCATAATCAAAGTAAGCCTGTGCATACATGTCTGTATTGTCACCGATGATCTTAATGGAGTTCTTGTTAGCACCAACAGTTCCGTCAGCTCCAAGTCCCCAGAATTTACAGTTGATCGTTCCTTCCGGTGTAGTAACCAGAGGTGCACCAACTTCCAGTGAAAGATTTGTTACATCATCCTCAATACCGATTGTAAATCTTGGTTTCTCTGTATTGTTAAATACTGCAACGATCTGTGCAGGTGTTGTATCTTTAGATCCTAATCCGTAACGTCCTCCGTTAACCGGAACTGCATCAAACTTAGATCCTTTTAATGCAGAAACAACATCCAGATATAATGGTTCTCCCTGAGCTCCTGGCTCTTTTGTTCTGTCAAGTACATTGATTGTCTTAACTGTATCCGGAATTGCATCAATCAATGCCTGTGCGCAGAACGGTCTGTAAAGGCGAACCTTGACAACACCAACTTTTTCTCCTGCTGCTCTTAAATAATCAATTGTTTCTTCAATAGTATCACATACTGAACCCATAGCAATGATTACTTTTTCTGCATCTGGTGCTCCATAGTAGTTAAACAGTTTGTAATCTGTACCGATCTTAGCATTTACCTTATCCATATATTCCTGAACGATTGCAGGCATAGCATCATAATACGGATTACAAGCTTCTCTTGCCTGGAAGAAAATATCCGGGTTCTGAGCAGAACCTCTCTGGCATGGATGATTTGGATTCAGTGCATGATTTCTGAATTCATCAATTGCATCCATATCTACCAGATCTTTCAGATCTTCATAATCCCATGTCTCAATCTTCTGAATTTCGTGAGATGTACGGAATCCATCAAAGAAGTTGATAAATGGAAGTTTTCCTTTCAATGCTGCACAGTGTGCAACCGGTGTCAGGTCCATAACTTCCTGTACACTGGATTCGCAAAGCATTGCTGCACCAGTCTGACGACATGCATAAACATCGGAATGATCTCCAAAGATGTTCAGCGCATGGCTTGCGACACAACGAGCGGATACGTTGAATACACCTGGAAGCTGTTCACCTGCTACTTTATATAAGTTAGGAATCATCAATAACAATCCCTGAGATGCTGTAAATGTTGTTGTCAGAGCTCCTGCGGAAAGAGATCCGTGTACTGCTCCGGCAGCACCTGCTTCTGATTGCATCTCTGTTACCTGAACAGTCTGTCCAAATATGTTCTTTCTACCTTCGGTAGCCCACTCATCTACGTGTTCTGGCATAACTGATGATGGTGTAATAGGGTAAATAGCTGCAACTTCTGTATACGCATAAGATGCATGAGCTGCTGCCTGATTACCGTCCATGGTCTTCATTTTTCTTGCCATTTCTGTTATTCCTCCTTAATGAAAATACAAATCATATATTGACGTGTATAATTATTATAGTCCCTGCTTTTGTAAAAGTCTAGATATTCTTATCCATATTTTGTTCATTTTTTGGTACAAACGCCCAAAAAAAGAAGCATCTATTTCCTCTCAATGGTGCTCCTTTTTCGCTGAATTCCAGACATTTAACCCAGATATACAACCTCTTCTTCTGGTTGATCGGCAGGCTCCATATCGATCAGATACAAAACCGGCTGTTTGCTGCCAAAAGCGGCAAGTGATTCATATTCAAATCTGACTCTTACCCGAACCCATGCTCGTTTAGTGATCTCAATCTTTTTCTCCGACTTGCACGGATATCCATAATAACGGACATCAGCTGCACAGCAGGTCATAATCTGACGTACAGGGACAAACATATTGTCCTTCATTCCCTTCGGTCTGAATGTCTGTGCTTTAAATTCAATTTCTTTATGAAGGTACAATTCCGGATGATCATACGCATCTACATACCAGACGCCAAAATCCATATCATCAATAACAATCTTATCTCCTTTTACATCATACGGAAGATCCTCCTCGGAAGGCTCAATAATTTTTCCGTCTAAACCTTCAAAGATCAGCTGTGCCATAGGATTCTGCACCTTCAAAGCACGCCGGAATCCCGAACGGTCTACTCCAGGAGCACAGCGGTTTACGACGATCAATTCGGATTCTGTCAACTGTTCCATCAGCATATTCCGCATATTCATCAAATACATATCCAGTGTTGTCCCATCCACCGTTGAATACACGCCTTGAAGTTCAAAACTTCTTGGGTACTTTATCGTCAGAAGATCTTCCAGCTTCCACATCCCATTGTACTCAATTACAATCTGCGCCGGATGATAATTTTTTTCACAATTTTTAAAAAATGTTGGATTCAACTGCTTAATGTCGTCAATTTTCAGCAGAACCATATCTTTCTCGTCCAGATATTCCTTCGGATATTCCTCTTCTCCTTCTTCGCAGAGCAGCAAAAGAGTAAGTCCCGGTTCAATCCATTCCTGTTCCATCAACGTTTCTTTAATCATTGTGGTCTTTCCACTGTCCAGGAATCCGGTAACTACAAATACAGGTGTCACCATATTCTCACCTTCTTTACCTTATTTTCTATATATGAAACAGCTTTAAAAGCTCATCTTCCTTCAGATCCGTTCCAATCACGCAAATACGTCCCGTATAATCAGCCTGTCCGTCTCTCACCTCATACTCTTCCGGCACAAGGTCAAACTGCTTCCATGTTCCATCTGCCATCTGTACGATTCCTTTTGAACGTAAAATCGTTCCATAAGCAGATGTTTCTGATAACACTTTCACCAGATATTCCAGCTCATCCTCTGTATATTTATGCACGGTTTCCTTCCCCCAGCTTGTAAACACTTCATCCGCATGATGATGGTGATGATGGTCATGATCACAGCATTCTCCATGACCATGCTCGTGATGATGTTCATGACCGCAGCATTCTTCATGATCATGCTCGTGGTGATGATCATATTCTTCCAGGAACTCCTCGATCTCTGTACCTTTCGTCAGAGCATGGCGGATTGCTTCTCCTCCCAGCATATCCCATGGAGTAGAAATAATTGTTGCTTCTGCATTTTCTTCTCTAAGCATATGAACACATTCTTCAATCTTTTCGTCTGACATCATCTGTGTACGACTGACAACGATGGTAGATGCATGTTCCACCTGATCTTTGAAAAACTCTCCAAAATTTTTCATATACATTTTCGCCTTTTTACCATCTACAACTGTAATTCTGCCATCAATTTCAATATCTGCGTCTTTTTTCACATTTTCAATTGCTTTTGCAACATCAGATAGTTTTCCTACACCGGATGGTTCGATAATAACACGATCCGGCTGATATTCTTCTAATACCTTTTGAAGGGCAATGCTGAAATCTCCTACCAAAGTGCAGCAGATACATCCAGAATTCATCTCTGTGATCTCAATACCTGCATCCTTCAGAAACCCTCCATCAATTCCAATTTCTCCAAACTCATTTTCAATTAAGACCAGCTTTTCTCCAGTAAATACATCCTGGATTAGTTTTTTAATAAATGTTGTTTTTCCTGCTCCTAAAAAACCAGATATAATATCTACTTTTGCCATATAAATTGCCTCTTTTCTATACTAAATCTTCTCTTTGTCCGATAAGTTACGAAACATATCTTATCACAATCCTTCCCATGATTCCAGTCTTTCCGAACCGATATTTTCCCAAAAAAGGAAACATAAAAACAGTATTGCCAGATTTTCACTGACAATACTGTTGCGTATTTTCATTTGACAAATGATTTTATAAAATTATAATAATCCTCCGATTGACAGGAATAGTGGTGCAAATACCAGTGAAACAATCGTCATCAGTTTAATCAGGATATTAATAGATGGTCCTGATGTGTCTTTGAACGGATCTCCAACAGTATCTCCAACAACAGCAGCCTTATGGGCTTCGCTTCCTTTTCCGCCGTGGTTTCCGTCCTCAATATATTTTTTCGCATTGTCCCATGCACCACCTGCATTAGACATAAAGATTGCCATCATTACGCCTGTAACCAAGGCTCCTGCAAGCAGACCGCCCAAAGAAGCAGGCCCCAACAGAATACCTACTGCTAACGGCGCTAAAACTGCCATGATTCCAGGAACCAGCATTTCCTTTAATGCTGCAGTTGTTGAAATTGCAACACAGGACTTATAATCTGGTTTTGTTGTTCCTTCCATAATTCCAGGCATTGTCTTAAACTGACGTCTTACTTCTTCAATCATCTGGTATGCTGCTTTTGATACAGATGACATAGTCATGGCTGAGAACAGGAATGGAAGCATACCTCCAATTAACAGACCGATAATAACACGGCTGTCCAGAATATCAATACTGTCCAGCTTTACTGCTTCCGCATAAGATACAAATAAAGCAAGGGCTGTCAATGCTGCAGAACCAATCGCAAATCCTTTTCCCATAGCAGCGGTTGTATTTCCTACTGCATCCAGTTTATCCGTAATCTGACGTACTTCGGAATCAAGACCAGACATTTCTGCAATACCACCTGCGTTATCTGCAATCGGGCCATAAGCATCAACGGCAACTGTAATCGCCGTTGTAGATAACATACCTACTGCTGCAAGAGCAATGCCGTAAAGTCCGCATGCCTGATATGCTGCAAAAATACCGATACAGATCAGAAGAATTGGAATTGCTGTAGATTTCATACCAACAGCAAGACCACTGATAATGGTTGTCGCAGAACCTGTCTCAGATTGTTCTGCAATCTCTTTTACGGATTTATAATCACCTGATGTATACACTTCTGTGATAATACCGATCAGAAGGCCTACTACCAGTCCGGCAACGATCGCAATTGCGGCTTTAAAATCACCAAAGAAATATTTACTAAAAATAAATGCAATGATCAGCACCAGAAGACTGGATATGTAGGATCCCATTTTCAGTGCCTTATGCGGGTTAGAATTTTCATCGCCTTTAACAAAGAAGGTCCCGAGAATAGATGCCGCAAGTCCAAGTCCTGCGATCAATAACGGGAAAACGGCTCCTTCCACACTAAAATACACACTTCCAAGTGTCAATGCAGAAATCAGCGCTCCCACATAAGATTCAAATAAGTCGGCGCCCATTCCGGCAACGTCACCTACATTGTCACCTACGTTATCAGCAATAACAGCAGGGTTACGCGGATCATCCTCCGGGATTCCTGCCTCCACCTTACCAACAAGGTCAGCTCCGACATCCGCAGCTTTTGTATAAATACCACCGCCGACACGGGCAAATAAAGCGATAGAAGAAGCTCCAAGGCTGAACCCGGTAATAATGTCTACATCTTTTGTAAGAATATAGATAACACTTACACCAAACACACCAAAACCTGCAACACACATTCCCATTACTGCTCCGCCTGAGAAAGCAATGGAAAGAGCTTTGTTCATTCCTTTTTCTCTTGCCGCATTCGCAGTTCTGACATTTGCCCTGGTAGCAACTTTCATTCCACAGAAACCTGCCAGCGTTGAAAATAAAGCTCCTACCACAAAGCAGACTGCCGTGATCCAGTTACCAATTCCAATACCTATCAGCACAAAAAGCACCCCAACAAAGACTACTAAAATTTTATACTCTGCTGTCAGGAACGCCTGTGCTCCATCGCTGATTGCAGATGCAATCTCCTTCATTCTTTCTGTTCCGGGGTCCTGTCTATTTACCTTCGCAGCAAGATAAACTGCAAACAAAAGACCAAGAAGACCAAGAACCGGAACAATGTTTAAAAACTTTTCCATAATTCAATCCTCCCTGTGAATTAATGTATTTAATATATTAACATAAAATCAGGCTTTGTATAGTCTTTTTTTGCTGATTTTTATTTTTTTCTTTCAAGTTATGAAGATTTTTTTGCAATTTTCAAAAAATAGAATCAGTCATTTTTACTATATTGTTCACTTTTCTTCTTTCCCATATACAATTTCTTTTAATACCAATCCATTTGGTGGCGCCGTAACTCCTTCCGAAGTATGCTTTCTTGCGTCCAGAATATCCTTTATTTTTTCAGGTTCATAAAAACCGCGTCCCACTCGAATTAAAGTTCCGGCTATAATCCGGACCATATTATATAAAAAACCGTTTCCGGTCACTCGGATTGTGATATCCGGTCCTTTTTTTGTAATATTAATATCATACACTGTCCTGACTGTATCCAAAGTATTCGTCCTGATATTGCAAAAGCTTGCAAAATCATGCTCCCCTTTAATAAAATCTGCACCTTTTCTCATCTGATCAACATTCAAAGGGAACGAAACAAACACACTATATCTACTCTTTAAAGGATTCGGAACCTGCGCATTATAAATATGATATTCATATATCTTCATAATTTCATTCTGATGGCGCGGATGCCATTGGAGCGACACTTCATCTGATCTGACAACCACAATATCTTCCGGAAGTCTCTGATTCAAAGCGTATGCAAAACGTTCCGGAGGAATCGACGAATTCGTATCAAATACCGCTACATTCCCCAGCGCATGCACACCAGAATCCGTTCTACTGGCACCAATAACATGAATTTCCTCTCCAGTCAAATCCTTCAATGATTTATTCAATTTTTCCTCAATTGTGATACCATTCGGCTGAACCTGCCAGCCACAATAATTGGTACCATCGTATGCGACAAATAGTCTGACTCTTTTCATAACAACCTCCCGGGACAGGGTAATTATCAATTTGGGACAGGGCATTTATTAATTGGGGACGGAGGATTATTAAAAATCCTCCGTCCCCATCTACAATTTAAAGTACTCCAATGTGCAGTGGAACGCATCTTCCAACCGCCACAACTACAATTACATATACAATTACAACAACATAAGCCATTACGTCTCTTTTTTCATAATGAAGTGGTTTCATTTTTGTCCGCCCTTCGCCTCCGCGATAACATCTTGCTTCCATTGCCATTGCCAAATCGTTGGCACGGCGGAATGCAGATACAAAAAGTGGAACCAGAATCGGTATCATGCTTTTTGCTTTCTGAATAATATTTCCGCTTTCAAGATCTGCACCACGTGCAAGCTGAGCCTTCATAATCTTGTCTGTCTCTTCCAAAAGAATCGGAATAAATCGAAGGGCAATGGACATGATCATTGCGACTTCATGAACCGGAACATGTATCTTATTCAATGGATGAAGCAGTGCCTCTATTCCATCCGTCAGCTCATTTGGTGTCGTTGTAAATGTCATAAGGGATGACCCTATGATCAGATAGATCAATCTGATGGCCATGTATACTGCAGTCCGTAGTCCTCCTTCTGTAATGGTAAAGATCCATGCATGAAATAACACTTCCCCATTTCTGGTCAAGAATAAATTAAAAAGTACCGTGATCATCAACAACATAATAATCGGTCTCAATCCCTTTACAATATATGAAAATGGCACTTTTGACACGCGGATCACCGCGATCAGAAATAGAGTAGTTATTAGATATCCCGAAATACTGCTGAACAGAAATAAGGACACCAGATAAAAAAGTGTTCCGACCAGTTTCACCCTTGGATCCAGTCTGTGAAGTATGCTTTTTGCAGGATAGTATTGTCCAATTGTTATATCTCTTATCATTGTTTCTTCTCCAGTACCTTCATGATCTCATCCGCTGCTTCCTCGACCGTCGTAACATTTACCTCCACCGGAAAGCCCTGTTCTTTCAGATCATGCATGATATATGTGACTTGCGGAGCTGCAAGTCCTATTTTCTCCAGTTCCTGATAATGTGCAAATACATTCTTAGGCTTGTCATTATACATAACACTTCCTTTATTCATTACAATAATGCGGTCTGCATATCTTGCAATATCTTCCATACTGTGAGACACCAGAATAACCGTCATATCTGTCTGCTGATGCAGATATGCGATCTGATTCAGGATATCATCTCTTCCTTTCGGATCGAGCCCCGCAGTCGGCTCATCAAGTACCAGCACTTTAGGCTTCATTGCAAGCACTCCTGCAATTGCCACGCGACGTTTCTGTCCTCCGGACAGTTCAAATGGAGATGATTTATAATACTTTTCTTTCAGTCCGACCAGTTGTAATGCTTCCAGCGCACGAGCCTCACACTCTTCTTTCCCAAGCCCCTGATTTTTTGGTCCAAAACATACATCTGTAATAACATCTATTTCAAACAGCTGATGCTCCGGATATTGAAAGACCAGCCCTACCTGATTTCGCAGTTCTTTCATATTATAACCTTCTGCATAGATATTCTCTCCATTATAATATAACGCTCCGCTGGTTGCTTTGATCAATCCATTCAAATGTTGTATAAGTGTAGATTTCCCAGATCCTGTATGTCCGATAATTCCAACAAATTCTCCATGAGGAATCTCCAGGCAGATATCCTTAAGCGCCTGTTTTTCATAAGCCGTCCCGGGACTATATATATAATTCAAATGTTCTATCTTAATTGACATAATATCTCCACCAATTCTTCCTTCTTCAAAACACCGTCCGGTATCGGCAGTCCCCTCTTTTTTAATTCATCTGCCAGAATTGTAACCTGCGGCACATCGAGTCTCAGGCTTTTCAGCTCATCCACCCGTGAAAATATCTCTTTCGGGGTTCCTTCCATCACAATACGTCCATGATCCATCACAAATATTTTATCCGCATCTACCACTTCTTCCATATAATGAGTAATCAGGATCACTGTCACGTTTTTCTGCTTTCTCAATTTCTGTACTGTCTTCAGGACTTCTTTTCTTCCCACTGGATCCAGCATTGCCGTTGGTTCATCCAGGACAATGCATTTGGGTTCCATTGCAACGACCCCCGCAATCGCCACCCGCTTCTTCTGCCCTCCGGATAGTTTATTTGGTGAATGATGGCGGTACTCGATCATTCCGACGGATTTCAGGCTCTCTTCTACACGCTGCCAGATCTCCTGGGTTGGAACCCCAAGATTTTCAGGTCCAAATCCCACGTCTTCTTCTACAACGGTTCCGATAATCTGATTATCTGGATTTTGAAATACCATACCAGCCGTCTGCCGCACATTCCAGATTTCATTTGGATCACTGGTATTTCTGCCATCCACCCACATTGTTCCTTCCGTCGGAACTAATATCGCATTAATATGCTTGGCAAGTGTAGATTTGCCCGACCCATTATGTCCAAGAATTGCAATAAACTGCCCTTCTGTTACATCGATATCAACTTCATCAATTGCACGGGATGTTCCGATCACATTACCATCCTCATCCCGCTTTTCATATTCAAATATCAGTTTCTTTGTCTGAACCATATCCATAGGCTCATACCTCCACCTTCATCTGCCATCTATTCTTCCACTTTGAAATGTTTACTTTAATTCCATGATTGTTTACTGTTTTCTATTGTACGTTATCAATCCTTTTTTTGCAACATGAATCCTCTAATAACTGTCACTCTTTACGGATACATACATGTACTCTCTCACCGACAGCCTTCTGACATGCTCAATACGAAAAATGCGCCACCTCATCAAGAAGTGGCACACTCATATCAGAATAAATCTGATTATCGTATTCTAAGGAAACATTCTGTTATACTCTTTCCGGTTCCGGATAATCTACTCCAAATGTATCCACCGTCACCTTTTTCATCTTCTGTTCTGTAAGCGGACGGTCCCTGTAATCCGTATCTGTCTCAGCGATCTTATTTACAACATCCATTCCCTCAATAATCTTTCCAAATGCAGCGTAAGCTCCATCCAGATGTGGTGCTCTCTTGTGCATAATAAAAAACTGGGAGCCCGCAGAATCCGGATGCATTGCACGAGCCATAGAAAGAACTCCCTCAGAGTGAGCCAGCTGATTAGTAAATCCATTCTGAGCAAATTCCCCTTTGATACTATAACCCGGTCCGCCCATTCCGGTTCCATCAGGACATCCACCCTGAATCATAAAACCACTGATGACACGGTGAAAAATCAGGCCGTCATAATATCCTTTTTTCACCAGTGAAATAAAATTATTGACCGTATTCGGTGCAATTTCCGGATACAATTCAGCTTTCATAATATCGCCATTTTCCATTTCAATCGTAATTATTGGATTTTCCATTGATTAATACCCCTTTTCTTTTATTATCTTTCAAGTACATTTCGGTACACTTCATTTATTGTAACGGATATTCTGCCATCCGTAAAGACTCTTATTCATGGTCTAATTTATTTTTAACATCCGAATACAGGATGAATCCTCCCTTTTCCTCATACCCTGTATCCCACAATTCTTTTAAAGAAAGTCTTGAAGCTTCTCCATAAGTTGCTGCCGTAATCCACATTTTTGTGTCTGTTTCTTCATAGCCGACTATCAGAAACCAATGCCATATAAAATCACGGTACTGTTCCACATCTTTATGCTTTAGCATAAGATACGGAACCGGATATCCAGCTTCAATCTGTCCCTTGATTTTTTCAGCTGCTTCTTCATAAGTATGATCTCCAGAAAACTCTTCCATTGTAATCTGATATTTACAACTCCTCTTTTCATTGATCTCACGGACATATCGATCCAGGCCTTCTATATACCACTCCAGTTTTTTCACACCGCCTACTCGAGGACGGAGATACGGTTTCATCATCTGACTAAAACTCTTATATTCTTCTCTTGTCAGATGCGAAATGTCATAAGGATACCATTCTTCCATTCCCAGATACTTTGCAAAATAAATACAGCTGTCACATGCAGTCGCCGCAGCACAGCCTCCAATGTTCATTACCACATTCGTAAACCAATCCTGATTTCCTCCGAACGCTTCTTCGATGGTAAAATATTCTAATTCTTTCTTCATGCTTTTCCACCTGTCTTTACCTTCCATGGCATCTCAGTCTTGTTTTGAAAACTGCACATAACCCATGGTAAAAATTTTACCATATGAATCGAACAATAAGCAAGGGCAGATGCTGCTTTTGCCTGCATCTGCCCCAAAATCCATGATAAAAATCAAGACTTATTCTTACATACTCTTTGAAATTTCTTCACACACTTTCATTGCTTCAATTATCGCACTTCTGAATCCACGTTCTTCCAGAGTACGTACTGCCTCAATAGTGGTTCCTGCCGGTGAGCAGACCATATCTTTTAATTCACCTGGATGCTTGCCTGTATCCAATACCATCTTAGCACTTCCCATAACAGCCTGTGCAGCAAACTGATATGCCTGTGGTCTTGGCATTCCGCCTGACACTGCCGCATCTGCCATAGCTTCAATCAACATAAATACGTATGCCGGTGAACTTCCGCTTACAGATACAACCACATCCATCAATCTCTCCGGAATAATCTCTACACGGCTAAAACTCTCCAGAAGAGTCTTCACATATGCGATCTCATCCTCTGTCAGGAACTCATTCGGGCAGGCCGCGGTCATACCTGCGCCTACCATAGCCGGTGTATTCGGCATCGTACGTACAATCTTAACATCTTTTCCAAACTGTTCTGACAGCCAGGTCAAAGTTTTTCCTGGCGCAATTGTAATAACAATCTGATTCTCTTTTATCAGATCTTTAATCTCAGAAATCACACTTGCATAAAACTGCGGTTTTACAGAAAGTACAATTACTTCTGCCTTTTCTACAACTTCTTTATTATCTGCAGTCACCTGGATTCCAAACTGTGCTTTTGCTCTTTCTCTTCCCGGTGCAAACAAATCTGCCCCTATAATTTCTTCTGCCGGAACAACCTGATTCTTAATAATTCCACCCATAATAGCGGATGCCATGTTTCCTGTGCCAATAAATCCTAATTTCATTTTTCCCATCCTTTCAAAAATTGTTTTGCAGTTTACTGCATGATAAAATACTTATTATATCTTCGCCGAATTGTATACATTTTTAAAATTTGTATACAAATCTTTCTAAAGAGAATATAACACTACCCATCGAAAAAGTCAACACTAATATATTGAATTTTTCTTGAAAACACGTTATAATTTGTATACAATATATAACAACGTATACCGTTATCCGATTTTTCCAATATCCATTTTTCCAGAGGGAGGTCATATATGAGCGAAAAAAACGCATCCCTTGCTGACCAGGCATATGAGACAATCAAACGTAACATTTTAAATCTGACATATCCACCAGGTATGATATTAACAGAAGCCATGCTGACCCGGGAACTTGGCATGAGCCGTAGTCCGGTGCGTACAGCGATCCAGATGCTTCAGGCCGAAGGATTGATTGTCTCCGATTATTATAAATCCATGACTGTCCGAGAGATTACTGACAAAGACATTAACGAAATTTACCAACTGCGGGAGCTTTTAGAAGGTGCAGCATTTCAACTGATTTTTACTACTGGCCGTTATGAAGAGTATTCCTACCGGATTGAAGAAAAGGTGGTTCGCATGTTTGCCGTTGCTGGTGACCTGTATGACTGGGAAATTGCAGATACCGCCATGCACATGGAAATTATCAGCATCTTAGAAAATGACAGAATCAACCGGATCTATGAAAACAATTTATCTGAGCTGATAAGGATTGGACAATATTCTATCAAAAATGGTATGAGAATTCCGAAAACAAATGAAAATCTAAAAAAAATGATTGCCTATATGCGCAAAGGCAATTATGAAAAAGCTTATGAGATTCTGCGAAGCGACCATTTTTATATCGGCCGCAATAGCGCTCTAAAAAAACACGAAGGGATTATCGAACAATAATCCCTTCTTTTTCTGTCTCTATTCTACTTTAAAATGCTCCATCATGATTGGCATATATTCTTTACTTTTCTCCCCCAGGGAATACTCACCTTCATTCAGGCACCAGTCTGATACAAGAGCCCGTTCACACATGGAATAATATTTTGTAATCTCCGTAGCCGGAACATCTGAACGGATATGTCCTTTTTTCTGCCCTTCTTCCACTGTTTTCATAATCAGCTTATAATATTTACGGTTCTGATCCAGGAGATGTCGGTTTCCCTGAGCTACCAGCTGTGTCGAATAAAGAGAAGAAACGAGATCAATGCTGATCTTTTCTTCCATCATGGAATGCGCTTTATAATTCAGATATAACAACTTTGAAAAGCTATTCATCTGTGGATCCATTCTCTGTTCCAATTCTTCATAATAATCATCCAGAATCATAGACAAGGTATTCAAAAGTTCATCTTTCGTATTAAAATAATAATAAAACGATCCTTTAGATGTCCCGGATAGTTCAATAATTTCATCCACAGTAGTACCATTATATCCTTTCTCATGAAACAGCTGCCATGCGGCTGATACGATTTTACTCTTTACACTCCTCTTTTCCATAACTTCCACTCCTCAATGCACTCGTTATCTCGTAACAAAACAGCTTTCTTGTATCACAGGAATATCCTCTGTATCAATCCAGTCAATTTGAATAAAATTACTGCGGTTTAACCCCTTCATTAATTCAAAGATCAGCTGCTCCCTTCCCTGAATCTCCATAAGCACTGTGCCGTCATATTCATTTTCCACCCATCCGGTCAGACCAAGAGACTGCGCCAGATACTTTGCTGTAAAACGGAATCCTACTCCCTGTACTCTGCCATGAAATCTCATTTTCCTTCTTACTTCTGCCACTTATCCTACCACTACTTTCTACTATTCATATACATTTCCGGTAAATCAAACAACGACAACTGATTATCTCTGCTGGATCTTACTTCCTTATCCGTAATTACTTCGTCCCCTTTAAGATTGCCTGTCAGGAGCGGAGAGCCAGGATCATGCTGACCATACTTTTTCTTTGCACTTTCCAGACTCCCCGTAGCATAACAATATTTACAGCCATGAATACAAGTATCATACATACCAATATCTATACTTTCTGCACAACCGCACTCCCGTCTCTGTCCAGGATCTTTCTTTAAATCCACTTTATAACCAATCAGTTTATGAATCTTTTCTTTATCAATGCATGCTCCATGTTGGATTCCGTAACGGCTCAGATCAATCTTCTCCGAGCATGTATAGATTGGAAGCTGATAGTTTCTTGCAATCTTAGACAATCCTTCCGCAAGTTCTATCATATCTTCCTGTTCCAGTTCCAGAAACGGACTATCTTTATAAGTATCCACAAAACTAATGATACATCTGGTTGTTGCCTTATGCATCCATTCACACATCATTTCAAACTTTTCCAAATGATAAGGAACCGTATACTTTTCGTTCAGAATGATCGGATCAAATCTCCAGTCCATCCTTTCCTTTCCCAGCATCTCACTCACAAGAAGGAAAGTTGCCATAGATTCTGCTATAGAAGGAAGCTCCGTTTCCATATCTGAATCATAGTCTGTGATCGTCATCTGAAAATAATATTGATACCCCATTTCATCAATCTCTTTTAAAAAAGGCAGGATTGGTTCTGGGTTCTTCGTCCAAAACGCAATACAATCCACCGTATCAGGTGACAATGAAATACGGCTTACTTTTTTTCGATTATATGGATTGGGGACCAGAACTTCTCCGGCTTTCAAACGGTTTAAAAACCATTGGGGATACAAAGCCGGAATATCCGTTCTTCTGCTTGCACTTATAATCATCTTCTAACTCCTGCCTATTCAGGGATGGATATCTGAATCCCCCTGACTATTTTCTGTTATTCAAAATTCTTTTGGATCAGCCTGCAGTACTCCTCATATGCATCCGTTCCACAAAAAGCGTCTTTCAGTGCATCCCGGATTCCCTTATAATACCATCCGATAATCTTTTTATCTTTCATACGGAAGCGATTCCACAATTCTTCCCCATAGACAGGATAATCACGGTCTATATCTCTCATATTTGATAATTTATCGGCCAGCCCTACCATTTGCACCTCCCGTGGTGCCGTGCGGATATGCTCGATCGTTGCTGTCTTTCTTTCCATCCATGTTCTGGACTTATCTTCACTTTCCTGCGCAACGATATATGCAACCCGTTCCGAAAATTCCTGCGCCAATATTCTCTGCGTCACACCTTCACAGTCCTCAATTGTATCATGCAGAACTGCAGCGCTGATTACTTCTTCATCTCTTGTCATAGTTGACACTATATCTCCAACCTCAATCGGATGAACAATATATGGTCTTTTGGTTCCTTTCCTAAACTGTCCCTCGTGTGCTTTCGTAGCAAATTCTATCGCTTTGTTGATCATATCGGTATCTCTCCTTATTCTTCTATCTCCTCACGAAGTCCTGTCCCAACATAAGTTGTTATCTCGATTGCATATGGAAGATTGTTCTTATCTAATAAATCATATCACCCGGGACTTTAAATGGCAACAATTCCATTATATAATAATAGGGAAAATTACCAAATACGCAATCCATTATCGTCTCAAAAAGGAGTAGAGATATGAATCAGAAAACCATATTCATCACAGGTTCTTCCAGAGGAATTGGAAAAAGTATAGCCTTGTTATTCGCATCACATGGATACCACACATTTCTAAACTGCACCCGGTCCCTTGATGCACTAAAAGAAGTCAAAGAAACGATAGAAACGATATATCATATGCCGTGCACTCTGGTCCCCGGAGACGTTGGAAATCCAGAAGATGTTGCCCTCATATACCAGCAGATTTATCAGCAATGCGACTGCCTTGACGTATTGGTGAATAATGCAGGAATTGCACATATCAGCCTGTTAACGGATATGACAGATGCTGATTGGGACCGTATCATCCAGACCAATCTGTCCTCCGTATTTTATTGCTGCCGTGCAGCGATTCCTCCCATGGTAACACGTAAATCCGGAAGAATCATCAATGTTTCTTCCATGTGGGGAACCAGCGGTGCTTCCTGTGAAGTCGCTTATTCTGCTTCCAAATCCGGTGTAAACGGCTTCACCAGAGCTCTTGCCAAAGAACTTGCGCCAAGTAACATTCAGGTAAATGCAGTTGCCTGCGGAGTCATTGACACAGAAATGAATGGACAGTTGTCTGAACAGGAACGTCATGCTCTCGAGGATGAAATACCTGCCGGCAGATACGGAACTCCTGATGAAATTGCTAAAATCATCTGGGATATCGCACATGCTCCAGAATATCTGACTGGACAAATAATAGGTGCAGACGGCGGATACCTTTAAAAGATATCCGCCGTCCGATATATCAACTGTTATTCGATGTCTAGTTCCACCGGGCAATGATCTGATCCCAGAACATCCGTCAAAATTTTCGCATCCTTAAGTCTGCCTTTTAAACACTCTGATACACAGAAGTAATCAATACGCCACCCTGCATTCTTTGCTCGTGCACTGAACCGATAAGACCACCAGGAATAAATACCCGTAGCATCTGGATAGAAATACCGAAATGTATCAATGAATCCTGCATCCAGAAGATGTGTAAACTTTTCACGCTCCTCGTCTGTAAAACCCGCATTTTTGCGATTCGTCTTCGGATTTTTCAGATCAATCTCCTGATGTGCGACATTTAGATCACCGCAGAAGATCACTGGTTTTTTCTCTTCCAGTTTTTTCAGATATGCAAGGAAATCTTCTTCCCACTTCATCCGATATGGAAGTCTTGCGAGCTCATTCTGAGAATTAGGAGTATAAACAGTCACAAAATAAAACTCTTCATATTCCAGAGTGATCACACGTCCCTCTTTATCATGCTCCTCTATTTTTATCCCATATTCAACGGAAATCGGTTCTTTCTTAGTAAAAACAGCCGTCCCCGAATAACCTTTCCGTTCCGCATAATTCCAATACTGATAATATCCTGGAGTATCCAGTTCAAGCTGTCCCTCCTGCATCTTTGTTTCCTGAATACAGAAAATATCTGCATCTGTCTCCCGGAAAAAATCCATAAATCCTTTTTGCGCACAGGCACGGATCCCGTTCACGTTCCATGAGATAAATTTCATCTTTCATCCTCCATAATATCCTGCTTTAATAATAAACTTTACGTAAAAACAGCCCCCTTGCCGGTGCAAGAAATCCTGCCAGACTGCGGTCTTCTGCCGCGATTACAACCGGGAGCATAGAAGCATCCCTCTTTCCTGTTCCGATTTCAAGAAGTGTTCCTGTCAGAATTCTGACCATATGATATAAGAATCCTGTTCCATAATAAGTAATCCGTACTTTTTCGCCGTTACTTACGATTTTAATATTCGTAATCTTTCTGATTGGATCTTTACATTCTTTATCATCCGTAAAGCTTGTAAAGTTCTTGGGCCCGACCAGATATTTGGTAGCTTCACGCATTGCTTCAATATCCAGCTTCTCTGGATAATGAAAACAATATCTTCTGGAAAATACATCCGGCTTTTCCCGACAGTCAATATAATATTCGTATTTCTTTCCCTTCGCACTTTTACGGGCATGGAAACCATTTTGAACTAATTCCACTTTTACGATCCGAATATCCTCTGGAAGGTATCGATTTAAAGAATCTTTTAATTCTTTCGTATCATATAATTTCGACAGCTTTACACTTGCCACTTGTCCGCGCGCATGCACTCCCGCATCCGTCCGTCCAGATCCATCTACATGTACCCGGTAACCAACTAACTTACCAATACTCCACTCTAAAATAAACTGGATTGTGTTATCCGTAGTCGCCTGCCTCTGCCACCCCTGATATCTACTGCCATCATAAGAAATGGTCAACTTATATGTCCTCATACTATCTTATCACCCGATCTGCTATTGTATCCTATATATTACCTTTATTCCAATATTTTTTTCAATTCATCCATAAATGTGTTTACATCCTTAAACTCTCTGTAAACGGATGCAAATCTGACATACGCTACCTCATCAAGATCTTTCAGCTCTTCCATCACAATCTCACCAATTACGCTGCTTGGAATTTCTTTCTCTTCCAGACTAAAAACCTTTGTCTCAATTCGATCAACAGTGCTCTGAATATCTGATGTCGATACCGGACGTTTGTAACATGCCCGCAGAACACCATTCTCAAGCTTCCTGCGTTCATACTGTTCCCTGGTATTATCCTTTTTTATAATAGTAAGCGGTATCGTCTCAACTTTTTCATAAGTTGTAAATCTTTTTCCGCACACGTCACATGAACGTCTTCTACGTATTGAATTCCCGTCTTCTGCGGGTCTGGAATCAATGACCCGAGTATCCGGATGGCTGCAATATGGGCACTTCATATAGATTGTTCCTTTCTGTCTGGTCTTCTTTTTCTTTTGGATAACTACAGTATATCTGTTAAATCCATATAAGTCAAATTACTTTTCACACTACTTTTCTTCATGAATCTCCACTAGAATAATATCGGGTCCAATCTTTTTTATACATTGAAATGGAATAATATACTCTGCTCCATCACTAAAAAATCCACAGAATTTTCCTGCTTTCGGTATGATCAGAGCTTCAATACATCCCTTGCATTCATCAATGATCAAGTCCACCACAAACCCAAGCTTTTTACAATCACATGCATTGATCACTTCTTTATTTTCCAATTCGCAAAGACGCATTCATTTCACCAGATCATTCTTTCTTATATCTAATATATGCAGGCCACCTGACACAGGCACCTCGTCCCGCATGATCAGATAAGTAAAAAGTATCCAGAAATTTCTTTCTGGATACTCCTTCACTTTATTCTTCAATATCAATGACCGCTACTGGACATTCATCTCTCGCTTCCATTGCCGGAGACTCATATTCCGGCGCAACCTCCGCATATGCCTCTGCCACTCCGTCATCATTAAACCTGAAAACCTCTGGACAGGACGCCACACATGCGCCGCATGAGATACAGCCATCATTTACTTTTGCTTTCATGAGACATTCCTCCTTGCTTTTTCCAGGTAGTATGCCCCATTTCTTGAATTTTAATCCCGACAGATTATTTAATAATCGTACCAGTCTTTCCTTTCAATGCTTCATTCAGCTTATCAAAGGAAGTGATCAGCGCACTTCTTCCTTCTCTCTTTTCAATAAATTCTACAGATGCTCTGAATTTCGGATACATATTATACTTTCCGAAATGTCCTTCTTCCATATATTCTTTCGCCTGTTCTACCGTAATCTCGCCAAGCTCCTCTTCCTCAGGTCTTCCCATGTTGATCTTCACTTTCTCAACACTGGTAAGAATGATCAATTCATCTGCATCTACTTCTTCTGCCATCTTTCCTGCCGTCAGGTCTTTTTCAATAACAGCGCTGGCACCCTTCAGATGATGATCCTGCTCCAGTACCGGAATTCCTCCGCCTCCGCAGGCTACCACGATCTGATCTGCATCCAGCAGCGCCTTAATTGCATCTATCTCAACAATTTTGACCGGATTTGGCGCAGATACGATACGGCGGAATCCTTTCCCCGGCTCCTCTACCACATAATTACCTTTTTTTCGTTCTTCATTTGCTTCCTCGACATTCATGTAGCGTCCAAGAACCTTGGTCGGCGTGTAAAATGCCTCATCATATGGATCAACGATCACCTGTGTCAGAACTGTACTGACCGTCCGATAGATTCCACGATTCAGAAGTTCCTCGCGGATTCCGTTCTGTAAGTCATATCCGATATATCCCTGACTCATAGCCGAGCAGACTGACATCGGTGCTGCCGTGTAATTCTCATGCTCTTTTCCAAATTCATTCATAGCTGTATGAATCATTCCCACCTGTGGTGCATTACTGTGTGTGATTGCCACCTGATAGCCTTTTTCAATCAGATCTGCGATAATTTTTGATGTATTCTTTACAGCTTCTTTCTGCTCTGGAAGCGTTGTGCCAAGAGCACGGTGTCCTAATGCTACTACAACTCTTTTCTTCATACTCTATACCTCTGCTTTTCTACGTTTGTCTTCGAAAAATGAATATAAGAGAATTATAGTATTTTTCTTATAAAAATACAATGCTTTATCTTGAACATCTGAATTTCAATTCTTCCCATCTGCGATCTACTTCATTCTGGAAAGCCTCCAGCAGATATTCATTTCCTTTTTTGAATAAATGTTTAAATCTTCCTTGTGGTCTCAGGAAATCTTCAATTGGAAGTTTGTTCTTCGGCTCATAATTCAGAATCCATTTTCCTTCTATTACTTCAAACAACGGCCAGTAACAAGTTTCAACCCCCAGTTTACAGATTTCCATAATATCCGGAGTATTGTATCTCCACCCACGCGGACATGGTGCCATAATATTTAAGAACGCTGCACCCGGTGTATAGATTGCTTTTTCAGATTTGATGTGCAGATCCTTAAAATTCTGTACAAATGTAGTCTGTGCCACATATGGAATATCATGTGCTGCAATCACAGATGCCAGGTCTTTTCTATTCTGCGGTTTCCCGTCACTTTGGCTTCCAACTGGAGTTGTTGTCGTATCCGCATACATTGGGGTTGCAGAAGATCGCTGGATACCGGTATTCATATATGCCCCATTGTCATAGCAGACATATACCATATCCTGGTTACGCTCCATAGCCCCGGACAGAGACTGAAGACCAATGTCATAAGTACCTCCATCTCCGCCAAATGTGATGAATTTATATGTCTCATCTAATTTTCCTTTTCTTTTTAACGCTTTATACGCACCTTCCACACCACTTAAGGTTGCTCCTGCATTTTCAAATGCATTATGGATATAGCTGTCTTCCCATGCCGTATACGGATATGTAAATGTGGAAACTTCCAGACATCCTGTTGCATTTCCTATAACTGCCTTGTCTCCTTCATGAAGTCCGCGGAGTACATTTCTTACTGCGATCGTACCACCGCAACCTGCACACATTCTATGTCCCGGAGCAAGACGCTCTGGTTTATTCATGGTTTCTTTAAAATTGTAACTCATCTTTTCGCCCCTCCTATTCTCTGATTCCCATATAGCGATAAGTCTCACCCGCATCGCCATCTGCAATAATCTGTTTCAGGGTTTCATATACACCTTCCATATCCTCTACACGCACATCACGTCCGCCAAGTCCATAGATATAATTAACAGCCAATGCATTCGATCTCGCACGGAACAATGCAGACATTACATCTGCTCCAAGTGGTCCGCCGTGGTTGGTATAACTCTCTGCGCGGTCCATGATTGCAACGGCCTTCACATTTTTCAATGCTTCTGCAATTTCATCTGCCGGGAATGGGCGGAACAGACGGATCTTGACCATTCCAACCTTTTCCCCCTGTGCACGCAGCTTATCAATCGCATCCTTCGTTGTACCTGCAGCAGAGCCGATGATAATAACTGCACGTTCTGCATCTTCCATGCAATATTCCTCAAACAGGCCATACTTTCTTCCGGAAAGCTCTGCAAATTCTTTTGCGACATCCAGCACAACCCGACTAACATGCTTCATTCCTTCTGCCTGGTTTCGCTTTGCTTCCATATAATAATCCGTAATGGAATACGGACCGACTGCCATAGGGCACTCTGGATTGAGCAGATAATTCTCCGGTTCATATTCACCTACAAATCCTTTCACTTCTTCATCTTCCAGAAGTTCAATATTTTCAACCGCGTGACTGGTAATAAAACCATCCTGACAGATCATGATCGGAAGTCTGACATCTTTATGCTCTGCAATCCGGTATGCCTGTACCATATTATCATATGCTTCCTGATTATTTTCTGCATATATCTGGATCCATCCGGAATCTCTTGCACCCATACTGTCAGAATGATCGCAGTTAATGTTGATCGGACCGGACAGTGCACGGTTTACCAATGCAAGTGCAAGTGGAAGTCTGTTGGATGCTGCAATATACAATTCTTCCCACATATATGCAAGTCCGCAGGAGGAAGTTGCCGTGAGACTTCTGGCACCGGCTGCCTCCGCACCGATCGCGGCACTCATGGAGCTATGTTCACTTTCTACTGGAATGAATTCTGTATCTACCTGTCCATTTGCCACAAAGGATGCAAAATACTGTGGAATTTCAGTAGATGGAGTAATTGGAAATGCCGGGAACACATCCGGATTGATCTGTCTGAGGGCAATTGCCACCGCCTCGTTTCCTGATAATCTGTCTCTTTTTGCCATCTTACTTCACCCCTTCCATTGTAATTGCACCGAACGGGCATGCCTTTACGCAAATACCACATCCTTTGCAGTGATCATAATCAAATGCGCCTCTCTTCATATCCTTTACCGGAATCGAACTATCCGGGCAGACCGGAACACAGAGCAGACACTGTTTACATTTGTCTTCCATAAATTCCGGTTTACGAGTAGACCATTCACCGGTCAGAAAGTCTTTGGAAGTTCCTGCTCCTGCAACGATCATCCCTTCCGTCAGATCCTGCCATTTTGTTTTTACTCCTAATTTACTGATATCTGTTGCCATTACCGTACCTCCTTAAGTGCCATCTTAAGTGCTTCCATATTTCCATCAATGACTTCCGGCTTACTTGCAAATTTATGTTCAAATGAAGCCTTCATTTCCCGCAGGAAAATCTCTTCATCCATAATACCTGCAACCTTTACGATTGCTGCAAGAAGCGGTGTGTTCGGGAAATATTTTCCCATAGTTTCCATCGAAACCTTATACGCGTCAATCGTATATACCTTTCCCTCATATCCTTTCAGATGTGGAATGATCTCTTCCTTCGGACGCTGTGTATTTACCAGAATTGCCCCATCCTTTTTCAGTCCACTGGTAACATCAACCGATTCCAGCAAGGATTCATCAACCACTACCACATACTGTGGATCATAGATATTGGAATGCACCCGGATTTTCTCATCACTGATACGATTATAAGCAGTAATCGGTGCTCCCATTCGTTCCGGTCCGTACTCCGGAAATCCCTGTACATATTTCCCGGTCTTAAATGCCACATCTGCCAGAAGCAGCGCAGCTGTCTTGGCTCCCTGGCCGCCACGGCCATGCCATCTGATTTCTGTGTGATTGCTCATCTGTTTTCTTCCTTTCTTTCTCCTTATTTATGTTGGTTTCTAAAATACGTGTCTTCCTCAAGTTTTTACCCTATAAAAATGAAGTTTTGTCTATAGAGTAAAAAAAATCCATCCCTGAAAAGGGACGGACATATCTTCTTGTATGAATTCCTCAACCACCCTGTTTTTCAAAAACAAGTACGAATACAACGCACCAACATACGCGGTTTCTGTAACGGGAAACTCCCGTGAAAACTTACCTGAATCCTCCGGATTCCTCTCAGTTCTCCTTCTCAGAGATGATTTTCAAAACAAGTCTCCCACTGCTTTCCACCACCAGCAGCTCTCTGTAGGTGAGGCGCCTGTCCCTACTCTTTCTCTTCACAGAATTTAAATTATAGAGTGCAATCTATTTTTACACTATCGTAATTTTACAATATTTTCCGTAAAAGGTCAACATATTTTCTTCTTTATTTTTTAAACGGTATTCCTGCAGATACTCTGACTAACACTTGCAATCCTATTCCCAGTCAGAGTATACTAAACTTAGACAACAAATGACTACGACACCACAAAGGAAGGGGAGTTATATACATGTTAGCAGAAACCGGAGTAATTCATGCCAGATTTCAAGTCCTGCATCTAAAACACATGGAATATATACTGGCAGCAAAAATGCGATGTCGCAAACTTTATATCGGAATCACTAATCCGGACAGTCTCCATACCAGAGATACCATTTATGATCCCAATCGATCCACAAAATCAGCGAACCCACTTACGTACTTCGAACGTTTCGAAATGATCAAAGGTGCGATGGCTGAATTTGGTGTATCCGAATCTGAGTATGAGATTATCCCATTTCCCATCAGTTTTCCAGAATATATACTCCAATATGCCCCGAAAGATGCCATCTACTATATGGGGATCTGTAATGAGTGGGACGAAGAAAAATACAGACGTTTAAAATCTCTTGGACTTGATATATCCATTCTCTGGAAAAAAACTCCTGAAGAGCGAGGCATTACCGGCTCTATGGTAAGAAACTGTATTGCTACCGATCAGGAATGGGCAAAATACGTTCCCAAAAGCGTATACCGCTATCTGACCGAATATCATTTGGATGAAAGGATCAGACGTCTGGAAAAAATGCGTCTGGATGAGAAAGATATCACATTAATCAAAGAAAACTAACCAACACACCAACAGCCCGAAATCCCACCAGGATCTCCGGGCTGTTGCTTACAAATTGACTGCATTTCAACAATTACAGATTCAAAACATCCTTGATCGTGTAAAAACCAGGTGCTTTTCCCGACAGATATGCTGCACAGTCACATGCTCCTCTCGCAAAGCATTCCCAGTTATATGAATGATGGGTGATCTCCAGACGTTCTCCCATGCCTCCAAAATATACGGTATGACTGCTCGGGATATTTCCGGCACGCAGAGAATGATATCCGATAGTTCCCGGTTCCCGCGGTGACACGCCTTCACGTCCATAAACGGCAATGTCTCCCAGCTCTTTTCCCAGTGCATGTGCCATGATCTCTCCCATTTCTTTGGACGTTCCGCTTGGTGCATCCTTCTTCCACTGATCATGCATTTCCAGAATCTCAATATCAATCTCATCCTTTAAAGTCATAGTAACAATTTCCAAAAGCTTATTCATAATGTTAACAAGCTTCGAAGTATTGGCAGCATATAACATTGGAATCTCTAAAGCCGCATCTTGAAATCTCTGCATCTCTTCCGGAGTGAAACCGGTCGTTCCACATACCAGAGCCTTCTTATGGGCAATTGCCAGATCCAGAACCTCCATTCCCATTTCTTTTGTAGAAAAATCAATGATAACATCGCACATGTCAATCACGCTTTCCAGATCATCTGTCACTGGAACACCAAGTTCTCGACCGATCATTGCAACATTTCCCAGATCCTTTCCTATATAATCTCTGCCCTTCGGTCCAACCGCAGCTACCAGCTCCATATCCTCTCTTGCTGCAGCAACCTGAGTAATTAATTTCCCCATCTTCCCTCTCGGACCTATTACAATTACTTTCATAACCGAAACTCCTTTCGCATAGATTCAAATTCGATTCTTATGCTATTGATTATACCACAGAAAGATTCGAAAGGAAAATATCGCTTGCATTATTCATAGTAATTCGATAGAATAGTCATATCGGGGTATGGCTCAGTTTGGTTAGAGCGCACGGCTGGGGGCCGTGAGGTCGCAGGTTCGAATCCTGTTACCCCGATTTTAAAAGGCATAGCTTCGATCCAATCGTAAGCTATGCCTTATTCATTCTATGCCTTCAACAACTCCATTAATTGCTCCTTGGGCATTGCGCCCATATCCCGCTTCGCCACTTCTCCATTCCGGAACACCAGAAATGTCGGAATTGACATCACATGATACTTTCTTGCCAGCTCAGGCTGGTCATCCACATCTACCTTACAGATCTTTGCATCCGTAACTTCTCCGGCAAGCTCCTCTACAATCGGTCCGACCATCTGGCACGGCCCGCACCAGGTTGCCCAAAAGTCTACCAATACCGGAACTTCTGCCTCTAATACTTCTTTTTGAAAATTCTCCTTTGTTAAATGTATTACTCCCATATTTTTCTTCCTTTCTGTCTGTTTTCTTTTATGGCCTATGCCAATACAACCACTCTGTACTCTGCCCGGAATTCTTCTCCGCTTTCCAATATATTTTCCCAATCCCGATCTTTTAATTCACCTTCAAATCCTTCACTGTCACATCTTCCGTACCATGGTTCAATACAGACAAACGGTGCCTGCTTTTTCGGAGGGGACCAGATTCCGACCAGTGGCGCATCAAATTCAACTGCAAGGTACTCCTTTTTCTCATGATCCATCAATGCAACTCTTTGTACCTGGTTATTTTCAATCACAAGAGCATCTCCATCGAACAAATCTTCCGCGATTGGAAGAATTCCATCCTGCAATATGTAATCTTTCTTTTCTGCCGTAACCAGGCCACCCTGTCCAAATACTGTGTTACAGAATTTTTCCGGTACTGTACCATCTGCTTTTCTGAAATTCAGGTAACATTCTGATTGTCTTTCTCCTTCCTGGATCGGACAGAAAAAGGCAGGATGTGCGCCAATCGCAAAATACATATCTTTATCATCTGTATTTTTTACCTTCCACATTACTTTGACAGCATTTTCTTCCAGATGATATCCAATCTCCAGATGAAACCGGAACGGATATATCTGATAGGTTGTCTCATCAGAATCCAGCGAAAACCACACTTCATTCTCAGACCGTTTCACGAATGCAAAATCCATATCCCTTGCAAATCCATGCTGATTCATAGGATATTCTTTTCCCTGGTAACGATAAACCTTATCTCTGACACCACCAACAAAGGGGAACAACACTGGTGAGGATCGTCCCCAGAAGTTCGGATCTGCATTCCAGAGATATTCACGATCTGTTTCCTTATTTTTCACAGAACGAAGCTCTGCCCCATGGGAATTGATCGTTATAATTAATTTCGAATTTTCCAACTTCATTTTCTACATCTTCTCTCCTTTCACAATTTCTGTCTTCCGACAATTCCTTCAAGCTCTATTATACACATTTTTCCCAATATAAGTGATTCTTTCAGAAAATTATTTTATTTTTCCGCCAGACTACATAAAAATGAAAAAATATTTATATTTATAAAGAAATTTTATATTTATTCTCCATTCTTCTTGTGGTAAAATAAAGTTGTATATAAAAAAAGGAACGTTGCTTATGAAGAATATTATCCACCACAAAACTCTGCGTGAACAGGTAGCAGATGCCATTCGAAAAAAAATACTTTATCATGAACTGGAGCTAGGTATGCGTATTACCGAATCTGAGTTAGCTGAAAAATTTGGAGTCAGTCATGGCCCTGTACGTGAAGCGCTCCGTCAGTTGGAGCAGGAAGGACTGGTTGTATACACCCGTAACGTGGGTTGCTCTGTAAGAGATATTTCTTTCCAGAATGTCGTTGAAGCGCTGTTGATCCGTGGTTCTTATGAACTTACAGCTGCCCGTGCCTGCCGCGGTAACATTTCAGACAAAGCCTTTCATGAAATGGCTGATATCTTAGAATCCATGAAAAATATGGATGGTTCTGATTTTACAGAACCAATTATTTTCGACAATAAATTCCATACAGTCCTGATTCATGAAGCACATATGCCTTACCTTACGAAGGCATGGAATTCTTTAGATTTTGCCACATTTTTCACATTTTACGAACAGGCAGACCACAAAGATACTGTCACTATGAGACAGTATAATGTCCACAAAGAGATCTATGACATCTATCTGACCAGAGACTGTCAGGCTATTTGTGACATTATCTCCAAACACTATAAAAATTCGGTAGAATATATGGTAAAGGAAAAGAAAATAAAAGAAGCTGATTTCCCATTTTCTTTTGATATCATCAACCCGCCTGCCTTTTCTTAAAACTACATAAAAATCTGTTAATGTTATTTTTCATTGAAATTTACAAGTGCCGGGGCGCATCAATTCATGCGTCCCGGCACTTTTCAATCTATCTATAGGCCATTTGGATATTAGACTGCTCTTGTATACTTCGCAAGCCATTCTTTTTCCTCATCATTCAGATAAGGAGAAATGGTGTCGTATACTTTTTTATGATAATTATTTAAGAGCTTTTTCTCTTCTGCTGTCATGAAATCCGGATTAATTGCATCCAGGTCCATTGGGATCAGTGTAATTTCATCAAAATACATAAACTGTCCATATTCATTCTTCTCACCCTTGCAGCAGAGAAGCTCGTTCTCCAGACGGATACCATGAGATCCTTCAATGTAGATTCCTGGCTCATCTGTAATAACCATACCTTCCTGTAATACCGCTGTATCACCTTTTACATATCTCCAACGGAAACTTGCAGGTCCCTCATGGATATTCAGAAGATATCCTACTCCATGTCCGGTACCGTGATTAAAGTTCAGATTACGATCCCAGAACGGCTTTCTGGTAAGGAGATCCAATACAATACCGGTACAACCCTGCAGAAATTTCGCACTTCCAAGTGAAAGATTACTGATAGCAACCAGCGTAAAATCATCCTTCATCTGCTGAGAAACTTCACCCAGTGCATATGTTCTTGTTACATCTGTAGAACCTTCCCAGAATCCTGCACCTGTATCTGTCAGGAAGAAACTTCCTTCTTTCAATTCCACATCTGTTTCCGGAGTAGATACATAATGTACAATTGCTCCATGTTCTCCATAAGATGCGATTGGCTCAAAACTCGGACGGATGAAATTACCCATCTCAGCACGGAACTCATCCAGTTTTTCCGTTGCACTCATCTCGGTAATCTTCATCTTACCCACATTTTCTTTCAGCCATTTCATAAATCTTACATGTGCAACACTGTCCTTGATCTGTGCTTTACGAATATTCTCAACCTCTACCGGGTTCTTCACACATTTCATAAGAATAGAAGGATTCTGTGCTTCCACTTTTCTTACATTTGCAGGAATATTATTGTACAACGCATAGTTTAATTTATCTGGATCGATCAAAGCCACCGTAGACTCATCCAAATCGCAAATATCTTTATAGATATCATTATATGGATGCAGGTTCACATTCAGCTCTGCCAACTGTGCCCGGATCTCATCATTTAATTTGTTCTCATCAACATACAGTTCCATGCTATCCATCTTAATAATTGCATAAGACAATACCAATGGGAAGAAATCGATGTCATCACCACGGATATTCAGTGTCCAGCAGATATCATCAAGAGTTGTAAGTACATGAACATTTGCCCCTGCCTTTTCCATCTCTTCACGAATTCTCTTTAATTTATCTGCTGCAGATTCTCCTGTATATTCAATCCCCAGTGAAAATGCAGGAGCCTTTGAAAGTTCCGGACGATCTTCCCAGATCAGATCGATCAGATCTTCATGATACTCTACTTTTGCCTGTTTTTTCTCTGCAACTGCTGCATATTCTTCACCCTCACCAACAGATACAACACGTCCGTCAAATCCGAGAGTGTCCCCTGGCTTCAGGATATCTTCCAGATATTCTGTAAGTCTCGGTACTCCAGGCTCGCCCATCTTCATCAGTTCTACTGTTGTATCTTTAAGCTGCTGCGCTGCCTGGATAAAATAACGTCCGTCCGTCCACAGACGCGCCTCGTCTTTTGTAATAACAGCAGTACCTGCCGAACCAGAAAATCCAGTAATATAATTTCTTGCTTTAAAATACTCTCCTACATACTCGTTCTGATGAAAGTCTGCGGTAGGCACTATGTAAACATCGATACCTTTTTCTTCCATCTTTGCACGTAAATTCTTTAATCTCTCAGGAATTTTACTCATTTCTTACACCTCTCCCTTAATTTAAATTTATTTTAATTCTTTACTAACATTATTTATTTTCTTTGTCTTCTTCATCTGAACTTTTTACCAAAGAAGTTAACGGTTTATCCAAAACAACTAAAAGAATTACCGCAATAAAAGCAACAACTGCAACAATAATACATGCGGTTGTAAAGTTCATGGATCCACCGAACAATCCATTATACAGATAACCATATCCCATTGCTGCAAAGAAGATTGCAAATCCCCATACAGATCCCATTGTAGCGTAAAGACGACTTGGTGCATATTTTGCAATAAATGAAGATCCCAGTGGAGAGAAGAACATCTCACCTAATGTAATAAACAATGCAAAGATGATCATCCACAGACAGCTGATCTGTCCGTCTCCACGCATAACATCAAGAAGTGCAAAATAAATATAACCCACACCAAGAGTTCCGATACCCAATGCACATTTCTTATAGATGCTCATATCACCTTGTGGTCTGCTGCTGAGATAATTCCACAGCTTTGGTGTTACAAACACACCAACCAGTACACAGAGCAATGCATTTGCTGCATCAAACCATGTAAGAGGAACCTCATATCCAGCAACTACCCAGTCTGCATTTGCTTCCCAGTAATAATATACCGGAAGGTATGCCAGATACCAGAAGATCCAGAAAACAATAGCGAATGCGGAAATCAAGAAGATTGCACCAATTCTCTTTTTCTCTACCTTAGTGTAAGGAACTTTCTTTTCTTCTTTCTGTTTATCTTTCTTTGCTGCCTCACGAGCTTTTTCTTCATCATTTAAAGTTCTCTTAAACGGCTGCTTTCCGATATCTCCCATAAAACGGCTTCCCACTGTAAACCAGATTGCACCAACGATCATCAGGACTGCTGCAATCTTAAAGCATGGACGATATCCCATTACGTCACCATGTCCAAATACATCCTTATACAGGATACCTACCAGGAACGGACCTGCAAATGCACCAATATTGCACAGACCGTAACGGATAGAATATGCTCCGTCCAGTTGATCTTCTTTTACAAGACGTCCCAGCAGTGTTCCAGGCTTATAGAATGCAAGACCGATACTGATACACCAGATCATAGCATAAATCATCTTGCTGTCGGTTGCAATGGAACCACACCAGTAACCGATACCGCACAGAAGCATGCCGACCGGTGTCGTATATCTTGCGCCGATCAGACGGTCGCAAAGAACTGAACAGATAATTGGCAATCCATAAGAAAATGCTGTCAACTGCGACTGCATGGTTGCTGCTTCCCCTTCTGATAGTCCAAGGCCTCCGGTTGCTACACTTGCCGCTACAAAGATTAAAAGAATGGAACGTCCCAGATACTAAGAGAAACGTTCAAAAATCTCTGTGGTAGCACACGCCCAGAATCCCAGGGAATACTTGTTTTTCGTTTGTGTACTCACTTTTCTTTCCTCCTTCTTAACACCCCTTCTCAATAGTAATAGCATCCACTTACCAGATACAAGATGCTTATCCGTACATTAATAATTGTAAATTATAAATTATTAATAATCTATATAGAATTATATAATATATCCAATTTTATGTCAAGCTTTCTAATAAAATTGGATATTTTTATTTTTAATTTCATTTTTCAAGATCTAACTTAGTATTTTCAAACAAAAAAAAGGCAACAGGGTATATCTCTCTTTGATATGCCCTGCTACCTTTTTATAATACTTCAGCCGATACTAAATTGCTCTTGTATATTTTGCAAGCCATTCTGTTTCCTCTTCATTCAGATAAGGAGAAATGGTATCAAATACTTTCTTATGGTAGTCATTTAACAGTTTCTTCTCTTCTGCTGTCATGAAATCCGGATTAATTGCATCCAAATCCATCGGAATCAATGTAATTGCATCGAAGTACATGAACTGTCCATACTCATTCTTCTCACCCTTACAGCAAAGAAGCTCATTCTCCAGACGGATTCCGTGAGATCCTTCAATATAGATTCCTGGCTCATCTGTGATAACCATGCCTTCACGCAATACTTCCGTCTCACCTTTACGATATTTCCAGCGGAAACCAGCAGGTCCCTCATGAATATTCAGAAGATATCCTACTCCATGTCCGGTTCCATGATTGAAGTTCAGATTACGATCCCAGAATGGTTTTCGGGAAAGAACATCCAGTACCAGTCCGGTACAACCTTCCAGGAATTTTGCATTTCCAAGTGACAGGTTACTGATTGCAACCAGTGTAAAGTCATCCTTCATCTGCTGTGAAACTTCACCAAGCGCGTAAGTTCTTGTTACATCTGTAGATCCTTCCCAGAATCCTGCACCTGTATCTGTCAGGAAGAAGCTTCCCTCTTTCAGTTCTACATCTGTCTCTGGTGATGATGTATAGTGAACAATAGCTCCGTGTTCTCCATAAGATGCAATTGGTTCAAAACTTGGACGGATAAAGTTACCCATCTCGGCACGGAATTCATCCAGCTTCTCCGTAGCACTCATTTCGGTAATCCTCATCTTGCCTACATTTTCTTTCAACCATTTCATGAATCTTATATGAGCAACACTGTCCTTGATCTGTGCTTTACGGATATTCTCCACCTCTACCGGATTCTTAATTGCCTTCATAAGGATAGCCGGGTTTCTTTCTTCTACCTGTTTCACATTCTCTGGTATATTATTGTACAAAGCGTAGTTCAATTTGCCCGGATCCAGCATGATGACTGTACTTTCATCCAGTTTACGGATATCTTCATAGATATCATTATATGGATGGGTGTGTACATTCAATTCTGCGAACTGAGCACGAATCTCATCATTTAATTTACTTTCATCAATGTAAAGCTCCATGCTGTCCATCGTGATGATTGCATAAGACAGAATCAGCGGGAAGAATTCAATATCATCTCCACGGATATTCAGTGTCCAGCAGATATCATCCAGGGTCGTGAGAACATGTGTATTAGCTCCGGCTTTAGCCATCTCTTCACGAGTTCTCTTTAATTTATCTGCCGCTGACTCTCCGGCATATTCGATTCCAAGAGAAAATGCCGGTGCCTTTGACATCTCCGGACGATCTTCCCAGATCAGATCGATCAGATCTTCATGATAAGCTACCTTAGCCTGTTTCTTTGCAGCAATATCTGCATACTCCTGTCCCTCTCCAACAGAAACAACGCGTCCGTCAAATCCAAGAGTATCACCTGGTTTCAAAACATCTTCCAGATAAGCGGTAAGCTCCGGTACTCCAGGCTCTCCCATCTTCATCAGCTCTACCGTTGTATTCTCAAGCTGCTTTGCTGCCTGGATAAAGTAACGTCCATCCGTCCAAAGACGAGCCTCATCTTTTGTAATCACAGCAGTACCTGCAGAACCAGAAAATCCGGTAATATACTTTCTTGCTTTAAAATATTCTCCCACATATTCACTCTGATGGAAGTCTGCTGTCGGAACGACATAAACATCGATTTCTTTTTCTGCCATCTTTGCACGTAAATTAGTTAATCTTTCAGGAATACTCATTTTTAACGCCTCCTAATAGTTATAATCGGGTTTTCCCCACAATGAATATTAGGATTGTCAGGGTATATGATATGTAACTCCGCAATCCTAATATTATTGTACACTATTTTATTCTAATAATCTACTTTATTTTTCTTCATCCTTTTTTTCTACCAGTGCTGTTAACGGTTTGTCCAGAACAACCAGAAGTGCAACTGCAACGAATGCAATCACTGCAATGATAATACATGCAGTTGTGAACTTGATCGCTCCTCCGAACAATGCATTGTATACGTATCCATAACTGATTGCTGCGAA
>JALEKG010000119.1 GCA_022769185.1 Dorea sp. | reverse complement strand
TGCTGAATACGCTTTTTCTTCTCCGGCATCATAAAGTTCCATCCCATCGGTATCTACTGTCAGAATCGGCAGATCAATCTTCTTTTCGCTCATTCGTTCCAGGGCACGATAATCAGTACCTATGACCGCCGGAACGGGAGTCCCGATGATTGCAGCAAAAGACACTTCCAATTTCCCCGCAGCGTCAGTAAGCTTCTCCACCAGCCTGTCATCTCTTCCCAGGATTGCATCCATATCACGAAGTCCTGCACTGAATACTGCACTCTTTCTGGAAAACCAACGCGGCTCGTCAAACCCACAGACATTTCCGGTACATCCTCCGGCATCACAGATCACAAGAATTCCACCTAATTCATATAATACCGATACCGCTCCGGACTGATCCGGCGCAAATGGTGTCAGATATTTTCTCAGTCCTTTCATCCTTAAGCCTCCTCTCTTGTCACTGCTGCAAGTAATGCTTCAAATAATCTCCTCACTCCTGCATATCCATACGGCTGCCGGTCTTGATTCCAGACAACATTCGGGCAATTCTGATGATAATAACCGGCATCCTTTCCAATGGTCAGATTGACTCCTGAACTCTTTGCATCATAATACAACATCGTCGGCTCCAGATTTGAAAATACTTTTGTATCCGGACTTCGTGTGGCAAGCTGTTTTAGATAGACAAAGTTTTCGGCAGTGATTGTCCCGTAGATTTCCTTTACTGCAAATCCATAGCGTACCAGTGCCAATGAAAGTTCGAAAGGATCACCATTCATACATTCACCCACTGCAAAAGAAGCCTCCGGATACATTTTCTGAAATCTCTCTACTGCCATCTCTGCTTTTCTTCTTGGTTCTTCATCCGAAAAGCGCACACCTAATGCTGCCCCGAACGCGCGGTACTGGCTGGCAATCTTATCGATCTGATAGAGTCTTGTCAGCTCAATAAATGGAATCTTAAGTCGGTCATGAAAATCTTCTGCCGCAAACCTCGCTTCCGGATGCAGCACCAGATTAAAATTCGCCTCTGCCATCGTCAGATATTCCTCATAGTCCCGGCATCGTGAGATCTCATGGATCGTCTTTACCCCAGCCTGTTTTAACAGATCATAAAGTTCACAATCATCCACAAGCGGAGAGAAAAAGCCAAGCAGATTCACGACATTTCCCTTTTTCTTCTTTGGCTCCAGAAGAGAGTACAGGGACTGCCTTACGTGTACCATCGGAGGCTTTCGTCCCTCTCTGGTCAATGCATACATATAACACGGACGCACCGGAATTCCCGCTTCCTCCGTCGCCTTTTTACAGATCCGTTCCATATCTGTTCCAAGGAGCGCATCCACACAGGTAATACAGATCATTACAACAGATGGTTTCTTCTCCAGACCATCACAAATCTCCGTTACGGCTTTCGGAATCTTTTTCAAATGACGTCCTGTTACAATATCCGTTTCATCCATCATCAGATAGAAAAACCGATCATGATATTCCTTCATAGAGCTGATCATCGATGTATTTCGTCCACAGCATCCCGGTGCGACGATCAGCATAATAGATCCCGGGACAGCAAGCCCTGCGCGCTTAACTCCGAACCCTTCTGCTCCCGGCGAGTTAAATGCAAGCGTTGCCGGGGAGCTATAGATCAGGTGTGTATTTGATATCAATTGTGGCGGAATCGCATCCCTCCCAAGTCGGACTAACTCCGCGGCTGTACAATAATAAGCCTCCTGAATCATACCTATTCCTCGTCTTTCCATAATAATTGTGCTAGTTCAAAGAACCGCTGGCTGATTGGTGATTCTGAATCCCCCTCAATCACCGTCTTCCCCTGATCTTCATAACGAATGATCTCATCACTTCTCGGAATCTCTCCCACGATCGGAATATTACTTTTTTCCGCAAATGCCTGTACCTTCTCCGTCTCATTTTCCACATTCCGGTGGTTAAGTACAATTCCAAATACCTTGGCATAACTGCGATCTTCAAAATTCCGGACCGCGCGGGAAATATTGTCCGCCGCATACAGTGCCATCTTCTCTCCGGAAGTTACGATCAATACCTTCTCTGCATATCCCTCCCGGATCGGTGCGGCAAATCCGCCACATACAACATCTCCAAGGACATCGTAGAGTACAACATCCGGCTGATAATTCTCAAAAAGTTTCAGATCCTCTAAAAGCTGAAAAGTCGCAATAATCCCTCTTCCGGCACATCCAAGCCCGGGCGTCGGTCCACCCGTTTCAATACAAAGCACTCCCCCGAATCCTTTTTTAGAAATATCCTCCAGTCTCTCCGGATCTTCATCTTCCTCCCGCATATAATTCATGACTGGCCTCAATGGCTCGCCTCCCAGCAGATTGATCGTAGAATCCGCTTTCGGATCGCAGCCAATCTGGATCACTTTCTTCCCCATTGCGGCAAAGGCCGCAGCCAGATTCGAAGTGATTGTAGATTTTCCAATTCCACCTTTTCCGTAAATTGCTACTTTCAGCATACTCTTTTCCCCTTTTCCTTTTATCATTTTACGCTACGGGAATCCAATTTCCCTTAGAATGGAAAAAGCCCTTCTGCGCCACGGCAAAAGAGCTATCATAATCAACCATCCCATAAAAATCCAGTTCATCATCCACGATTCTTATAGCATGTTCCTGTCTATACAATAACTATTCCCGCTCGGATCTTCCTTGCCGTCAGAGTCTGTATCTTCCATTGTACCAGCATTCGGATAGAACTTTTTCATTCCGTCTGCTGCTTATTAACCATATTATATCTTATGTATGAATACGCGTCAATGAACGTTATTCTTGTCACAAATACAAGAAGCAAGCCCCGTTATGTTCTTTTTCAATTTTTTAATGCCTGTATCCATCCTCGCTTCCGGAAGAATCCTATGGAAATTCCAAATCGGACACATTCTTCCAATGAAAGAAAAAAATATACCCAGAAGATGGGCAGATGAAATACGAACGCAGCAAGCAGTCCCAATGGCACTCCAAAGATCCATGTTCCGATCAGATCGACCACCATGACATATTGGGTCTTCCCTCCACTTCTAAGAATTCCTCCTCCGAGTATCATATTCTCCACTTTAAAGGGCGCGATCACTGCATAAGCTATCAGAATCTTGATGGTAAGCTGTTTTACCACTCTATCTACCTGATAAATTTCCACATACCATGGACTGACTATTACAACAAGCATGGAAAGAAGCAAGGATCCTGCCAGACCATATATCATCAATTTCTTCGCATCTCGATACGCTTCCTCGTACTCTGAATTTCCGAGTTTCTTTCCAATGAGGATCCCGGCTGCCTGAGACAATCCACACAAAGCTCCGATCAGAAGCCCCTGCACCGGATTGGTAAGAGTCATGGCCGCTGTAGCTTCCATTCCAAGATGTCCATAGATTCCGGCATAAACATTTTCCCCCAGGCTCCACATGAATTCACAGATAAAGACCGGAAGAAGCATAGACAGATATTGCTTCCAGTTAAATGGTATGGATTCTTTCTGCTCTTCTTTCTGCACAAATATCTCCTGATACCGAAGCATTAGAATCAATAAGAGGACAAAATATAACAGCTGCGAGATTACCGTTGCTAATGCTGCCCCATTAGGTCCCATGGCAGCAAATCCCATCTTTCCAAAGATTAAAATATAATTTAACCCAGTATTCAATACGGCTGCTGCCAGACTGGCATATAATGGAAAAGCCGCTTTTTCCATACACCTGAGCATGGTAGCTATCATTGAGGCTCCTGCCATAGGAAGAAAACTTCCACCCACAAGTGCCAGATAGGATGCACCTGACCGGATGGTTGCCGGATCTTTGGTATACAGTTTCAGAATCTGCTCCGGGAAAAATACTGACACTCCGGTAAATACACATGCAATCCCTATCGAGATTACCAGATTCACCAGAAAGCTTCTGGACACCTCTTTTGAATTCTTCTGCCCCAGATATTGTGAGATCATAATTCCGGCTACTGCTGCAATTGCCGAAACAATCACTGAAAAAACAGATGAAAATTTCCCTGCAAGACCAACTCCTGCAACGCTGGCACTTCCAAGCTGTCCGATCATAATCTGATCGATCATACTAAATGATGACTGCAGCATAGACTGCAATGCTACTGGAATCGCGAGATTACATACTATTTGAAAAAAAGTCTGATTTTGTTTCATTTTACATTTTCCCTCTTCTTATCTGTACTTTCATTCTAACGTTCGCACTGTACAGTTTCAAAGGTTAAACGCGTAACCAATCACAAAATGAAAGCGAGATATTTGTGCATTTTTTACAAACACCTCGCTCATTTACTATTTTCCAGACTTTTTCGTACTCTCCCGCTCTATCAACTGCACTGGAAGTATGATTTCTGTAGCTATTTCCTGCCTCTCTTTCAGCTCTTTTAACTTCTGTACTGCAATCTGAGCACGCATGAATACATCCTGTCGTACAGACGTCAATGTCGGAGAACTCATCTCGCATATGGGTGTATCATCGAAACCGATCATCATCATGTCTCCCGGGATTCGGATTCCCTGTGCGGTCAAAAACCGCAGAAGTTCTATCGCATAATAATCCGAAACTGCAAAAACTGCTTCATAATTTCGAATCAATTCCAGATGCTCCTGATAAAACGCCAGACGCTGTTCCTTCTGCATCGGAACTAATAAAAAATCCGTTTTTTCTTTCCCAAACCCGGCGCAAAATCCATCATAACGCTCTTTATCCACACAGATTTCATTATCCGAAATACAAAGCGCACTCCGGCAGCCCTTTTCTCTCAGGCAGACCCCAGCCTGAAAGCCACCATCATAATTATCAATCGTAATATTGTAAATCCGCTCTGCACTGCTGCAATACCCGTCATAGATCACAAACGGAATCCGCATATGATTTCTCAGGTACATATAATCCTGGTCACAGAATCCGATCAGCACAAGGCCATCCATATTCCACATAGATGCAAAACGGATGATTTCCTCCGTATCCCGGGTTTTTTTGATCATCATAAACTGTCCGTTTTTTTCAATTTCTGTAGAAAGACTATTTATGGATGAGGCAATGAAAACATCCTCCAGTGTGCGGCCTTCATATTTTTCATGATCATTGACTACAACCCCTATGATCTTCGAAGAATTCTGCGCCAGAAGAATCCCTGCCATACTTGGGATATACTGGCGCTCTTCCAGAAGCGCCTGTACCCGCTGCACTGTTTCATCCGATATTTTATTCGTTTTCCCGTGTAATACATTCGATACAGTTGCGGTACTTAAGCCTAGCTCATCTGCAATATCACGGATTCTCACACGCCGTTCTTCCATAACTTCCCCTTCCAAACAGAATATTTCTGAAAAGATGATCTACAGTTCCGGCCATATTTTATCAATCTGTTTTCGGAAAAATTTTATGACCGGTCCGTTAAACAAAGCATTACATACGGTTCCGATTCCAACTACCGTCCAGATGCTGTTTCCTGCTGCTGCACAGAAGATCACACCAATCACAAGGACAGTAACATCTGATACCACTCTTGCCACAGCAAATGGAATCTTCCCTTTTGTAAGATTCTCTATGATCAGCGCAACACTATCATAGGGTGAAATCCCCATATTGGCTTTCATATAAAGCGCAACCCCAAGAGAAGCCATTGGCAATGCCAGCAAAAGTGAAACGATCCGGAGTGGTAAGGTCATATCAACCTTTAGGGCGTCCAGTACCAGCCAGCAGATAAAATCTGCGATATAACCCACAAAGACCATATTGATAATTGTACCCGCTCCAATGCAATAACGGACGGTAAAAAATACTACAACTAAAATAACAATATTAGCCGTCAACTGCCAGGTTCCAAAAGTCCATCCAATGAATCCGCTGATTCCAAGATTCATGCCCGTAAATGCATCCACACCAAAACCTGCAAGTCTGAAAAACGAAACACATAACCCAATCAGAAGGATTCCCAACAACATAAGTCCAATCCGTAATCTCATCTCTTGCCTTTTTTCCATATTTTTACTGCTCCTTTGCCTTCAACAAATAAATTCGGGATTCAAAATCTGTGCATGGTACTGCATCTCCCACAACCTCTCCGGAAGTCACATCTGTCGTGATAAGTCCCAGGTTCATAAGTTCATCCCCATAATTTTCCGTATTATTCTGAGTATTTTCATACAGAGTATCCGCTTTCAATCCTTTCAGCTGAACGCGACTGTAAGACATATTCACACCATTCAGAACACGATACCAGCCAACGATTGCCGTATTCTGATCTTCACTAACTACCATCCAGACTGTCTCATTTCCCTCAAACGGACTTTTTAATCTGTAAAAGGTTCCGAACTGAAAAAGTTCCCGGTATTCTTTCATAAATGTGATTTGCTCTTTTACCTGACCAATCTCTTTCTCACTTAATTTATTCAAATCCAGTTCATAACCAAACGTTCCAAAATATGCCACATTTGCCCTTGTATGGAGTGGAGTGTTACGGAACACCTGATGGTTTGGTGTCACAGATACGTGACTTCCAATACTGCTAATCGGATAACACATGGAGGTTCCATACTGAATCTTCAGACGTTCTACGGCATCTGAATCATCACTTGCCCAGCCCTGTGGCGCATAATATAACATTCCTGGATCAAACCGTCCGCCACCACTTGCACACGATTCAAATAAAACCTGGGGGAACGCACTTGTCAGGCGTTCATACAGATCATATACTCCCAGAATATATCGGTGGAACACTTCTCCCTGACGATCCGCTGGAAGTGCTGCAGAATAACATTCTGTAATGCTCCGGTTCATATCCCATTTGATATAAGAAATCCTGGATTCTGACAGGATCTGATACATCATTTTATAGATACAGTCTACCACTTCCTTACGGGAAAAATCCAGAACATACTGATATCTCCCGTGAGAGGCACTGCGCTCTGGTGTCTGCAGGATCCAGTCTGGATGTGCACGATACAGATCCGAGTCTTTATTGGTCATCTCTGGTTCAAACCACAGACCAAATTTCATTCCCAATGCTTCAATCCGTTCTGAAAGTCCCTTGATTCCTCGTGGCAGACGCTCTCGATTTGCGATCCAGTCTCCCAATCCCGCCTGATCATTATTACGTTCTCCGAACCATCCGTCATCAAGCACAAATAATTCTACCCCGCATTCTTTTGCTTTCGCTGCAATTTCTACCAGACGATCTTCTGTAAAATCAAAATAAGTTGCTTCCCAATTATTATTTAAGATCGGTCTCGGACGATCTCTCCAATATCCCCGCGCCAAACGCTTCCTATATAATCGGTGAAAGGTCTGACTCATACCATTGAGTCCTGTATCCGAATATACCATCACAGCTTCCGGTGTCTGGAAGCTTTCCCGTGGTTCCAGCTTCCAGTCAAATCCGGCGGGGTTGATTCCTGCTGTAATTCTGGTCACATCATGGGTATCCACTTCTGCCTGAATCCTAAAATTACCACTGTAGATCAGGCTGAAGCCGATAACCTCTCCGTTATTTTCATCTGCATTCGGACGCTTCAGCACCATAAATGGATTATGTTCATGAGAAGAGTTTCCACGCATACTGTCGATGGCCACAATTCCCGGTTCCAACATTCGATTTTTTACATGCCGTTCTCTGGACCAAGCTCCGGAAAGCTGCATCCATACATACTCTTTGTCCGGCAGATCCAGGCTCAAACTCATGGCAGTCAATAGATGTACCGGTCTGGTTCCTTCATTGTAGAGCTTAACACTTCTTGTAATCACTCCGCCTTTTTCAAAAATTGTATAGAACAATTCTACTTTCATCTGTGTTACTTTGTCATAGAGAACTACACAAAGCGTCATTGCCTCATCGTCAGACTCTGTATAAGTAGCAGGAAGCCCGTTAAGCTTCGGTTTCCCGCCACAGATCTCATAACACTGATATTGAAAATCAGAAATGCGGCTTCCATTTTCCTGCAGAATTTCTACTGCCGGATGTCTATAGTCCGTGGAACCGTAGACTGGATATTCCTGCCTGATATGCTCAAGTGAGAAGGTTCGATCTCCTTCAAACACATAAGAAGTCATAGGCCGGCCACACTTCTCCACAAGATAGGAGAAGTCCTCTTTGTCATGAATCTTTTTTCCATAATATAACTGGCCAAGATGCCCGTTTTCCAACACACACATGATGTAACTGATTTGATGATTATATAAATGAAATGTCTTTGTATTACTGTGAAAGATAATATTTGCCATACATATCTCCTCCTATCTGTTTTCTGTAATAATCTTTTGTTAAATATTATGCATTCGGAGTCTTTTTCCGCAGATGCATCTCATTTACTTTTCTTGTTATTTCTTCCATCTTCTCGCCCTTCAGCGTATAGAATTTCTTGTAGATTGCAAAGCTGATTACTGCCAAAATAATTGGAACTACGATCATCAAAACTCGTATTCCCATAATAGTTCCGGCACTCTGAACAGCCGTCTTTGCATCATATCCTACGATTTGAAGTCCGATACCTGTCAATCCGCCAGCTGCTGCCATTGCTGCTTTCATCAGAAATGTTTGTGCAGAGCATGTAACGCTTTCATTACGAACCCCGAACTTCACTTCGCCATAGTCAATAACATCTGCCATACAGCATGTTGTAACACCAAGTGACAGACCTGAACCAAAGAACAATAACGCACAGCATACCACAACAAGAGCTGCGTTCTTTGGTGCAATAAACCCAGCAGCTCCAAGCAGGATGAAGCCCGCAATCGGAAGTCCGCATGCCATTGCATATACCTTTTCGCGACTAATCTTTGCTGCAATTTTCGGGAAGAAAAGCAGTCCCAGCATCTCTGCGATGATTGCAAATCCGAAGATAGAATAAAGATATTCATTTCCACATACATTCTTAAAATAATAAACGGCAAAGCTCTTCGCAATCTGTGTACATAAATTAAATGTAAGCAAGAGACCTATAAATGCCAAAAGCTGATCGTTCTTCACAATAACGTTGAATGCCTGCTTCAGGTTTGTCTTCTCCGCAGAGGCCCCCTCTGTAGATTCTTCTTTTACGTTAAATACCGTAATACCAATGGTCACGATAAAGATAATTGCTATTACAATCGCAAAAGTAGTATATCCTGTTTCAGCATATAAGTTCTCTTCTCCTGCCACACGGTTAAAATAATTTATGATGTAAAGACCAAATGTAGATACTGAAAATCCAGCCAGACTGGCAAAGAAACGTGGAATAACAGATACTTTTTCACGTTCCCGTGGGTCATTCGTCAGGTTCGGAAGCCAGGACCAATATGGTACATCCATAATAGTATAAGTCATTCCATATAATATGTACATTACAGAAACGTAAATATACAGCGACGTACCAGATAGATGGAAGCTATGGAACAACAGAATAAATACAACAGAATTTATCAATGTTCCAATCACAAGCCAAATCCGGAATTTACCAAACTTTGTATGCGTATTGTCAACAATCATTCCCATCATTGGATCATTGATCGCATCCCAGATTCTCGCAACAAAGAATAAAACTCCGACAAATGCAGGTGCCAGATATAGTGTATCTGTGAAATAAAGCATCAAAAATGCTCCTACCAGGTTACAAATTGCATCTTTTCCAATTGCTCCTATGCCAAAGCATAGCTTTTCTCTTGTAGACGCATACTTATATTGTGTTTTCTGAATTTCATTGTTTTGAATATTCATTTTTTTCCTCCTTCTTTCGTTCTCTCTTTTCTGTGACGTTGAGATTCTTTCTCTTTTCCGAGATAACACTTTTTTATATTCAGAGGAATCAATGCGCATGTTCCTTATCTCTAAATCAAGTATAAGCGCAAATAAAGGATCTTTGTTATACCATTTTGTTTTTAACAACATACAAAATGTTAGATAGCAAAAACCCTTTTATATCATTTTATTTGTTTAAAATATACTTTTTTCTTTTTTCTCCAATTCCTTCCAGTTCATCTTTGCTTGCAACAAGACGCTCTTTAGCTTCTTTCCGGTTTATTTTCCGGTATTGGCTTGGTGTCATGTCAATTTCCTGTTTGAATGCTTTCGTAAATACAAGAGAATTTTTAAATCCGCAGGAATATGCAATATACTCTACCGAAAGATCTGTCAGCGTCAGCTGTTCTTTCGCCCTGGAAATTCTAAACTTCGTTAGAAACTCTTTCGGTGACAGATCCAGACTGTCTTTAAAAATCGTATACAGATAACTGCGATTTATGCTCAAATACTCTGCAATATCCGATACGTTAATCCCCTTAGAATAATTATTTCTGATATATGCAATTGCATCCTGCACATATATGCTCTCTTTTGTTGTATCTTCATAAAAATCAATTACCACATCCCGTGTAAGTACTGAGAAAAAATCATATAACCTTCCCTGCAGATAATACATATTCGAAACTGTAGACTGTGTATGCTTCAACATAGAAAATACAATTTCTTTCAATTCCTCTCCATAATCACACTGATAGATTAGCTGCCTGCTGTTCAATCCGATATCCTGAATCAATTTTCCGGCTCCGCTTCCACCAAATCCGACCCATAGATAACTCCACGGTTCCTCCTTATCTGCCTGATAAAAGGTAAATGTCTCTGGCTCAATCAAAAATCCTTGTCCCTTGGAAAGCTGATACTTTCGTTCTCCCACCTGATAGGTCCCTTTTCCATCCAGAATATAATGTATGATATAATTCGGCCGGGTTGCCGGACCGTAGCTGTGAAGTGGCTCACACTCTGCGTAGCCACAGAAGCACAAGTGAAACTCTTTGAATTTCGGTTCCAGTAATTGTAATACATATGCATCTTCCATATGGACTTCCCCTTAATGCATTTTTACAAACTTTGCCATCTCATCAATACAATCTTCACATTGTGGATATACACCCGTATTATCAAAATATGCGTGACCGAATCCTTTATACAAAACAGCTGTTGTATCCACTCCTGCATTATGTAATTTTACTGCATAACCGAGTGTCTCCAGCTTTAGATAATCATGCTCTCCGACGGTAACAAAGGTCGGTGGATTTTTCTTTGGATCTCTGGTATATGGATTCAGATAATCATTATTTACTTCAGCTGTTCCAAGAATTGCTTCCATTCCACTCGTCATATCCCCAAACACGCTAATCATCTTGGTTAACCCTTTTTTCTGCTTCGGCGTCATCTCAAACTGATCCATAGACGGATGATAATATTCATCTTTTACACCGGCCATATTCAGTGTCGGATAAAGCAGCATCTGTCCTCTTACCATGTGCGCTCCATCTTCCCAGTCTCTTGTCGTACAATATTGTGTTAGGTTGCCACCGGCACTGTCCCCTGCCACAAAAATTCGTTCTTTATCTCCTCCGATCTTCTCCGCATTTGCATAAATCCACTGCAGCACCTGATAACAATCCTGATGTCCACGCGGATACGGATTCTCCGGTGCCAGCCGGTAATCTACAGAAACAGCCGGGAAATCCGTCTTTGCAACGAACATTTTTACAGATTCTTCTACGACCCCCGGATGTCCGCCGAAAAATCCACCGCCATGAATATAATAGAGGATTGGACCACCTACCTTCGGAGTATCACTATGGTAAATACGGATCGGAATCATATATCCGTCATCTGCGGTTACATGTTCCTGTGTAATCTCAATATTCCGCTCCACGCACGGTACACTCTTTATTCCATTAAAGCTCTTTCGAAGTCCGGCGATTCCTTTTTCACTGGTATCCATTTTCATAAACCGCTTTGGCATCAGCGACATCATACGCAGTCCGCCTTTCATATCATTGTAAAGTCTCGGATCCATCGCTCCTTTTTCATCGCAGTCCGGCAAATTCTTTACAACAATCTCCATTCCATAATAATCCTGCGTGCTCTGACACTCCTTTAATTTCTGAAGCAAATCCTCTGAATACTTTTTCATCTTATTTCATTCCTCCTAATCTTTCTTTCCTAATCTAAAAAATCACTGTTCTTGTTCCCTCAAATAAAAATATCTGCTGATATAATTATAGCACATGAATCCTCCCATAGCCGCAATCAGCAAAAATAATAATCCTGCCACGATCATCTGCCATAGGAACTCTTACTTTCCTGGACCCCGGAACAGCTGGATTATATGCCATCGGTGACAGAAAATCCATGGAAGCCGGCGGAGGAAAATATCTGAATTTTATTGCGATTGTAATGAGAAAGAAAACCTGGATTACTCCCAATTGAGGCATTGACTGTTTCATTTTTCCTGTATAATATAGTTATGACACTATTTCGGAATATTCAAAGATATTCGTATCAAGGAGGGAATTTTCCAATGAAAAACTATATCACATATGCTAAAACGAATGATCATATCCTGCCCTTTGAAGAGCCTCACCGTCAGATTGCTTATCAGGCTGCACTGGAAGGGATCGTTCTTCTTGAAAATAACGACGCACTTCCAATTCAGACAGGCAAAGTTGCTATGTATGGTGCCGGTGTGGAACACACGATCAAAGGGGGAACCGGCTCCGGTGAAGTAAACGAACGCCACAGTGTCTCCATTTTGGAGGGAATGGAAGCTGCCGGATTTGAGATTACAACAAAGAAATGGCTTGCTGACTATACGAAAGAATATGAGCGCGGACTGAGAGACCTGGAAGCTCATATCAAATCTTCTCTGAAAAAACTAGATTTTCATTCTTACCTTACCATGTTCCTTCAGTCTTATCTTTTTCCGTTTGGCCGTTTGATCACGGAAGAGGATGTAGCGCAAAGTGATACTGATACCTGTATCTATGTTGTTGCACGCCAGTCCGGGGAAGGAAAGGATCGAAAACTTGAAAATAATGACTTCCAGCTTTCTGAGATTGAAAAGGAAAACATCCTTTTCTGTACACAGCATTATAAAAAGACGATTGTTGCACTGAATATTGGATCTTCCTTTGATACCAGCTTTATGGAAGAGATTCCGGGAATTGACGCACTTATATATCTCTGCCAGCTTGGTACTGCGGGCGGCACAGCATTTGCCGATATTATCTCGGGGAAAGTAACCCCTTCCGGTAAGCTGACCGACACCTGGGTAAATTCTTACTCCGATGTTCCTTTCGGAAAGAATTACAGCTATCTGAATGGTAATCTGGAAAATGAAAACTATCTGGAAGATATCTATGTCGGATACCGTTATTATGATACTTTTCAGAAAACGCCTCACTATCCATTTGGTTATGGATTAAGCTATACAACATTTGACACTCAGTATCTTGGAATTGAAAAATCTGGTGATACTGTGTCTGTCCGCGTAAAAGTAAAGAATTCAGGCAGCATTTATTCTGGAAAAGAGGTTGTCCAGCTGTATGCCAGCTGCCCGCAGGGAAAGCTTACCAAAGAATACCAGCGTCTTGTGGCATTTGCCAAAACAAAGCTGCTGGATCCAGGCCAGGAGGAAGAGCTGACGCTCACTTTCCCGCTTTCTTATCTGGTAAGTTATGATGAAATTTCCGCTTCCAGTATTCTGGAAAAGGGAATCTATCTGGTCCGGATTGGCAACAGTTCCCGTCATACAAAAGTATGCGCTGCACTGGAAGCCGAAGAAGAGATATGTGTATCCAGGCACAAAAATATCTGCCCTGTACATACTCCGCTTAAGGTATTAAAACCTGAAACTCCTTTTACTACCGAATTGACAGATGTAGAAGATCATCTATCCATCACTCAGCAGGATCTGCCAACGATCATATACAACTATGATGACCTGCCTGTCACATCCAGCAGACAGCTGACCGAAGA
>JALEKG010000077.1 GCA_022769185.1 Dorea sp. | reverse complement strand
TATAATTTTATTGCGACCTTTGTGGTGATCTGGCATTATGACAAGATTATGTCCCTTCTGGCTTTTGCCAGTGCGCCGGTCATGCTTTTGATGTCGAAGTTTCTGATTAAGAAGCAGCGGGAGTATGCGAAAAAGGTCAAGGAAATGAGCAGTCAGATGATGACCTTTGAGGTGGAGACTTTTTATAATTTTGATACGATCAAATCGTTCGGGATTTCTAAATTATATGGAAAGAAGATGAGAGACTGGCAGAGAAAATTTAAGGATGTCAGTCTGGAATATAATATGTTTTCCATTAAGACGGGGGTATTCATGTCCATTATGGGAATGATCGTGCAGTATGCGGCGTTTGGTTATTGTCTCTTCCGGTTGTGGACGCATGATATTACGTATGGAACGATGACGTTATTCTTACAGCAGAGAAGCAATCTGAATTCTGCATTTAATAATGTAGTTTCGATTATCCCGGCATTTTTAAATAGTTCTATCTCTGCGCATCGTATCCGGGAGCTGGCACAGCTTCCGAAGGAAGTGCATATTCCAGAGAGCAGTGAACTGGATGCGCTTGCAGGAGACGGATTTGAAGTGCGGATGCGGGATGTGAATTTCTCCTATATTGAGGGGACGCGGGTGATCACACAATCCTCGTTTCAGGCGAGTCCGGGTGAGATTGTTGCGCTGGTGGGACCATCCGGAGAAGGCAAGACGACGATGATCCGGCTGATCCTGGGACTGATCCGTCCGGAGGAAGGACAGGCTGTGATCATAGGCTCGGATGGCCGTGAGGTGCTGATGAATGCGGAGACGAGACATTTATTTGCCTATGTGCCGCAGGGAAATACGATTCTGTCCGGTACGATCGCGGAGAATATGCGTATGGTGAAGGAAGATGCGACGGATGAGGAGATCATCGAAGCATTGAAGGTTTCCTGCGCATGGGATTTTGTAGAGAAGATGCCGGATACGATCAACAGCAGCATTGGAGAGCGTGGACGTGGATTCTCGGAAGGACAGGCACAGAGGATCGCGATTGCAAGGGCCGTGCTCCGGGATGCACCGATCCTGCTCTTGGATGAGGCGACATCGGCACTGGATGTGACGACGGAACGTCGGGTGCTTCGTAATATTATCAGCCAGCGGCCGAACAAGACGTGTATCGTGACGACGCACAGACCGAGTGTTCTGAATATGTGCCAGAGGGTATATCGCGTGATGGAAACACATGTGACAGAGCTTTCCGAGGAAGAAGCAGGAAAGATGGCAATGGATTTTTAAGATCTGCTTCATATACAGAGAAATAATTTTATGATATAATTACATATTATGGTGTCAAAAAGAGGATAAAATGTGGATAAATCCGCAGGCATCATGAGAGAGAGCAGCAAAGGATGATAAGATGATAGATATACATGCACATATTTTACCTGGAATCGATGATGGGGCGGAAGATATGTACGATACGCTTGAGATGGCGAGAATGGCGGTTGAAAGTGGCGTGACAGCGATCGTGGCAACACCCCATTGTAATCTTCCGGGGCTTTTTGATAATTATTTTTGTGATGCTTATGTAAAGCTGTATCAGGATTGTGTAAAGGCATTGGAAGAAGAGAAGATTCCGTTGAAATTATATCCGGGAGTAGAGGCATATGCAACGCATGATCTGCCGAATCTTCTTGTGGACAGGAAGATCATGCCACTGAACCAGAGCCGATATGTGCTTATGGAATTTGCATTTGATGAGGATCCGGATTTTGCAATGGATCTTTTGCGGAGAGTGACCGAAGTCGGAGCCAAGCCGGTCATTGCACACGCGGAAAGATATGAATTCATCCAGGAGTATCCGCATATTGCGTATCAATGGAGAAGAAAGGGATATGTGATTCAGGTAAATAAAGGAAGTTTTCTTGGGAGATTCGGAAGGAGTGCCCAGAAGAGTGCATATCAGATGCTGAATCATAATCTTGTCTCTGTTGTGGCAAGTGATGCGCATAGCCCGTTTCAGAGGACACCGGTTCTTGCGGAAGCATATGAGGCGGTCTGTGAAAAGTATTCAAAGAAAAATGCAGATCTTTTGTTTCAGATTAATCCTTCGAGAATCTGTAAGAATCAGCCGATCCTGAGGCTGGAACCGATTCCGTTTACCGGATATGAAGGATAGTAGGGGAGTGTATTATGAGAAGATTGCGAATGATCATATGTCTGGTATTTGCCGCATCAGCGGCTTTGTTCGCAGGATATCAGGTGAAAGAAAAGTTGGTGGAAGACCATAAGGCACCGGTAATTACGTGCGATGAGGACACGGTGAAAGTCAGTGTGGAGGACGAAGATTCGGCGCTGATGGAGGGTGTTACTGCGAAGGATAATAAAGATGGAGATATTACGAAATCGATCCGAATTTCTGCTATGTCACATTTTATCAATGGCAAACGTACGGTAACGTATGTGGTATTTGACAAGGCGAATAATATCGGAACGCTGGAGCGTACGGTAGAATATACGGACTACGTATCTCCGAAGATTCATCTGGTGAAGCCGCTTCGGTTTTCCAGTACGGAAGAGGTGGATGGCATAATCGGAAGCTGCATTACAGCGGAAGATTGTCTGGACGGGGATCTGACCAATCAGGTCCGTACGATTTTTGACAACAGCTATTATGGATCCGAGGTGGGAGTATTTCCGGTGACACTTCAGGTCAGCAACAGTGCCGGTGATGTGTGTACGGTGGAGACGGAGATGACGATCACAGATGCAAGTGACCGTCAGGAAAATAGTAAGCAGTATCCGGTCCTGTCGGAATATATTGCGTATACGAAGGTGAATCAGAAGATTGATCCTGCTTCCTATATTAAGGGAATTGAGAAGAATGGAACAGAGTATACGTATGAAGAGGATGGAGAGATGCTTGGAGGAACGAAGGAAGCAATCGGAATCAAATCGAACGTAGACTATGCGGAACCGGGAGTCTATACGGTAGAGTTTACTTATACCGGTGAGGGAGCATCTACAGCGGTCACGAAGCTATATGTAGTGGTGGAGGAAGAGTAGAATGAGCAGAGACGAGAATCAAAGAGAAGAGATATCAGAAGCAGTTGACTCGGGGATTGATCTTTTTACTCTGGTGCAGGATATCCTCCGAAACTGGTGGGCGATCATTCTGGGGGCTCTTGCAGGTGCGATGTTATGTTATGTTGTCGCAAATGTGCAGTATGTTCCGGAGTATACAACGACAGCAACCTTTGTAGTCGGATCGAAGGACAGTAATTATGGCTACAGTAATCTGAGCGCGACTTACACCATGGCTCAGACATTTGAGAAAGTGCTCAAAAGTAATGTCATGAAAAAGATTATCTGTGAGAACCTGGGGATGGAAGATCTGGATGCAAAGATCAGCACGGAAGTTATGGAAGGAACGAATCTTCTTACCTTAAGCGTGACAGCGGATACGGCGAAGGATTCCATTGATATTATCCGTACGATCATGGATCATTATACGGAAGTGTCGATCTATACGGTGGGAAATGCGGTGCTGAATGTGCTGGAGGAGCCACAGATGCCGTATGCATCTGCGAATCCGCTGGATGCCAGGGCACAGGCGAAGAAAGGATTCTTTGCAGGAGCAGCAATCTGTGTTGCACTGTTCGGGCTGTTGTCGGTTATGAGAAATTCCGTAAAACAGGAAAAAGAGATAGAAAAGAAGCTGGATGCCAGAAGTCTTGGTGCAATCAGTTTTGAATATAAATACAAGACCTTAAGAGATGTATTGAAGCATAAGAAATCGGCGGCACTGATCGATAATCCTCTTGCAGGATTTGCATTTGTGGAAAGTTATAAGAAGCTGGCATCGAAGGTGGAATATCAGATGGCAAAAGGGGAACGCAAGGTTCTGGTGGTTACCAGTGTTTCCGAAAATGAAGGAAAATCTACGGTGGCAGCTAATCTGGCGATCAGTCTTGCGGATCAGGGCAAGAAAGTCATCCTGATCGACGGTGATATCCGCAGACCGTCCCAGTTCCTGATCTTCGATCAGAAAGTAGAGGACAAGAATGAGCTTGGCGAGTTCCTGAAGGGTTCCGGTACGGTTTCTGATATCCTGATGAAGGGAGAGAGACCGCGTCTGTTCTTCCTGGGAGGACGTAACTGCTATTCTTCTTCCACAGAACTTCTTTATTCTGAGCGATTCCCGATGCTTCTGGACGGCTGCCGCAAGAGTGCGGATTATGTGATCATAGATACTCCTCCGGCAGGACTTCTGGGGGATGCACAGGTCTGTGCACAGTATGCAGATGCTGTACTGATGGTTGTGAAGCAGAATTATATGCTGGCCGAGGACATCAATGATATATTGGATGATTTCCGGGATAATCATACGAAGATCCTGGGTGTGGTACTCAATGGTGTCAAGACATTTGCCAGTGTTGCAGATAATTCCATTGGACGTTACTATGGAAAGTATGGCCAGTACGGTCATTATGGACAATATGGTAAATATAATAAGAATAGAGGAAAATAAGGCATATGGAAGATTATAAAGAGATGTCTGAAACTGGATCACGGGGACAACTGGAAAAAATAGATATTACCTCACTTCTGGTGGATTTCTGTCAGGGACTGCGTAAATTATGGTGGCTGATTGTAATATTGATCGTCGTATTCGCGGCAAAAGGATATTTTTCCACCAGTACGAATTATGTGTCGCAGTACGTGGCTTCGGCAACGGTATCTGTCTCTTCGTCAACAGGAAGCTCTGCGGAAGATATGGCACAGATTTTCCCATATATTCTAAGCAGCGGGGTCCTTGCAGACGTTGTGGCGGAGGACCTGGGGGTGGATTCGCTTCCCGGAACCGTAAGTGCTGAGGCGGATGATGGGACAAACCTGCTGACCATTTCTGTGACGGCAGGGGATCCGCAGGTGGCATATAATACGCTTCAGTCGGTGCTGAAAAATTATCCGGAGGTGGCAGAATTCGTAGTCGGAAAGACGATGCTTACGGTATTGGATGAGACAGGGATCCCTTCGGATACCAGAAGAGAAGAAGTGATCCGGGGATCCTATAAACGTGGAGCACTCAAAGGTGCTATCATCGGAATGGCGATCTTACTGTTCTATGTTCTGACAAGAAGGACTGTGAAGTCGAAGAAAGAACTAAAAAATCAGATCAATCTGATGGATTGTGGAAGCATTCCTTATATCCGGATGAAGAAACGAAAAAAAGCAACATTTAACAATTCTCTGTGCTTGCTGAATGACAGAATCTCGCAGGGATATGTAGAGGCAATCCGTAAGATCCGGATCAAGGTAATGAAAGAGATGGAAGAAAACCAGTATAAAACGCTCATGGTGACCAGCTCCATTCCTGGGGAAGGAAAGACGACGCTTGCGGCGAACCTTGCCATTTCCATTGCAAATCAGGGCAAGAAAGTGATTCTGGTCGACTGTGATATGAGAAATCCTTCGGTCGCTGCAGTCATGAATGAGCAGGAAAAACATCCGGGACTAGGTCCTGTACTGAAAAAAGAAGTTCCGCTGGCAGAGGCCATGGTGAATGTAGAAGTTGCAAAAGGAAGTCTTCGCGTTCTTTATGGAGGAGAAGATGACGAAAAGAATACAAGATTACTTGGCTCCAAGAGAATGTACTCATTGCTTCATATGATGGAGAAGCAGGCGGATCTCGTTATATTAGATACAGCGCCGTCCGGACTTCTGGCCGATGCACCGGTCCTTGCAAAATATGTGGATGCTGCACTCTATGTGATCCGCTATGATCACACCAAGATGCGTCAGATCCGGGAAGGGATACAGTCCCTTGCAATGAGCGGAATTCACATGATCGGCTATGCATTTAACGGAGACAGCGCCAGCCGGGGCCGCGGCTATGGATACGGCTATGGATACGGTTATGGCTACGGATATAAACGTTACAGCGGCTACAGCCGGTACAGCCCGAAAAAGAAAACGGATTCATATACACATTATGGAAACTATGGAAACGCAGAAAAAGGTTCCCAGGATAAATATGGCCGTGTTATTAAGGAGTAGGGGGGGAGACGACAGATGAGATTTTTCAAGAAACACCGAAAAAGAAAAATAATCGGACTGATCATACTGATCATCATTTTACTGATCGTCGGAATCTATGGATCTATCGTATGGAAATTCTACAAAGATACCGTTGGTATTGTGCCAAAAGATGAAGTCGATCCTAAGGCGAAAAATGTAAAGATCGCAGAGGAAGATCAGAAAGACGATGACGTCATAAACGTACTTCTGGTCGGAACCGATACCAGAGATCCAAACTCAGACATGGGACGATCCGACAGTATGATGCTGGTATCATTCAACCAGAAACAGAAAAAATCCACGGTAGTATCCTTCCTGCGAGACTCTCTGGTAGACATCGACGGCTATGGAAAAAGCAGGCTCGGACACACCTACGCGTACGGCGGAGTCGGACTCACCATCAATACCATTAACCAGACCTACGATCTGGATATCCAGAACTACGTTACCATAGACTTTGAAAACCTGGTCAGTATCATCGACGAGATCGGCGGCGTACAGGTGTACATCTCCGAAGAAGAAGCAGAATACTACCGCCAGAACGGAATGCCAGACATCACATCCGGGGATGTGACACTGACCGGATCACAGGCACTGGCACACGCAAGAAACCGTACCCTGGGAAGCGACTTCGAACGAACCAGACGCCAGAGAAGCGTCATGTACGGAATCTACCGCAAAGTCATGGCAGAAAAAGACCCGACCACAATACTGCCACTGATCAACTACTGCATGAACCACGTCAAGACGAATATGAGCGTAACAGAAATCTACGATCTGGCCAAAAAAGTACTCGAAACAGACGATCTGAAAATGCAGCAGGCAAGCCTGCCAAAGGATGGAACCTATAAAAATGTAAACTATGAAGGCATGGCAGTGCTGGAAATAGACTTTGAAGCAAATAAACAATTCCTGAAGGAATTATTATATTAACCTAAATTGGGGACGGAGGATTTTTAAAAATCCTCCGTCCCCAATTTAGGTTTGCCCTGTCCCTTTTTGGATAAAGCCCTGTCCCTTTTGATTAATCCCCGCTTTCCACATTGGTTATCCACATTTATGTTGCCGGAATGTGGATAAGATATTATAATAAATATGATTGATTTGAAGTACGGAGGACGAGTGGATGAAATATGCTAAGCGGCTGATGGTTGCTTTTTTAATAATAGTGATGTGTTTTAGTACTGTGATGGTTGCGTACGCGGAACCGGGGGATGATAAGACGAATTCAAGTTCGAATTCTGAGGAATTGACGCCGGAAGAGCAGGAGAAGAAGATCCAGGAAGAAGTTTACAAGATGCCGATTCAGTCAAATGAGTGGACGAACTGGCCACAGGGGCCGGGGACCTACGGGGAGGCGGCGATTGTGATGGAGGTTGGAACCGGAGCAATTTTGTATGCAAAGAACATTGATGAGCATGAATATCCGGCCAGTATTACAAAAGTGCTGACAGCTCTGGTTGCATTAGAAAACGGGCAGCTTTCGGATACGGTGACATTTTTCCATGATTGTGTAGCGTTTATGCAGCCGGGAGATTCCTCGGTCGGACTCAAAGAAGGTAATGTGATTACGCTTGAGCAGGCATTATATGCGACGTTGCTTGCATCTGCAAATGAGGCTGCATATGCAGTGGGGGAAAACGTGGGGAAAAATGCGGGATATGATTACAATTGGTTCGTGGAGCAGATGAATCGAAGGTGTCAGGAACTTGGCGGAATGAACTCCAATTTTGTAAATACCAATGGACTGCATGATCCGGATCATTATACCTGCGCAAGAGATATGGCACTGATCGGCCGGGAAATGTTTAAGCATTCTGAATTTTTTGAGATAGTTCAGACGCTGAATTATAAAATACCAGAATCCGAGACAACAGAAGAACATGTATTTCAGCAGAAACACAAAATGTTGATACCGGGAACCTCCAACTATTATGAATATGCCATCGGTGGAAAAACGGGATATACATCGGATGCCTTATCCACATTGATCACCATGGCAGATAACGGCAATATGCAGCTGGTGTGTGTAGTACTCCGGACACATGGTGTAAATATCTATCCAGATACACGGAACTTGTTCGAATATGCATTTAAAAATTTCAGCAAAGTCAGGGTTGCCGAGCATGAAAAATCAGACAAAATCAGTGAAATCATAGAAGATGACAACAGCGGATACGTTGTATTGCCACAAGGCGTGGAATTCGAAGATCTGGAAATGCAGATGGTCGCAGATGATGCGCCGGCCTCAAGCGGAGAGACAACCTTAGAATACACATATGAAGGCAATGTCGTAGGAACTGCACGCGCAAAACTAAGCAAAGAATACCTGGAAGAAATCAATCAGGTAACATCTGAAACAAAAACAGAAACAAAAGAACCAGAAAAAAACAAAAACACAGGCTGGAAATCGAAAATAAAAGAAATATTCAAAAAAATAGCAGATAAATTTCAACAGAAAACCACCATGGAAAAGGGAATCATCCTGGGCGCCTGCGGAGTGCTGGCGATATTGTTGATAAGTCTGATTGTAGCACTGATAAAACGAAGATAACAAAAAGGGACAGGGGATTTTTAATTTGGGACGGAGGATTTTTAAAAATCCTCCGTCCCAAATTAAGGAAAACTCTTGACGTTTTCCACATTTCTTGCTTATAATAATACGGTAAAAAATGTTGACGAAGACAGTAGGGGATATCTGAAAGGTACAGCGAGCCGGGGATGGTGCAAGCCTGGTGCGAATAAGATATGTCTGAACATCACTTCCGAGTTGCAGTTGTTGAAAAATCATTTAGAAGATTTAGTAAATGCTGACGGGATTCCTCCGTTACAGGAAAGCATATGATAGTATGTTGGGTGGTTTATAAACGTAAGCTTGAGCTTTCGTCCTATACAGGATGGAAGCTTTTTTTGTTCCTTAACTTCTGTGGAAAATGGGGATAAGTGCATTTGGGACAGGGGATTTTGAAAAAGGGACAGGGGATTTTTCATTTGGGACGGAGGATTTTTAAAAATAACACGTCCCCATAGGAGGTAGCGATGTACAAGAAGGTTTCAACGGATTTGAACTTTGTAGACAGGGAGAAGGCAACTGAGAAGTTCTGGGAGGAGAACCAGATTTTTGAGAAGAGTATGCGTGATCGTGAGGGCAATGAGATTTATATGTTTTATGATGGCCCTCCGACTGCGAATGGCAAGCCGCACATTGGGCATGTGCTGACTCGTGTTATTAAGGATATGATTCCGAGATATCGTACGATGAAGGGTTATGAGGTTCCTCGTAAGGCTGGATGGGATACGCACGGACTCCCGGTTGAGCTTGAGGTTGAGAAGGCTCTCGGCCTGGATGGCAAGGATCAGATCGAGGAGTATGGTGTAGAGCCATTTATTAAGAAGTGTAAAGAGAGTGTATGGAAGTATAAGGGTATGTGGGAGGATTTCTCCGGCACGGTTGGTTTCTGGGCCGATATGGAGAACCCATATGTTACTTATGATAATAACTTTATTGAGTCTGAGTGGTGGGCTTTGAAGAAGATCTGGGACAAGGGTCTTCTGTACAAGGGATTTAAGATTGTTCCTTACTGCCCGCGTTGTGGTACTCCGCTGTCTGCACAGGAAGTTGCACAAGGGTATAAGGATGTGAAGGAGCGCTCTGCGATCGTTCGTTTCAAGGTGATCGGAGAGGATGCATATTTCCTTGCATGGACCACGACACCATGGACATTGCCGTCCAACATCGGTCTTTGTGTAAATCCGGATGAGGAGTATGCAAAGGTAAAGGCAGCAGATGGCTATACTTATTATATGGCAACTGCTCTTTTGGATACGGTACTTGGCAAGCTTGCAGGCAAGTCTGAGGACGGAGAAGAGACTCCTGCTTATGAGATCCTTGAGACTTACCTTGGTAAGGATCTGGAGTATAAGGAGTATGAACCGTTATATCAGTGTGCATATGACTGTGCAGTGAAGCAGCATAAGAAAGCCTTCTTTATTACATGTGATTCTTATGTAACACTGACAGATGGTACGGGTGTAGTTCATATTGCTCCTGCATTTGGTGAGGATGATGCGAAGGTAGGCCGTAAATATGACATGCCGTTCGTTCAGTTAGTAGATGAAAAGGGAAATATGGGAGAGACCACTCCATTTGCCGGATTATTTGTAAAGAAGGCAGATCCGGAAGTGTTAAAGGATCTGGAAGCAAGAGGACTGCTTTTTGAAGCACCGAATTTCGAGCACAGTTATCCGCACTGCTGGAGATGTGATACTCCGCTGATCTACTACGCTCGCGAGTCATGGTTCATCAAGATGACGGATGTGAAGGATGACTTGATCGCTAATAATAATACGATCAACTGGATTCCGGAAAGTATCGGTAAAGGACGTTTCGGCGACTGGCTGGAAAATGTGCAGGACTGGGGTATCAGCCGTAACCGTTACTGGGGAACTCCGTTAAATATCTGGGAGTGTGAATGTGGACATCAGCATTCCATCGGAAGTATTGAAGAGCTGAAGTCGATGTCCGACAATTGTCCGGATGACATTGAACTTCATCGTCCGTACATTGATGCAGTTACGATCAAATGTCCGATCTGCGGTAAGGAAATGCACCGTGTACCGGAAGTAATCGACTGCTGGTTTGACAGTGGTTCCATGCCATTTGCTCAGCACCACTATCCATTTGAGAATCAGGAATTATTCGAGAAGCAGTTCCCGGCAGATTTCATCTCCGAGGCAGTAGACCAGACACGTGGATGGTTCTATTCTCTGCTTGCGATCTCTACCCTGATCTTCAACAAGGCACCATATAAGAACGTTATCGTTCTGGGTCATGTGCAGGATGAGAATGGACAGAAGATGAGTAAATCTAAGGGAAATGCGGTAGATCCGTTTGATGCACTGGAGAAATATGGTGCAGATGCGATCCGCTGGTATTTCTACGTGAACAGCGCTCCGTGGCTGCCGAACCGTTTCCACGGAAAAGCAGTAACCGAAGGACAGAGAAAATTCATGGGAACTCTGTGGAATACCTATGCGTTCTTCGTACTGTATGCAAATATTGATGAATTTGACGCAACAAAATATGCATTGGAATATGACAAGCTGTCCGTAATGGATAAATGGCTTCTTTCGAAATTAAATTCTGCAATTAAGACGGTAGATGACAGTCTTGCAAATTATAAGATCCCGGAAGCTGCAAGAGCGCTTCAGGATTTTGTAGATGATATGAGTAACTGGTATGTAAGAAGAAGCCGTGAACGTTTCTGGGCAAAGGGAATGGAACAGGATAAGATCAATGCTTACATGACTCTTTATACCGCACTGGTTGAGATCAGTAAGGCAGCAGCTCCGATGATCCCGTTCATGACCGAAGACATTTACCAGAACCTGGTAAGAAGCATTGATAAAGATGCTCCGGAAAGTATCCATCTGTGTGACTTCCCGGCAGTAAATGAAGCGCACATTGACAAGGAGCTTGAGGCAAATATGGACAACGTCCTGAAACTGGTTGTTATGGGACGTGCCTGCAGAAATACAGCAAATATTAAGAACCGCCAGCCGATCGGCCAGATGTATGTGAAGGCTGATTTCGAGATTCCTGAGTTCTATCAGGACATCGTTCGAGACGAATTGAACGTAAAAACTGTGACATTTACACAAGAAGTCCGCGATTTTACGTCATATTCTTTTAAACCTCAGCTAAAGACAGTCGGACCAAAATATGGTAAAATGTTAGGCGGTATTAGAGCAGCGCTTAATGACATCGATGGAAATGCAGCAATGGATGAGCTGAATGCTACAGATGCCCTGAAACTCGATGTAAGTGGACAGGAAATCACACTGACACGTGAAGATTTACTGATTGAAACTGCCCAGACACCTGGATTTGTATCAGAAAATGATAATGGTGTTACGGTCGTTCTCGACACCAATCTGTCTGAAGAGCTTCTGGAAGAAGGATTTGTACGTGAGATCATCAGTAAAGTACAGACCATGCGTAAAGAGGCTGGATTTGAAGTTATGGATAAGATTGCGGTTACTTACAGCGGAACAGAAAAAGCAGAAAAAGTATTTGCAGATAATGCGGATACCGTTGCAAGTGAGACACTTGCACTTACAGTAGCAAAGGCAGACCCGGCCGGATACGTGAAGGAATGGAAGATCAATGGGGAGAAAGTAACCCTCGGTGTGGAGAAACAGTAGCTACAAGAGAAGGGAAGTAGAACATGAATAATAATCCAAGATTCGAGAAAAATGCATTTAAAAAAGAAGTAAAGAACAATGTAAGAATACTGTTCAGAAAAGAAGTAGAAGAAGCAACACCACAGCAGTTATTTCAGGCGGTATCTTATGCGGTAAAAGAAGCCATTATCGATGACTGGCTTGCGACACAGAAGCAGTATGAAAAAGATGATCCGAAGACAGTATATTATATGTCTATGGAGTTCCTAATGGGAAGAGCTCTTGGAAATAACCTGATCAATATGACTGCTTATAAAGAAGTAAAGGAAGCTCTGGATGAGATGGGGATCGATCTGAATGCCATTGAGGATCAGGAACCGGATCCGGCACTTGGAAATGGTGGTCTTGGCCGTCTGGCAGCATGTTTCCTGGATTCACTCGCGACATTGGGATATTCTGCATATGGCTGCGGAATCCGTTACCGCTACGGTATGTTTAAGCAGAAGATCAAAGACGGTTATCAGGTAGAGACACCGGATAACTGGTTAAAATATGGCAATCCATTTGAGCTGAAAAGACCTGAGTATGCAAAAGAAGTACGTTTCGGCGGAAATATCCGTGTAGAGTATGATGAGACCGGAAAGACGCATTTCGTTCAGGAGAATTATGAGTCTGTTATGGCGATTCCGTACGATTATCCGATCGTAGGTTATAATAACCATGTGGTAAATACCCTGCGTATCTGGGATGCAGAAGCAATTGTTAACTTCCAGCTGGATTCCTTTGATCGTGGTGATTATCACAAAGCGGTAGAGCAGGAGAACCTGGCTAAGAATATCGTAGAAGTACTGTATCCGAATGACAACCATTATGCAGGAAAAGAGCTGAGACTGAAACAGCAGTATTTCTTCGTATCTGCAAGTATCCAGGCAGCCATCGCAAGATATAAGAGAAAACATGATGATATCCACAAACTTCCGGAGAAGGTTGTCTTCCAGATGAACGATACACATCCAACCGTAGCAGTTGCAGAACTGATGCGTATCCTGTTAGACGAGGAAAATCTTGGCTGGGATGAAGCATGGGAGATCACAACGAAGACCTGTGCATATACAAACCATACAATTATGGCAGAGGCGCTTGAAAAATGGCCAATCGACCTGTTCTCAAGACTGCTTCCTCGTATTTACCAGATCATTCAGGAGATCGACCGCCGCTTTGTAAATCAGGTACGTGCAATGTATCCTGGAGATGAAGGAAAAGTAAAACGTATGGCAATCCTGATGGATGGCCAGGTGAAGATGGCACACCTTGCGATTGTAGCCGGCTATTCTGTCAATGGTGTTGCAAGACTGCACACAGAGATCCTGAAGAATCAGGAATTAAGAGATTTCTATCAGATGATGCCGCAGAAATTCAACAACAAGACCAACGGTATCACACAGAGACGTTTCCTGATGCATGGCAATCCGCTTCTTGCTGACTGGGTAACAGAAAAGCTTGGAACCGAAGACTGGATCACAGATCTGTCTCTGATGTCCGGACTTAAGAAATACGCAGATGATGAGGAAGCTCTGAAAGAATTCATGAGCATCAAATATCAGAATAAAGAGCGTCTGGCAAAATATATCCTGGAGCACAACGGCGTAGAAGTAGATCCGAGATCGATCTTCGACGTACAGGTAAAACGTCTTCACGAATACAAACGTCAGCTCCTGAACATCCTGCATGTAATGTATCTGTACAATCAGATCAAAGAACATCCGGAGAAGAACTTCTTCCCAAGAACATTTATCTTCGGAGCAAAGGCATCCGCAGGATACATCCGTGCAAAACAGATCATTAAGCTGATCAACTCCGTTGCAGACGTGATCAACAATGACAGAAGCATCAATGGCAAACTGAAAGTCGTATTTATTGAAGATTACCGTGTATCCAATGCAGAGTGGATCTTTGCAGCAGCAGATGTCAGCGAACAGATCTCCACAGCTTCCAAGGAAGCATCCGGAACCGGAAATATGAAGTTTATGCTGAACGGTGCACCGACACTGGGAACCATGGACGGAGCAAACGTAGAGATCGTAGAAGAAGTCGGAATTGAAAATGCATTTATCTTCGGACTGAGTTCAGACGAAGTCATCAATTACGAGCAGAACGGCGGATACAATCCATACGACATTTACAACAATGATCCGGACGTACGCCGCGTCGTAAATCAGCTGGTAGACGGAACTTATGCTCATGGAAATACAGAGATGTACCGTGACCTGTACAACTCACTTCTGAACACGAAGAGCAGCAACCGCGCAGACATGTATTTCATCCTGAAAGATTTCCGCTCTTACGCAGAAGCACAGCAGAGAGTAGAAGATGCTTACAGAGACAAAGACAGATGGGCGAAGATGGCACTTCTGAATACCGCAAGCTGCGGCAAGTTCTCTTCAGACAGAACCATTCGCGAATACGTAGATGACATCTGGCATCTGGAGCCGGTTACGATTGATAGCGAAGAACTGGAGTATTAGGAATCAGACTTCCGAATAAATATGTATAAAAAAAGAAACCCTTCCATACAGTGTATGGGAGGGCTTTTTATGTGGCAGAAATTAAAAAAATGGGGCTGTTATGCGATTATTATTGTCTTACTTCCATATGTGGTCACCGTATTTATAAACGGGCCTGGGGTCATGGCAGATTCCCATGTAGACAGTACCGTGGTCCAGGTTCAGACGGAGGATGGGATCGTTAAAATGCCGATTGAGGAATATTGTGTCGGAGTACTTGCAAAGGAAATTCCAGCTTCTTATGAAAAAGAAGTCCTGAAAGCGCAGGCAATCCTGGTGCGTACTGATGTATATAAAAAAATCAAGGAATCCGGCAGTGATACGGTACTGGATGGAGAATTCTGGACGCAGAAAAAAATGGAACAGGCCTGGGGAATCAAATACTCCCAATATTTTCACAAGTTAAAAGAGGCCTGGGATGAGACCGAAGGACAGGTCCTTTTTTATGAAGATGAACTGGCGCTTACTCCATTTTTCCGGCTGAGCAACGGATGCACCAGAGACGCAAAGGAAGCACTGGGAAGTGAGGAATATCCTTACCTGAAGATCGTAGATTGTCCGGAAGATATCCAGGCCGAAAAACAGATTCAGACCACCGTTGTAGATGATATGGACGCAGAAGTAACGTCAGTCGATACTGCCGGATACGTTCTGAATGTCCGGGTAGGAAAGGAAAATGTAAGCGGAGAAGAATTTCGTAAAAATTATCATCTCACTTCTGGATGTTTTACTTTGCAGCGTTATAACGGGAAGATCCGTATCACCACCAGAGGAATCGGACATGGCCTCGGGATGAGCCAGTACAGTGCAAATAAAATGGCAAAAAAAGGAAAAACGTATCAGGAAATATTAGATTATTTTTTTGAGGGGACCGAAATAAAAGAAGTTGTGGAAATATTAATAGATGCGGAATAAGAGTATCACGATCTGGCAAAAATAGAGTCAGAGGTGGTGATAATAATGAACGAAAAGAAAAAATCCTCACAAAAAAAGAGAGGTGCTACCGTCGCGGCAGTATTATGTTTTGTGGCAGCAATCGCAATAGCAGGAACATATACATTTAATGATTACAAAAAGACACAGCAAAAAGAACTTGCACGGGCGGAAGAAGAAAATGACACACAAGAAGAGACAACCAAAGAACCGACACAGGAGGCAAATAACCTCGCAGTCAAAGAAGAGGCTGATACCATTCAGACTGACAGCACAAAAGAAAATCAAGGAGACACTGTCGCAGATGGGACAGGCACAGGGAATAGCAGCGGAAGCCTTGCAGCCGCCGGCAGTAGCCAGAACCTGAACTTCAGCGAAAACAGCCAGCTATTATGGCCGGTGGATGGAACAACCATCATGAGTTACAGCATGGACAAGACCGTATACTTCTCAACCCTGGATCAGTACAAATATAATCCGGCATTGATTATCTCAGGCGCAGAAGGCGATCAGGTCATATCCGCTGCGCCAGGAATCGTCAAATCCATAGACGTGACCGCTGAAACCGGAACAACCGTAAACGTCGATCTAGGAAACGGATACGAACTATTCTATGGACAATTAAAAGAAGTACCAGTAAAAGTCGGAGACTACGTAGAAGCAAAAACCATCATTGGATACGTAAGCCAGCCGACCAAATACTATAGCGTAGAAGGGTGCAACCTCTACTTCGAAATGCGAAAAGACGGACAGCCAGTCAATCCAGTGGACTATATGGCAGAATAACTTAATTGGGGACGGAGGATTTTTAAAAATCCCCCGTCCCCAATTAAGGAAAGCCCTGTCCCTTTTTCGTTTTTGACAAACGGAGAAAAGAAGGTATAATGTTGAACAGTGGATAACTTTTTGGTGAAGAGGATGAAACTATGAATTATACATATATTTTGAAGTGCAGGGATGGAAGTTTTTATACTGGCTGGACGAATGATATAGAGAAACGTATGCAGGCGCATAATGCCGGGAAAGGTGCGAAATATACAAAATCCAGACGCCCAGTAAAGTTGGTATATTATGAAGAACATGAGACGAAAAATGAAGCCATGAAGCGGGAATATGCAATTAAACATATGACCAGACAAGAAAAAGAGCGGTTAATAAAAAAGGAGTTATCCATATATAGATAACTCCAAACTGTATATAAATGTTTATCACTTTCTTTTTCGTGCATTGCGCTTCGAACGAATATTCATAGACGTTACCTTAACAGTTAACTCAGCCCAGGCACCCTTACGGCACCCGGAAGGTTCCGCTTAGTGCTGCTTCGTTCCCGACCTGACACGGTTCACGGATTTCCGTCGCGTAAGACCCAAGCATCTACGCCACTTATTAAGGGCAGCTCTGCAAATAAAAGCCCTCTGCACAATATCACCCCTGCTATAGCGGATTGCAGGTACAAGGTACCGCTAACACCCCGGCTGCACGAGTCTTTATTTTACCGTGTTTTTAGAAAAATGTCAATGGGGGACAGGGGATTTTCAATTTGGGACGGAGGATTTTTAAAAATCCTCCGTCCCAAATTGAAAATCCCATGTCCCGTGTTTATAATATATTTGAAGAAATTTGGAGGAATTTGGTATGAAGGTTTTGTTGGTAGCGGTGAATGCGAAGTATATTCATTCGAATCTGGCTGTTTATAGTCTGAGGGCTTATGCGGATGATCCGGTGGTGGAGATTGCGGAGTATACGATTAATCAGCAGCTGGATGATATTTTGATGGATATTTACAGGAGATGTCCGGATGTTTTGTGTTTTTCGTGTTATATCTGGAACCTGGATGATATAGAAGTTCTGGTGAGGGAGATGTGGAAGCTCCGGCCGGGGATGCCGATCTGGCTCGGCGGCCCGGAGGTGTCTTATGATGCGGTGGATGTGCTGGGCCGCCTGCCTCAGGTGAAGGGAGTTATGAAGGGCGAGGGTGAGGAGACTTTTGCCAGCCTCTGCAGGA
>JALEKG010000103.1 GCA_022769185.1 Dorea sp. | reverse complement strand
ATTCGTACCTAAGCTGGAAATCGGACTTGAACCGACGACCCCTTCATTACGAGTGAAGTGCTCTACCGACTGAGCTATTCCAGCGTTTTACGGACTTTTTATCCGTACCTTTTAAAGTATACCTGTACCGTATTATTTTGTCAATACCAAATTTCATTTCCCAGCATCATAGACCATGTGCATTCCCCATTCTATTTCCATCTTCTTTCAAGCTTTCCGATTTTTATATGCAAAATCTATATAAAATCCCCTGCTTATTCTTCTTTCATATGCACTGCTACCTGCTGATACGGAATCTCGATTCCTTCTGCGTCCATTGCCAGTTTGATTTCTTCCAGGAGCTTCCATTTTACATTCCAGAATTCGTCGGTGCTTACCCAGGCGCGTACTCCCAGGACGACGGAGCTTGCTCCCAGTTCGTCTACGAAAATCAGGATCTCTTCGTCCTTTTTGATCCGTTCTTCTTCCTCCAACAGACGGCGGATCACGTCTTTCGCCTTCCTGAGATCTGAATCATAGGAAATTCCGATTTTCAGATCCAGACGGCGTTCGTTTTTCTCTGTCACATTGGTCAGGCTGTTGTTCGTCAGCATTCCATTTGGTATAACAATTGTTTTATTGTCAATGGTAGTAAGCTTGGTATAGAACAGCTGGATTTCTTTTACGGTTCCTTCATTTTTATGATTATCTTCTATGATATAGTCTCCGACTACAAATGGTTTCAGGAGCAGAATCAGTACCCCGCCTGCGAAGTTTGACAGGCTTCCCTGCAATGCCAGACCAACTGCAACGCCGGCGGATGCGATGATTGCCGCTACTGATGTTGTATCAACTCCGAATTTGGTTGCGATCATGAAGATCAGGATCGCATACAGGCCGAATTTTAACAGAGAGTCTACGAATGTTGCGACCCCCGGATCCGCACTGGAGCGTTCGAATGCTGCTTTCACAACCTTTCTTACCCATTTGATCAGATATCTTCCTATCAGGAAAAAGATGATTGCAAATACAACTTTCAATCCCAATCCAACCAGCGCTCCTGTATTATTCTGTATCAATTGCAAAAATGCGTTTATTTCTTCTGTGGTTTCCTGTGTAACAGCCTCTACACTCGTTGTATCCATGAACTACTTCTCCTTACCTATTCTTTTAATGCAAGAAACGCACTCAGGTTTCCTCTTTTATCTCCCGTTGTCCTGTGAGAAAACAGGATCTCAGGATTGCAGTGTGTACAGACATTGGTCACTGCAATGTGTTCTTTTAAGATCCCCGCCTCTGTTAATACTGCTTCATTTGCCTTCCACAGATTCAGCTGATACTTCCCATTTTCTTTCGGATAGAACAATTCCGGCCAGAGTTCCCGGTCGAAATGTCTCCGGAATTCTTCGATGACGTCTTCACTGACCTCATAACAATCCTGACAGATTGACGGTCCGACCGCCGCATAGATATCCGCTGGATCCGAGCCATATGCTCTGGTCATTGTCTCTACCGTAACTTTTCCCATCTTATGAACGGTTCCTCTCCAGCCCGAATGGCTGAGGCCGATTGCTTTCTTTCCCGGATCCACAAAATACAGCGGAACACAATCCGCAAAAAAGGTAACCAGACAGATCCCCGGCACATTTGTCACCAGTCCATCCGTCTCCATAAACCGCTTTCCGCGGTCCTTTTCTGTTACTATTGCTACATTCGTGGTATGGGTCTGATGCGTATAAGTCAGATTTTCCACCTTTACGCCAATTGCTGCTGCAATCCTTCTCTGATTTTCCCTGACTGCCTCCGGATCATCCCCTCGGGTGGTGCTGATGTTCATAGTCGCACAGGGACCTTTACTGACACCGCCCAGTCTGGTGGAAAACCCATGGTTCACGATTCCTGTCTTTTCCAGCATCGGATAGGACAGGAACGGAACACCGTTCACTTCCTTCTCATCAAAAATATGTTCTTTCGTTTTGTAGTTTAATCCAAGACTCATGATTTTATCCTCTTTCCCCATTCTTCCAGTTACGCTTACATACTTACTTTCCCGAGAAATGGAAGATTTCCTAACCGATATAATCAAACGCATTCTGATATAACGTGATCTCATCTTTTTCGATGCTGATCACATCAAATCTGCATGCCGTCTCTTCCAGTGCATGTTCCGTAACATAATAAAGCGCACACTTAGAGATTACTTTCTGCTTTCGGAGATCAACCGCCTCTGCCGGATGGCCTTTTCTCTCATCTGCCCGGTACTTTACCTCGCAGAAAACAAGATACTCTCCGTCCTTAGCGATCAGATCGATCTCTCCAAGCTTACAGCGATAATTATATTCCAGGATCACATACCCTCTTTCTTCCAGATATGCTCCTGCTACTTTCTCATATTCAGCGCCAATCCTTCGCTTATTATACTGCCTGCGCTCCTTCATCTGCTCTCACCTTTATCTGTCTTCCATTGCTGAAAAAGCGGAAAAGATCTCACATCCTACACAAAATTCCCAATAAAGGTCTTTCTGTGGATTGGAGATGGCCCTAACTCTTTCAGTCCTGCAATATGCGCTTTGGTTCCATATCCTTTATTGCTTGCAAAATCATATCCCGGCAGAATCTTATCATATTCTACCATCATCCGGTCTCTTGTCACCTTTGCAATAATACTTGCCGCCGCGATAGATACACTTTTCGCATCTCCTTTGATGATCGGCACCTGTGGAATTGTGACCTCAGGAATCGTAACCGCATCATTCAGCAGAAGATCCGGACGAACCTTCAGATTCTCAATCGCCATCCGCATTGCCTCATAAGTTGCCTGCAGAATATTGATCTCGTCGATTCTTGCAGGTCCTACCATCCCGATTCCGGTTGCTACCGCATGCTCCATAATCTCGTCATACAGTGCCTCTCTCTTCTTCTCCGAAAGCTTTTTGGAATCATTCAGGTACAGGATCGGATGGTCTTTAGGCAGGATCACCGCTCCTGCCACAACCGGCCCGGCAAGCGGCCCCCTGCCTACTTCATCAATCCCACATATGTAAGTGTATGCACCATATTCCTTTTCGTACACGCTCATTGCTTCGGTACGTGCGATTTCTTTTTCCAGTTTTTCCTTCTGTTTTCGCAATCTTTCCTCTTCCCGCTTATTCATGCTTGATCACTCCCAACTTATCAAACGGATAGATGCGTACCCATGCACGTCCAATGAGATCTTCCCGCCGGATCACACCTACGCTCGGATCCCGGCTGTCCTGACTGTGATTCCGGTTATCTCCCATTACAAAGTATTCATCTTCCCCTAATGTGATAGGCTCTTCCGCCGACTGCGGATTCTGAATAAGCTCTGCACCATAGATATCACTGACAAGACACTCCCCATTAATATACACATAACCGTCTGAGATCCGGACCGTCTCTCCAGGCATGCCGATGATTCGTTTGATATAATAAGTATTTTTCTCATATTGATAAGGAAATACAACGATATCATACCGTTTTGGATCTTTGAACCGGTAAGTCAGTTTATCTACAATCAGGTTATCTCCGTCGCTCAGTGTCGTCTCCATGGAAGATCCGCTCACCCTGGTCCTCTGTCCGACAAATGTGATAATCAGATACGTAAGTCCTATAATGATCAGTATATAGATCAGCCATCCTCCCAGTTCCCGGAAAATGCTTCTTTCTTCATTCTCTTTCTCTGAATGTTCTGCCATTTGTTTCTCCCCTTTTGTTTTCTTTTTCATATCAGTCCATCCACCTTACGAATAATCCATCTATTTCATAGATTCTAACACACATCCTGTGGATATTCCAGTGTCAGTCTTCCCAGACGTCCGCTCCGGAAATCATCCAACAGAAGTGCCGCCGCTTTCCCGGTATCTAATTCATTTCCTTTCAGAAGACAATGTCTGCTCTCTGCGATCATACTCAGCATAGCATATGCATCCGGTTCTGCCTTCACCTCATATTTTTCTTCCAGAACGCCCGGATAATGCTGATTCATGAACTTGATAAGTTCCATGGCCAGTTCTTCTGTCTGAAGAATCTCATCCTTTATGGAACCGATAAATGCAAGCTTCAATCCCACATTCTGATCTTCGAATTTGGGCCAGAGAATTCCCGGTGTATCCAGAAGTTCCACATTCTTATTCAGGCGGATCCACTGTTTTCCCTTTGTAACGCCAGGCTTATTTCCCGTCTTTGTACAGCTCTTTCCTGCCAGCGCATTAATAAAGGTAGATTTTCCTACATTCGGAATTCCCACTACCATGGCACGGACCGGACGGTTTAGAATCCCTCTTTTGCGGTCCCGTTCAATCTTTTCCTTACATGCTTCCTGGATCACGCCCTGGATCGACTTGATCCCGCCGCCTTTTTTAGAATTCACTTTTACCACAGAAAAGCCCTTTTCACGGAAATATTCCATCCAGGCATCATTCCATCTATCTTCTGCAAGATCTGCCTTATTTAACAGGATCAGCCTTGCTTTATTTTTTCCCAGTTCATCAATATCCGGATTTCTGCTGCTCACCGGAATCCTTGCATCCACAAGTTCAATGACCAGATCGATCAATTTGATGTTCTCCTGCATCATACGTTTTGCTTTGGTCATATGACCCGGGTACCATTGAAAATGCATAATCTTTCTCCTTACTTTACCAATCCAAAATGTTTTCTCGGGGATACGACCAGCCAGGCCTTTCCATATATATATTCGCGTTTGACATTGCCGATATCGGCATTTCTGCTGTCCTCACTGTTCCCTCGGTTATCGCCCAGGACAAAATATTCATCTCCTGCCAGCTGGATCTTCTCATCGGCGATTCCCACATCCCCCATCTCTGTTGTTGCATAATCTTCTTCCAGTTTTTCCCCGTCAATATAGATTCTGTTCTCAATAATCTCTACCGTTTCACCTGGAAGTCCTACTATTCTCTTAATATAATAATGAGCATTCTCATTTCCTTTGGGTTTGAATACAATAATATCCCCTCTTTTCGGCGAAGAGGCATTGTAGATGATCCGGTTCGTCAGAACCACATCCCCATTACTCAGTACCGGATTCATAGAATCTCCTACGGTACTGACTCCCTGTCCAAAATACCATACAGCCACAAATGCCAGAAGGCAGGTAACGGCAATCTTGAAGATCCATCGTCCGGCTGCCGCCAGATAATCCAGATTCAGACGAATCTTCTTTTTCTCCCTCTGAATCTTGCCCATTCCTTTCCGGCGGCGCTTGTTATAAGCCTTCACCGTCCGTCTTTTTCTCTCGAAATCCAAATCCCTTCGTCTGCGTCTCATAGTTTCCCCTTATAACAGAAAAAGGACAATTACAATTATGTAGTTGTCCCTCTCTCACTTTGTTTACTATTTTACTAATTCTTTTACTTTTGCTTTCTTACCAACGCGGTCTCTTAAGTAGTTCAATTTAGCTCTTCTTACTTTACCTCTTCTTACTACTTCAACCTTCTCTACGTTAGGAGAATGCAGCGGCCAGGTCTTCTCTACACCGATTCCGTTAGAAGATTTTCTAACTGTAAATGTTTCTCTTGCTCCGCCGCCCTGTCTCTTAAGGACTGTTCCTTCGAAAACCTGAACTCTTTCACGGTTTCCTTCTTTGATCTTTCCATATACTCTTACAGTATCACCAACGCGGAACTCTGGAGCGCTTTCTTTTAACTGCTCTGCTTCAATGTTCTTAATGATATCGTTCATTCTGTGTGACCTCCTTGTTTACTTGGATGTTCTTAATACATTCGTACCAGAGGACCATCTATTTTTCTTCACAACATGCTATAGTTTATCACATTTATCCGCTGTTGGCAAGACCTTTCTTCTATGAATTTAAATTCACGATTAATTCCTTTTCTTTTTCTGTCAATTCCGCTTTTTCCAGAAGATCCGGCCGATTCTTTGCAGTCCGAATGACAGACTGCTCTCTTCTCCATTTTTCAATGTTCGCATGATGCCCGGATAATAATATCTCCGGCACGCGCTTATCATGCCATACTTCTGGTCTGGAATACTGCGGATATTCCAGCAGGTTGTCCTGAAAGCTTTCGAATTCCGCGGACACATCATTGTGAAGTACTCCTGGCACCAGCCGGGAGATACAGTCCACCATGATCATTGCCGGAAGTTCTCCTCCTGTCAGTACATAATCGCCGATAGAAACATAATCTGTCACTATTTCTTCCAGAACGCGTTCATCAATCCCTTCATAATGTCCGCATAAGAATACCAGATCTTCTTCTTTTGCAAATTCTTCTGCCATAGTCTGATTGAAGGTTCTGCCTTGTGGAGAAAGATAGATCACTCTTGGCTTTTTCGTCACAGGTGTCTCTGAGTCCACACCCTGTTCTGCACATATTGCCTCCTCTGCTTTCCCCGCTATGATTTTCTCACTCAATGCTTGATAGCACTGATACACCGGCTCTGCCTGCATCAACATTCCGGCTCCGCCTCCGTACGGATAATCATCTACACTGTTATGCTTATTGAATGCATAGTCCCGGATATTGATAGCCTCAATGGATAACAGCCCCTTGTGAATGGCTCTTCCGATAATACTGGTATCCAGCCCATTCATTACCATCTCCGGAAATAATGTCATAATATAAAAATTCATACGCTTCCCTCTTTATATCAGTCCGTCCATCAGATGAATCTTCATTTTCTGCTCTTCTACATCAACATCCAGAATACATTCCCTGATAGCCGGAATCAGCACCTCTCCATGTTCCCTGCTTTCGATTACATAGACATCATTTGCCCCGGTCTCGATCACATCTTTTAAGGTTCCAAACTCTTTTCCGTCTTCTGTCTCCACGGTCATCCCGATCATATCAGCAATAAAATACTCATCCTCATCCAGTTCCACAGCATCCTTGCGTTCTACCAGAAGCGGACATCTTTTATATCTTTCAACTTCATTTATATTATCAATGCCTTTAAATTTCAAGATTACAAACTGTTTAAAGAATTTCACACCCTGTATCTCCAAAGACAGTGTCTCTTTCCCTGTATCAAGAAGGACATGCTTCAACTGTTTAAAACGTACCGCATCGTCCGTTGTCGGATATACTTTTACTTCTCCGCGAACTCCATGTGTAGATGTAATCACGCCTACCTGTAACAATTCTTCCATAATTTCTCCTTCTAATTCAGCTGATCTGCCGCCGGCAGTCTCTTCCTACTTTGATATAAATAAGGGACAGACCGATTCGGACCTGTCCCCGGATGAAATAATTCTTAATCTACAATGTCAACTACTACTTTTTTGTCTTCCTTTGCAGCAGCTGCTTTTACAACAGAACGGATTGCTTTTGCAATACGGCCCTGTTTTCCAATCACTTTTCCCATGTCAGAATCAGCAACATGCACTTCCAGGATTGTCGTCTTTTTTTCTACCCGCTCGTCTACTACAACGCTCTCCGGGTCATCGACTAATGCTTTTGCAATTACTTCAACTAATTCTTTCATAAATGCACACCTCCAGTGGCATAATTATTTTTCGATGCCTGCTGCCTTTAAGATCTTTGCAACTGCTTCTGTCGGCTGTGCGCCATTTGCTAACCATTTCTTAGCTGCTTCCTCATCAACGTTGATTGCACTTGGATCACAGTTTGGATCATAAGTTCCAACCTCTGCGATAAACTTTCCGTCTCTTGGAGATCTGGAATCTGCTACGATGATTCTATAGAAAGGAGCCTTCTTCTGTCCCATTCTTCTTAATCTCATTTTTACTGCCATGTTACATTACCTCCATACATTTCTTTATAATTTTATCTTTTATTCATCTATATAACGCGTCTTACGCGATATATCATAGTGAAAACGGCATACGGAATTTTCCTTTTTTACCGCCTTTGCCCATCATCTTCATCATCTTTTTCATCTCGCCAAACTGCTTTACCATGCGGTTGACTTCACTGATATCCACTCCGGCACCCTTAGCAATTCGATGCTTTCTGGATGGATTCAGAAGATCCGGGTTGCTTCTTTCCTGTGGTGTCATGGAATAGATCATTGCTTCCATTCTCGCCATCTTCTTTTCTGCCTGGGCCGTCTGTTCTTCATTCAGACCTTTCATCTTTCCCATACCACCCATGCCGCCCATTCCCGGGAGCATATTCATGATATTGCCGATACCGCCCATGCTCTTCATCTGCCTGATGCTCTCAAGATAATCATCGAAATCGAACTGATTCTTCTTAAGCTTCTGAGTCATCTGTTTTGCTTTTTCTTCATCGATCTCAGCTTCTGCCTTCTCGATCAGTGAAAGAACATCTCCCATTCCCAGAATACGGGATGCCATACGCTCCGGATAAAACTGTTCCAGATCTGAAAGCTTCTCTCCCATACCCACATAAAGAATTGGTTTTCCTGTAACGGCCTTAACAGACAGTGCTGCACCGCCTCTGGTATCACCATCCAGCTTGGTTACGATGACTCCGTCAATACCGATTTTTTCATCGAATTCCTTGGCTACATTCACGGCATCCTGACCAGTCATGGCATCAATTACAAGGATCGACTGGTGAACCGTTACTGTGTCTTTGATCTCCTGGAGCTCAGCCATCATGTCTTCATCAATATGAAGTCGTCCGGCCGTATCCAGAATCACAATATGATTCCCATTTTTCTGTGCATGCTCAATTGCTGCCTTGGCAATATTCGCAGGCTTATGATTCTCACCCATGGAAAACACTTCCACACCCTGCTTCTCACCATTCACCTGTAACTGCTTGATTGCCGCAGGTCTGTATACATCACATGCTACCAAAAGCGGCTTCTTGCCTTTTAATTTATATTTTCCCGCCAGTTTTGCGGTGGTCGTTGTCTTACCGGCTCCCTGAAGACCTGCCATCATGATTACCGTAATGGCACTTCCGGGCTGAAGTTTAATCTCGGTCGTTTCAGACCCCATAAGCTTTACCAGCTCTTCATTTACGATCTTGATTACCATCTGTCCCGGATTCAGACCATTCATAACATCCTGGCCAATTGCACGTTCCTGGACATTCTTGATAAAATCTTTTACAACCTTAAAGTTAACGTCTGCCGCGAGAAGTGCTCTCTTGATCTCCTTAAGAGCTTCCTTTACATCATCCTCTGTCAGGCGTCCCTTGCTTCTCAGATTTTTAAATACATTCTGAAGTTTTTCTGTCAAGCTGTCAAATGCCATTCTATAACTCCTCTATGATCGCATCGGATATTTTCCGAATATCTGCCACCAGTTCTTCCGTCGGCTTTTCCTCATATCCGTCCAGCAATTCATCAATTTCCTTTACTTTTTCTTTGATCGCTACAAACTTTTCTACCAGGTGAAGTTTTTCTTCGTATCCTTTCAGCGTCTGTGTACAACGTCTGATCAGATCATGCACTCCCTGACGGCTGATACCCTCTTCTCTGGCGATCTCTCCCAATGACAGATCTTCCAGTATAAACTGTTCATATACTTCTTTTTGATGATCTGTCAACAGCTCTCCGTAGAAATCATACAGTAAAGCCTGTTCTAATATTTCATTCATTTCTTTCACCTGTGATATCATATAACAAAACAGATTGGGTGTCAAGTAAAAATTCTTGACACCTCAGAAAATATTTATTTTTTTCTTTTTATCTCAATAATTGATTCACATTGATCATTCCCCATCCCTGTATCTGCAGGAAATCCTTCCGCTTGTCACAACTTTCTCTTAAGCGAAGCTTGCTTTCTACATTACTCATATCCGGATATTTCTCTAACAAAAGTGACATTGCTCCTGCCACAACCGGGGTTGCCATGGAACTTCCACTTTTTCTGACATAAGGTACGTTACCATCCTGATAACGACGATTCAGTGAAAGAATCCCATAGCCCGGTGCAACAACATCCGGCTTTACGACACATTGATCTGTCGGTCCATTTCCAGAACAGTTATTTTGAGTGTTTCTGTCGCTGACCGCACCTACTGTAATTACTTTTCTGCTGGTTCCCGGAATTGCAATCGATCCCTCTCCAGGGCCATAATTTCCCGCTGATACTACCACTATCATCCCTTCATCCCACAACTGTTCCACTGCACAGATTAACTCTTTCGCCTTTTTCGAATCAAGGTCTGCTTTTGCACCCACCGACAGATTGACAATTTGAATCCGATATTGCTTTCGGTTCTTTTGTACCCACTGTATTCCGGCTTCTATCTGCTCCAGACTCCCTTCTCCCTTTTGATTTAACACTTTAACCATCACAAGTTCCGCTTCCGGTGCCATTCCTGCATATCTTCCTCCTGAAAGCCGTCCATTTCCAGCTATGATTCCCGCCACATGTGTTCCATGTCCACTGTCATCATACATACCTACTCTTCTATTAACAAAATCCCGAAAAGCCTTTACCCTGTTTCCCAGATCCGGATGTGCCTCTGCTCCGGTATCCAACACTGCAACGCAGATCCCCTTTCCACGAATCTGATTACTTTTGGTATCTTTACACCAATAATGGATACTCTGTTTCACTCTATCCATCGATCCAACCACCCTTTTTTATCAAGATATGCACATTTCAAATTGATTTCCACTGTATTTTGTCGTAAGATAAAATTGTCTATCTATAATTGGGGAGGATATTATGGAGAGTATAAATTATTACGAAATACTGGGGGTTTCACAAAAAGCATCGCAGGATGAAATTGTTGCGGCCAAGAATCTTCTTGCGAAACAATATCATCCAGATGTAAATATGAAAAACGGCATTGATACTACAGAACAGATGCAGCAAATTCTTGAGGCCTACCGGATCTTATCTAATCCGGAAAAACGTGCGGAATATGACCGCAAGCTTTCCGGGAACAAGGCAGTCATGCATAATTTTACCTTATATAATATGGAAGAAACAGAGGTTACCGGTGACTATGGTTTTGTCGTATACTGGAAAGCAGCAGGTGCTCTGTATGATATTGTATTGCAAAGTGATGATATCTTTAAATCAAGAGAACGCACCAGCCGTCTTGCGCAATTATCCATGCAGGCTCTGAAATATATCGTTCAGCTTCGAGAAGCATCAATTCCGGAAAAATACTGGCACCCTGATATTATGAACTGGCTGCTCTTTACCTGGTATAAAAACCGAAATGTCACTATCGCTTACCTTCTGACTTTGTACGATGAACATCTGAAGAATGATGTTTCCCCGCTTGACAGATTAAAACGTCAGAAAGAAGCTCTGCATTACCAGCATTCATTGAAACGTCTGGTGAAATATTAATTTCAATTATCTCACACATTGCCGGTCTTCGCATATTATGTACTGTAAACATCATTAACGGAGGATTTCAAAATGAGTGATTTAAGTGCTACAAACTGCGGATGCGGCTGTGATTCTGATGACAGATTTGGCAGAGAATGTGGATGCAATAACTGGGGAAACAACAGTTGTCTGTGGATCATCATCCTTCTCTTCTGCTGTGGCGGATGCGGCGGTAACTGGGGACGCGAAGGCGGATGTAATGACAACTGCCTGTGGATCATTCTGTTACTCATCTTCTGCTGCGGCGGATGGGGCAATGGATGCGGATGCTAATCCGATATTTTCGATGAAGGAGACGGAGCATTTCACTCCGTCTCCTTCGCTGATTTCTTTTCCTGTTTTTCCTTCCTTCTGTCATCCGAATGTTCCTGTTGATCCAGCCTCTTCTTCAGCATACAATTTTCATCAATTTCATATACTGCATTCCCATCAATGATTAATTTTCTGTTCATAATTTCAAAACTCCTCTTTTACATCTCTACCATATAATATATGAAAATTTTCCAGATTAGTTTTTCCAGTCTTCATAAATTCGATTCCTGATTCATATACATTTTATAACGTTAAGCCTAAAGGAGTGCTTATGGAGCAAAAACCACCCAGACCCATGACGCCTTTTGATCAGCTGGTCAATCCGCCCAGTCTTTATTCTCTGAAACTTTTTCTTCCATACACTCCACCGTCCTTGCAGCGATTTCTGGCAATTTATATTAAATTTCTCGAATTACGCTATACAATGGAATATTTCCGCGGATTTCCCTCACATCCTTCCCAGAAAGGAATGCTAAGTGATCTCAAACCTTATCTGGATGAACAGGAACGAAATATGATGGAACAGGCTGAAAGCATGATGAGTATGATGGAAATGGTACAACAGATGCAATCCATGGCAGATAACTCCTCGGATCAGGAGTGGAACCCTATGGATCTGATGAAAGGCATGTTAACTCCAGAACAACAAGAAATGTTTGATACGTATAACAAGATGTTTGAACAGGGAATGAATCCGTCCGATATGGACGATAAGAAAGGAGGTCCTGCAAGTGAATGAATGGATGAATCATCCGGCAATGAAGAATATTGATCCGGTAAAACTGGAGCTGATCAAGACAGCTGCCAGACAGACAGAAGGAAAAAGCGGCAAGGCTCTTGCCCCCGTTATGATGGCTCTCATTACCAATGCCAACAAGAGGGGAATCCGGTTTTCCCCCGACGAGGTTTCCCTCATCATCTCCATCCTCAAAGAAGGAAAATCCAAAGAAGAACAGGAACAAATTGAACAAATGGTAAAAATGGTTACCACATACATGAAGAAGGGTATTTAAAACCCTTCTTCTTTTCTCTTCATACGGATCTCTCTGCGTTTTTCCGCCCTTTTCCACTCTTCTTTTTCCCATTCTGTTTCTAATTCCAGTCTCGGAACATGTGTCGGCTTATCATCCTCATCCAGAGCAACCATTGTAAAAAATGCACGATTGATCGGTGTCCGCATTCCATCGAGGGATTCAACATACGTATCAACTTTGACTTCCATCGATGTATTACCCACATAAGTAATCTTTCCGATGATAACAATCACATCTTTCAAATATGCCCCTTTTAGAAATCTCAAATCATCTACCGAAGCAGTGATCACATTTTTATGAGTGTGACGCTTTCCCACAAGTCCTGCCACTTCATCAATCCATTGCATCAGAACGCCTCCGAACAATCGGCCTGCCGCATTCAGATGATTTGGCCTTACAATATGAACAGTTTCTACCATTGAATCTGATATTTTTCTACTTTCTATACTCATTAGCTCTACTCCATTCTGTCATTCTTTTCTATATGAACCTCTTTTATTATACCACAAGATTTGCTATACTAATGATGTAATTATTCAAAGTCGGGCAAATATACTGCTTTAATCTGGAACATTAAAGGAGATTTTAATATGAGAAACATAAAACTAACGATCGAATATGACGGAAGCCGTTATCAGGGATGGACACGTCTCGGGAAAACGGAATCCAGTAATACCATATCCAACAAGATTCTTGAAGTACTAAAGAAAATGACAGAAGAACCCCTGATGGAACTGAATTGCGGATGCCGTACCGAAGTAGGAGTACATGCCTACGCACAGATTGCCAACTTCAAGACTGAATCAGACATGAAGGTTCAGGAGATCAAACATTATCTGAACCGTTACCTCCCTATGGATATTGCAATTCTTGAGGTAGAAGAAGTCCCGGAACGATTTCATGCACAACTGAATGCGTCTTCCAAAACCTATGTTTATCGCATGACTATCGATGATGTCCCCAGCGTTTTTGATCGTAAATACACTTATCACTGTTATAAAATACCAGATAAACGGCTGATGCAGCAGGCTGCTGTCGAACTGACCGGAAAACATGATTTCCACAACTTCTCAACTGCCAAAAAAACGAAATCAACAGAACGGGAAATCTATAATATTGATATCTATGGAGACACGGAAGAGATGCAGATCCTGATCCATGCAGATGACTTTCTTCACAATATGGCCCGCCTCATCATTGGAACGCTGGTCGACATCGGTCTCGGAACCCGTTCCAAAGATGATATCGCCAGTATCTTCGCCGGGAAGAAAGAACCAAGCGCTCCTTGCGATCCAAAAGGATTGTATCTTCAGGAGATCTCATATTAACAAAGGGAACGGGATTTAAATCTCCCGTCCCTTTTTTACATTTGATGACACCCCAGGCCTTTCCATTACCATTTCCGGACCTGCATTTTTTATTTGAAATCCATATTTCTGATACAGCCATTCCGCATTCTCCGTGTGAAGAATTCCGTAAAGATGCCCATAATCTTCCAGAATCGCTTCCATCAGCATACGGCTCAGTCCTTTTTTCCGGTATTTTTCATCTATCACTACGTCCATCAGATAATAGGTAGTAACCTCATCCGTCATCACTCTTGCATAACCGGCCATATATCCTGACGAATCGAACACAGCATAAGGGAACGAATGTTCCATTGCTCTCAATATCTTCTCTTCACTTCGGTCTTTTGCCCAGTCGGTCGCATGAAGAAGCTCTACCACCCGCCTGGGATCCATATTTCCCACACCTTTTTTTACCTGATATCCTGCATTTTCCTTTGCCGGCACTTTCTCTTCTCTGATCTTTTCCAGAGAATCCTGCCCGATCATATTACGCAGTTCTTTCAGATAGGGATGATACATGACCTGCTCCTGTCCATAAGTCATCTGGAGATCATATTCCAACGGAATCCAGGTACGGATCGATGCCTCATTGTGCTGAATGACTGCTTCCATCTTATCCAGCGCATGAACTAGATGTGCTTCGTTCGTCTGATTTTCTTCAATCTCTCGAAAGAGTCCCTGTAATTCACTTCGTTCCGGTTCCTGCAGAAATTCTGTCAGATGCTCTAACGCCTCGGCTTCTGTCCTCCGATGAATGTCTTCCTTCTCAAAACAAGGGATATCTCCTGTCATTGCTTCCCCAAGGTCATGGAAGAGACACATCTGCATCACCCGCTCCATATCACATTCCGGAAATTCTTTTCTGACAAGCCATGCAAACACACACAACCGGTATGTATGCTCTGCCACACTCTCATGCCTTCCGCTTGAGGTCCATGAATGACGGGTATTGCATTTTAACCGTTCCGCAATCTTCAGAAAGTCCAATAATATACGATGATCCATGCTTTTCATTATCCTTCCAGTATTTTTACATAAAAGGTACGATTTCTTGGCCCATCAAATTCACAGAAATATAAGTCCTGCCAGATTCCGAGAATCAGTTCTCCATTATGAAGAATCAATGTCTGGGACGGACCTACACAAGTGGTTTTAATATGTGCATGGGAATTTCCTTCTATATGCTGATAATAGCGGGTCTTTGTTGGAAATGCCTCTTCAAACCCATATAACATATCGTGTACAACGTCCGGATCTGCATTCTCATTAATCGTAAATCCAGCTGTCGTATGAGGGGAATATACCACTACAATTCCATTCTTAACCCCGCTTTTCGCTACATCCTCCCGGATCATATTCGTCACTTTAGACATTTGCTGCGGATTCTTGGTTGCGATCTGATGTTCATACAGATTCATAAATCTCCACTCCCTTCTTTTCTTTATCTCTTATCACGCATTTTACTTTTCCAGATATTCTTCCAGCCTCTGATATTCTCTCTTCATCAGAAGATAGCCGTGTCTGTAAAAGTGCCGCAATACATCATAATCTTTTTCCATTCTGGATACTGTCGGGATCAACGGTCTCAAGACGAATATCTTCCCTGCTTTTTCCAGTTTCTCCACTTTCTGGATCTGCTGATTATAAAGTTCATTCCTTGCAATCATGGTACGCACCACATTCGGGTAATTCTTGTACGCTTTCTTATAGATTCTTGCAATTCCGGAAGAGGTTCTCTTCTTTCGATATCCGTGGTTTCTGGTCAGAATCACCACAATCTTTTCATTCCCCTTCTCTATTGCTCTTTCAATCGGAATGGAATCCGCCAGCCCACCGTCCAGATATGGAATCCCATCAACATTTGTAATCGGTGCTGCCAGCGGCATACTGCTGGATGCCCTGCAGATCTTCATCAGTCTCTTTCGATCTTCCTTCTCCGTCAGATAATCTGCCTTTCCGGTCAGACAATTGGTAGCTACAATTTCGCATTCCATTTCAGATGCAAAAAAGGTATCAAAATCAAACGGAAATAATTCATTCGGATATTTATCAAACAACATATCCATATTCATCAATGATTTTTCTTTCAATGTGCTTCGGAAATCATAATAAAAGCTTTTTTCTTTCTCTCTGTGAATCACACAGTCTCTGGTTCTTCCAATCTGCTTTGACACATAGTCAACCGCATTACAGGATCCCGCCGATACGCCTATTACATTTGACAGATACAGATCTTTTTCCATCAAGTAATCCAGTGCCCCTGAGGTAAATACCCCTCTGGTTGCTCCGCCTTCCAATACCATTGTTGCCTTTGTCATATCTTATATCACCTGTCCTTTACGTTCTTTGCTGTTATTATATACCCTTTTCTCCCGTCAGAAAAGAGGAAGTTCACCTTGCTATTTTTCTGCAGATTTGCTACTATATATCAGAAATCATCGATAAGGAGTATACAACCACTATGATTAGTACAAGCAATGTAACATTACGGGTTGGAAAAAAAGCCCTGTTTGAAGATGTAAATATCAAATTCACAGAAGGAAACTGTTATGGTCTGATTGGTGCAAATGGTGCCGGAAAATCTACATTTCTCAGGATTTTATCCGGACAGCTTGAGCCTACCAATGGAGAAGTAATTATCACTCCGGGAGAGCGGCTTTCCTTCCTGCAGCAGGATCATTTTAAATATGATGAATATCCAGTTCTTGATACGGTTATGATGGGAAATGCCCGTCTCTACGAAATTATGAAGGAAAAAGAAGTCCTCTATGCGAAAGAAGACTTTACAGACGAAGATGGAATCAAAGCCAGTGAATTAGAAGCAGAATTCGCTGCCATGAACGGTTGGGAAGCAGAATCCGATGCAGCATCATTGTTGAATGGTCTTGGTATTCCTACGGAAATGCACTACGAAATAATGAAGAACTTAAATGGTCCTGAAAAGGTAAAAGTTCTGCTCGCCCAGGCATTATTTGGCAATCCGGACATTCTGCTTCTGGATGAGCCTACCAACCACCTGGATCTGGATGCGATTGCATGGCTGGAAGAATTTCTCATCAATTTTAACAATACCGTTATCGTCGTATCCCACGACCGTTATTTTCTAAATAAAGTCTGTACTCAGATTGCGGATATCGACTATGGCAAGATTAAACTCTATGCCGGAAACTATGACTTCTGGTATGAGTCCAGCCAGCTTCTGATCCGGCAGATGAAAGAAGCAAATAAGAAAAAAGAGGAAAAAATCAAAGAACTCCAGGAATTCATTTCCCGGTTCAGTGCCAATGCTTCCAAATCCAAGCAGGCAACTTCCAGAAAACGTGCTCTGGAAAAGATCCAGCTGGATGACATTCAGCCTTCCAGCCGTAAATATCCATATATTGACTTCCGTCCGAACCGCGAGATTGGAAACGAAGTATTAACGGTCGATGGACTTAGTAAGACAATTGACGGAGAAAAGGTTCTGGACAACATTTCTTTCACATTGAATCACGATGACAAAGTCGCTTTTGTCGGTGGAAATGAATTGGCAAAGACTACACTATTCCAGATTCTTGCCGGAGAGATGGAGCCAGATGAAGGTACTTATAAGTGGGGAATCACAACTTCCCAGGCATACTTCCCGTTAGACAGTGGCAGTGAATTCGATAACGATTATACGATCGTAGAATGGCTGACACAATATTCCGAAATCAAAGATGTGACTTATGTCAGAGGCTTTCTTGGACGTATGCTCTTCTCTGGTGACGATGGAGTGAAGAAGGTAAGAGTCCTTTCCGGTGGAGAGAAAGTAAGATGTCTCTTATCGAAAATGATGATCAGCGGCGCAAACATCCTGATTCTGGACGAACCTACCAATCACCTGGATATGGAAAGCATCACTGCCCTCAACAATGGAATGATCAAATTCCCGGGTGTACTGCTCTTCTCTTCCAGAGACCACCAGATCGTGCAGACAACCGCGAACCGGATTATGGAAATTGTACCAGGAGGAAAACTGATCGACAAGATCACTACTTACGATGAATATCTGGAAAGCGATGAAATGGCAAGAAAGAGACAGACCTATACTGTACAGGAAGAAGATAACTAATCGCAACGTCATGTCCGAAAAATGCATATCATCCAATAATCAATAATATTGGCAGGCTGCTATGAAGTCATCGAATGAGTCGTAATTCATAGCCGCCTGCCAATACTTTTTTCTAGCGGATTCTCTCCGGGAATCCTACTTTTTTCTGTACTTTACGGAGTGTCTTATTGGCATAATAACCTGCTTTTTCTGCATTTTCTTTTATTATGCCATCAATGTATGCTTTATCCTTTTCCAGTCTTGCAACTTCTTCCTGAAGCGGTTTCAGTACTGATACAACTGCTTCTCCGACTGCCATCTTAAATTCGCCGTATCCCTTGCCGTCGAATTCTCTGACTACTTCTTCCGGATTCTTACCAGTGCATGCACTGTAAATATCAATTAAGTTTTTCACTCCCGGCTGCTCATCACGATACAGAATCTGGGCCTCAGAATCAGTAACCGCACGTTTGCATTTGCGGATGATCGTATCCGGATCATCCATCAGATAAATGCTGGCATTCGGATTCTCATCAGACTTGGACATTTTCTTGGCAGGATCCTGCAGACTCATGATCTTTGCACCTACTTTTCCAACATATGCTTCTGGAATGGTAAATACATCTCCATAGATATTGTTAAAACGTTCTGCGATATCTCTGGTAAGTTCCAGATGCTGCATCTGATCGATTCCGACTGGAACTACATCTGCCTGATATAACAGAATATCCGCAGCCATCAGTACCGGATAAGTAAAAAGACCAGCATTGATGTTATCTGCATGCTTTGCTGCCTTATCTTTAAACTGGGTCATACGGTTCAGCTCACCCATATAAGTAAAACAATTCAAGATCCATGCAAGTTCAGCATGTCCTGATACATGGGACTGATAATAGATGCAGTTTTTCTTTGGATCCAGCCCTGCTGCAATATATAAGGTAAGAAGTGCTCTGGCTCTTTTTCTAAGTACTGCAGGATCCTGTCTGACTGTAATAGAATGCATGTCGACCACGCTATAAAAGCATTCATACTCATCACTTAATTTTACCCAGTTTTTTAACGCCCCAAGGTAATTTCCCAGGGTCAGGTTTCCTGTTGCCTGCATTCCACTAAACAAAACTTTTTTATCATTAATCATTTTGATTTTCTCCTCTTTTCTCATTTAAATATATAGACATAATGAAAGTTATACGAAATTGATATTATTGACGGGATCCTGCATCCCAGTCTTCCACTTCATCATCATAATATACTACATTTTCAGACAGAATCTCCGGGATTCCATTCGTCACCTGTACTTCTGTCACTGCACAATTTTTATGTACCCCCTGCCCCCAGTAAGCACAAAGAGGTGCATTTTTGATATAATTCAACATTCCTGCCAGCGCCGCGCCATGTGTCGTAATCAGGATATTACTCTGTTCATACTCTCTTCTTTGATACAGATCCTGTAAAAATTCTCCGGTTCTCTTCTTTACGTCTGCAAATGTTTCTCCGCCTTCTCCCGGTATGAAATGCTCCGGATCGTCAAAAAACCGGTAAAATTCTTCCGGAACTTCCTGCCTGTCTTTTTCCAGGCACTTTCCTTCATATGATCCAAACGCCATCTCCATAATTCTGGAATCTTCCAGCATCAGAACATCTCTTCCTTCCAGAATCAATCTGGCCGTCTCTTTCGCTCTTGATAGAGGGCTTGTGATACAAACATCAAATGAAATATCCTTTAAACCATATGCAGTTTTTTTCGCCAGAGTTTTTCCAAATTCATTCAGTGGAATATCAACCTGTCCCTGAATTCTTCTGCTTTTATTCCAATCAGTTTCTCCATGCCTTACAATGTATAACTTCATATTGCTCCTCCTTAAAAACGTACCTTGTTAGTATAACACACCCGCTCTTGTTTTTATAGTAAAATCCATTTAAAAATGTTATAATGATGTCAAACAAGCCCAAAAAGGAGTGAATCGTTATGGAAAAAATAACCAGTTTTACAATAGACCATCTGCGTCTGGTGCCAGGAGTATATGTATCCCGCGTCGACTATGTAGAGGGAAATCCTGTTACCACTTTTGATCTTCGTATGACAAGTCCGAATGATGAACCTGTCATGAACACTGCGGAAGTACACACCATCGAACACCTTGCTGCAACATTTCTCCGTAACCATAAAGACTATGGAAGTAAGACCATATACTTCGGACCTATGGGATGCCGGACCGGATTCTATCTGCTTCTTTCAGGAAGCTATGAATCCAAAGACATTGTTCCTCTTCTGAGAGAAATGTTTACTTTCATCGAGGAATTCGAAGGTGAAGTTCCCGGCGCAAGCCCAAAAGACTGCGGCAATTATCTGGATATGAATCTTCCAATGGCAAAATATCTTGCAAAGAAGTATCTAAATGAGGTTCTCAACAATATCACAGAAAAACAATTGAAATATCCGGAATAAAGAATTTTCAGCCAGGAGCTTCTGCATACTGCAGCAGCTCCTGGTTTGCGCATTATACAACCTTAATCTGGCACATTTCCATTGCCTTCAGAGCATTGTCATGGCTCTGAGGAGTTACCCCTGCACAGCAGGATGCGTCTACCAGAACCGCTACTTCTGGAAGGAATGCTTTTACAAGCATTGCATTTGAAATCACACAGATATCAGTACACAATCCTACAAGTGTGACAGATTCTATTCCCTCCTTTCCCTGCCGCTTCAGGTCTGTATCCTGTGCCTTTAGCAAAGCTCCTAATGCCGCACTTCCAAATGTAGGTTTATCAACCGGAGTCTCTTTTCTGAGAGCCTCTATCTCCGGATGCAGCTCCCAGCCTGTAGTCCCTCTGATGCAATGTACTACCGGAAGATTCTTTCCTTCCTGCGTTTCCAGATAATTTTTCTCATGTGTATCACGGGTATATATCACTCTTCCATTAAAATTCCGTATCTTTTCTGCAACCTTGGGAACAATAGATTGCGCCTCTTTTGTTCCCAATGCACCGTCAATAAAATCATTCTGCATATCAACTACAATCAATATATTCACCGAACATCCTCCTCTCCACATGGCAAAAGCGAAGGATAAAATCCTCCGCATGATCGCCATTTTTTCATAATAATACCATAATTAAAAATTCCCTGGTTCAATTCCTTTATTCCATATTGCCCGGGAATTTCGGAATTCCATCAAACCCAACCTGCAGATCTGCATCTGTAGGAATATAATCTGTCATTTCTCCATTATGGAATTTCTCGTATGCTACCATATCAAAATATCCTGTACCCGTAAGGCCAAACAGAATCGTCTTCTCTTCTCCCGTCTCCTTACACTTCAAAGCTTCATCGATTGCTACTTTGATTGCATGACTACTCTCTGGTGCCGGAAGGATTCCTTCTACTCTCGCAAACTGCTCTGCTGCTTTGAATACTTCTGTCTGCTCAACACTTCTTGCTTCCATATATCCATCCTCATATAACTGTGACAGAATAGAGCTCATTCCATGATAGCGAAGACCGCCGGCATGGTTTGGAGATGGAATAAAGCCACTGCCCAGAGTATACATTTTCGCAAGCGGACATACCATTCCGGTATCACAGAAATCATATGCATACACGCCTCTGGTAAGACTTGGGCAGGATGCAGGCTCTACCGCAATAAACTGATAATCTGCCTCTCCTCTTAATTTTTCTCCCATGAATGGAGAGATCAGTCCTCCAAGATTCGAACCACCGCCGGCACATCCAATAATAATATCCGGCTTGATTCCATATTTATCCATTGCTGTTTTTGCCTCTACACCAATGACTGACTGATGAAGCAGAACCTGATTCAATACACTTCCAAGTACATATCTGTATCCTTCCGTACTGGTTGCAACTTCAACTGCCTCTGAAATTGCGCATCCAAGACTTCCTGTCGTCCCCGGATGTTCTGCCAGGATCTTCTGTCCGATCTTGGTCTCTGTAGACGGTGAAGGTGTTACACTTGCTCCATAAGTTCTCATTACTTCACGTCTGAACGGTTTCTGTTCATAAGAACATTTTACCATGAATACTTTACAGTCCAGATCCAGATAAGAACATGCCATAGAAAGAGCAGTTCCCCACTGTCCGGCTCCGGTTTCCGTCGTTACCCCCTTAAGCCCCTGCTGTTTTGCATAGTAAGCCTGTGCAATCGCAGAATTCAGCTTATGGCTTCCACTGGTATTATTTCCTTCAAATTTGTAATAAATTTTCGCAGGTGTCTGAAGTTTCTCTTCGAGACAGTATGCTCTGACCAGTGGTGCCGGACGATACATTTTGTAGAAATCTCTGATTTCCTGCGGAATCTCGATATATCTGTCATCATTATTTAATTCCTGTTTTACAAGCTCTTCACAGAATACTCCGGAAAGTTCCTCCGCAGTCATCGGCTTTAATGTTCCCGGGTTCAGAAGCGGTGCCGGTTTATTCTTCATATCCGCGCGTACATTGTACCATGTCTTTGGCATTTCATTCTCTTCGAGGTAAATTTTGTAAGGAATGTTCTGGTCTCTTTGATCTTTCATAATATTATTCTCCTTTCGATGAAAACATTCGGGACATGGTATTTTTTATTTTTCGCTTTATTTTTCATAAAATAAAAAATACCCTTATCCCATACAATTACTATTGCAGGGACAAGAGTAATATTATCAACTCCTGCGGTGCCACCCGGCTTGGTATATCTTTCTATACCCTCTCATGCGTACCAACATACGCGGACTTTGTTAACGGAGTGTTTTCTCCGGCTCACTTAATCGAATCAAAAGATTCCTGTTTCAGTTCGCCCTCGGAAGCCCATTCCTAATGGTTCTGACCTGCTGCAATTCCACCGTCTGCAGCTCTCTGTAAAGCAGAGCTCCAAAAGTACTTACTCTTCCTCATCGGTTTGATATCACTTTACCACAGTAAATTTTTATTGTCAAGTAAAAACCGGATACTTTCCGTATCCGGCCTTTATTTCTATTATGCTAATTTGCTTTTTGCTGTTTCTGCAAGTGTTGCAAATCCTTCTGCATCGTTTACAGCCATCTCTGCAAGCATCTTTCTGTTGATATCGATATCAGCCAGTTTTAATCCATGCATGAACTTGCTGTAAGACAGACCATTCATTCTTGCAGCTGCATTAATACGTGCGATCCATAACTGACGCATCTGACGTTTGCGCTGCTTTCTTCCTGCGTAAGAAGATGTAAGAGCTCTCATAACAGACTGTTTTGCAACTCTGTACTGTTTCGAACGTGCTCCTCTGTATCCTTTTGCTAACTTTAATGTTCTGTTATGTCTTTTTTTAGCGTTTAATCCGCCTTTAATTCTTGCCATTTCTTAATTTCCTCCTGTTCAAATTATAATCTTATAAATATGGTAAAGCTCTCTTCATTACTTTTGCATTTGTTGCATCTGTAACAGTAGATTTTCTAAGATTTCTCTTTCTTTTCTGAGATTTCTTAGTTAAGATATGGCTCTTATACGCTTTATTTCTTACTAATTTTCCTGTACCTGTTTTTTTAAAGCGCTTTGCAGCAGCTCTATTCGTTTTCATTTTTGGCATTTTGTATTCCTCCTTAATTTTGCTAGATAGTCTTATTTGCAATGATTCAGCAGAAAATCTGCTGACTATTACTAACGCTTTTCAGTCAAAAACATGGTCATGCTTCTGCCTTCCACCTTTGGAGCCTTCTCCACAGTTGCCACATCAGACAACAGTTCTGCGAAATCGTCTAGAACATGTTTGCTGGCATGCATATGAGCCATCTCTCTTCCGCGGAAACGAAGTGTTACTTTTACTCTGTCTCCTTTAGAAATAAACTTTCTTGCCGCATTAGCCTTTGTGTTCATGTCATTCACATCAATATTTGGTGAGAGACGCACTTCTTTGATTTCAATCGTTTTCTGTTTTTTTCTTGCTTCCTTTTCCTTGCGGGCCAGTTCGTATTTGTATTTACCATAGTCGATAATCTTACATACCGGCGGTTTCGCATTCGGCGCAATTTTTACCAGATCCAGTCCTGCCTCCTGAGCTTTAAACATGGCTTCCTTTGCGGACATAATTCCAAGCTGATCGCCATTCGGACCAATTAAACGTACCTCTTTGTCTCGGATTTGTTCGTTAATCATTAAATTGCTAATTGTAGTGCACCTCCATCAAAAAGAATTTTTCTTTTACATATAAAAACAGTGTCGA
>JALEKG010000090.1 GCA_022769185.1 Dorea sp. | reverse complement strand
CGTCCTTCCTTTCTCATGACATTCTTCTACCAGATTAAAAAACTCCTTCTGCATCAGCGGATCCAGTCCGCTGGTCGGCTCATCTAATATCAAAAGCCTGGGATCATGCTGAAATGCACATACGATTGCCACTTTTTTCCGATTTCCCAGAGACAGTTCACTAATCTTCCGCTTCTCATCCAGCGCAAATCGCTCACACAGTTCTTTTCTTCTGGCGTCACAATTCTTTTTATATAATTTTGCAGACAGCTTTAGGACTTCTGATACCCTCATCCCGCTGTAAAACATTGCTTCTGATGGTAAATAACCGATATCCGCAAGGATCTCTGTCTGCTGCTTTCCTACTTTTTTCCCAAATACTTCCGCCGTTCCAGAAGTCGGAGATACCAGACCAAGAAGAACTCGTAAAGTCGTACTTTTCCCAGCTCCGTTCGGGCCGATAAATCCGAAGATCTCTCCTTCCTTTACTTCCAGATCCAAATCAATAATTCCTCTGTGTTTGCCATAATATTTTGTCAGACTTTTAGTTTCAATGATTGCACTCATTCTTATTTCCTCCCCTGGTTCAGATAGGACATTTTCCAGAAATCCATCATTTTTCGAATATCTTTTTCAAGTTCGTCCATTTGAAGTGTTCCAGCCTGTATTTTCTCCCATAGATATCCTTCCGTTGCCCAGTACATTTCCTTTAACATCATCTCCAGATCAAGCCCTGGACGGAATTCCTCTGGATGGAGCATATCAATAGTAACACCTGCTTTCTGGTCAAGATATCCTGAATAGCTTTCCTGGATTGTTTTTGAAATTTCGGGATCCTTTTCATAAAATGCTTTCATGACAAACGCGGTAAGCTCCGGATATTTTCTCATCACTTTCATCTTTGCAGCCAATCCCCGATCCATCATTTCAAATAAACTGTCCGGTTCATAGCACTTTTCTTCCTTCAGAGCTTCCAATGTCACCCTGCACGCCTCATCCCATAAAAACAGGTATAATTCCTTTTTATTCCGGAAATAATAGAATAACAAAGACCTACTGATTCCTGCTTCTTTCGCAACCTCTCCTACCGGACTTTTCTTATAACTATTCTGACTGAAGATCCGATAACCTGCATTTATGATCCGCTGCCTCTTCTCTTCCGGAAGGGCATAAAATGTCTCATTCATCTTTTCTCCTCTCCACTGACCATTTTGGTTAATTTTAATTATACCTGACTGACCGTTTTTGAGAAGCCCCTTCTTATAGAAAAATGTTACAAAACCATAAAGAAATTGCCACATATTTTCTGCATTTTACTCCTTGTCCACAAATAATTCCAGGAGTAGAATGTATAAGGTTTTAAATTACAGGCTTTTTGATACATTGGGAGGATAGAAACATGTCGTCAAATAAACAAAGAGATTATCTCTTCGACAATTACAAAGTTTTTTTAATCATTCTGGTTGTGATCGGACATTTTATCGAACAGAGCTACGACAATAATACCTTTTTATATACTTTAAAATGGCTGATCGTTTCTTTTCACATGCCAGCTTTTATTTTTATTTCCGGATATTTTTCCAGAAGAGAACTGTCTCTTAAGGATCTAATACACAAACTGGCCATTCCATATATCATTTTTGAATTCATATATTATTTTTTATATGTATTTATCATACACAAATCAACAGGATTATACCTAATGTACCCGAAATTTTCCTTATGGTACCTTCAGTCCCTGTTTTTCTGGAGACTGCTGACTCCTTATGTAAAGAAAGTACCTCATTATATGACACTTTCTATCGCAGCCGGTCTTCTGATTGGATGTTCTGGAATTCCAGGGAACTTCTTAAGCATCCCACGGACCCTGGTCTTTTTTCCATTCTTTCTTGCCGGGACCTGTTTTGACCGAAAAAAGCTGACAGTACTTCGTACCAGACGAAATCAGATTCTTGCCGGAATTATGATTTCCCTTTTCGCTGGTACTCTGATTTTGAATCCATATTTAAGAACTCTTTCTCCCAAAATATTTTATGGAAGATATAATTACCACTATCTTGGTCAGAATTTTGCAGAAGGGATCTTATGCCGTGTTCTCTGTTATCTGATAGGATTTGTTATGACATTTGCCGTTGCATTATTAATCTCCGACAAACAGACTTCCTACTCTTATATTGGAACGCGTACGATGGCAATCTATCTCTTCCACGGCCTTATCTACTCTCTGATTAAGGGCAGTACAAATATTCTTTCGAATATCAATACTCTGGCAGAATCCATTCTTCTGATTCTTTTCTGTGTTATTTTAACCGGAATCTTATCGATTCCGCAGCTTTCTACATTTACAAATGCGGTATCGAATCTATCAATACGCCGCAGGCAGCTGCAGATGAAGGATCACTACCGGAAATATCCATATGATTATCAATTCTTATGGGCAACACATTAACAGACAACCCTCCAAATTCTAAAATAAAGACAGAAAAATCTGTCAGAGAATTTGGAGGTGTTTTTATGTTACACGAAGTAAGTTTCAAATCTTTTAACGAGCGGGATGCGGTACAGGGGTGGATCTACGTTCCCGCTGCAGAACCAAAGGGAATTGTTCAGATTGTGCATGGCTTTGGGGAACATTCCAGACGATACCTGCACATGATCGTGGCATTCCTGGATGCAGGCTATATCGTTGCTGCAGACGATCATGTCGGACATGGAAAGACAGCCATGGTCAATGATACCTGGGGCGACTGGGGCGATAAAGGATTTCACACTATGATGGAAGATGAACACACTTTAAAAGAACTTGTATGTAAGAAATATCCAGATCTCCCGTATTTTCTGTTCGGACACAGTATGGGTTCCTTCATTGTAAGAGACTACGTTGCCAAATACGGTGATGATCTTGCGGGCATTACCATCTGCGGAACCTGCGGCATATTCCGAAACGCAGATCTTGCAGAAGAAGAACTTAAAAAGGCAGTCGAAGAAGGTCATGGAAAAGAATGTAACCCGGAATTTGCCGGAACTTTGATGGGATGGATGTGCGAACGCTGCGGCAAGATCAGCATCGGAAATGAATGGATCTGCGCAGATCCTTATGTTCAGAGAGATCACGCTAATGATCCGTTTGATGCCTTTACCAAACCGACGAATAATCAGGCAATGTATGATTTCACACGGATGATGAGCGCAATTACAGGAATCGAATGGGCGAAAAAAGTACCAACAGCACTTCCAATCTACAATATTGCCAGAGATCAGGATCCGGTCGGTGAATATGGAAAGGGTGTCTACGAAGTGGCTAACTGGCTGTGCGACACCGGACACAATGTAGAGACCAGACTCTATTCCGGTTATCGCCATGAGATACATAACTATAATGCAATCAAAGGCGACGTAGAACAGGGAATCATTGAATTCATGAACGGAATACTCGAATAATGGAACAGGCAGGGAGATCGCATACTTATCTCCTTGCCCGTTTTACTGTTCCTCTTTTTAATTCAATACCTGTTTCAATACCTCTGCGATCTCTTTGACTGGAACAATCTCCAGTTTTTCTTTGACTTCTTCTGCCACGTCCTCCAGATCTTCCACATTTTCATACGGAATGAAAACCTTCGTTACTCCGGCTCTCTGGGCTGCCATCAGTTTTTCCGGAAGTCCTCCAATCGGCATAACACCCCCTCTTAAAGATACTTCTCCTGTCATGGCAATCTTTGGATCAACCGTTTTTCCGGTTACCAGAGAAGAAAGTGCTGTTACTAGTGTAATTCCGGCGGAAGGACCGTCCTTTGGGATCGCACCGGATGGTACATGGATATGAAGGTCATTCTTTTCAAACTTTTCTGCTTCCTCCGGATACATAGATTTGACAAGCGTGATCGCAATTTCTGCTGACTCTTTCATGACATCACCAAGCTGCCCGGTAATCGTAACCTGTCCGTTCCCTTTCGTAAAAAGCGTCTCTATAAAGAGAATTTCTCCCCCTGCCTGTGTCCAGGCAAGCCCGGTCACCACACCAGATCGTCCTTCTGACAGAATCTTCTCATGATGAAGACCGTTCCGTCCAAGGAATTCCGGAACTCTTTTCTCACTGACTGTAATACTCTTCTGCTCGCCTTTTACCAGTTTCACTGCAGCCGCACGGCACAGAACATCCATCTGTTTCTTTAAGCCACGCACACCGGATTCTGCCGTATATTCTTCAATGATTCTGCGAATTGCATCATCCGATACTTTCAGATTCTTTGACTTGATTCCCATACTCTTCATTGCCTTTGGAAGAAGATGCTTTCTGGCAATCTGAAACTTCTCAACTGCCGTATATCCTGGAAACTGAATTACTTCCATCCGGTTTAACAAAGGTTCCGGAATCGTCTCTGTCGTATTTGCCGTACAGACAAACAATACATTGGAAAGATCATACGGCACATTCATATAATGATCGGTAAAAGTACTGTTTTGCTCCGGATCCAGAACTTCCAGCAATGCACTGGCCGGATCTCCGCCATAATCTTTCGTCAGCTTATCAACCTCATCCAGCACCATCACCGGATTCTGCGCACCACTCCGCTTGATGCCCTCCATGATTCTTCCAGGCATTGCTCCTACATACGTCCTTCTGTGTCCACGAATCTCTGCCTCATCCCGGATACCTCCCAGACTGATCCGCACATGTTTCCTGTGAAGAGCTTTCGCGATACTTTGCCCGATACTGGTCTTACCGGTTCCCGGTGCACCAACGAATAAAAGAATGGAACCAGACTGCTTCTGATTCAAAGCCATCACCGCCAGCTGCTGAATGATCCGTTCTTTCACTTTTTTCAGACCATAGTGATCTTCATCCAGAATTTCTTCTGCATCTTTCAGATCAATCTGCGGCATCTCCTCCATTTTCCAGGAAAGACTTGTTACAAAGTCCAGATAATCATAGAGAAGTCCATATTCATGGCTGTCCTTTCCTTCCTGTTTCATCCGGTTCAGGACTTTCTCTGCTTCTTTCTTTGCTTCCTCATTCATGCCGCATTCCTGAATCTTCGTTTCAAACTTACGGATATCCGATACATTTTCCGGATGCATGGCATCCAGCTGAGACTGTAAAAATTCAATCTGCTTCTTTAATGCTGACTCTCTGTAAAGCTGCTCGTTGGAATCCTTTTGCGCGCTTTCTGCTTCTTCGCCTACTTTAAATGTCTCAATGAATTCATAGATTGCCTTTTCAATCATACCACAGCGTTCTTTTTCAGACGGTGTCTCAAGAATCGCATACTTTTCTTCCCAGGAGATTCCCAGATAACCGGCCAATGCACAGGCTATCTCTGAAAAATCCGTCCACCGGAAGATCATGCCTCTTGCCCACACGCCCCACTGAAAGCCTTTTACAAAATTGATCAGATCCTTCTTTATTTTCTCAAGATTTTTATTCTTCTCTTCTTCCGGAAAATCTGCAATTTCATGACAGATACTTCCATTTGCTTTTATTCCATCCGGCCCACTTTCAATATCAGAGATTTCCACTCTTTCTTTTGCAAGAATTTTGACACTTCCCTCATCATCAATATTTTCAATATGTCCGGACACACCAATTGGATAAATATCTTCCTGAGTAATCTCATCTTCCTGCTTCTCGGACTTCAGCATCAGGAACAGAACATCCTCTCCTACATTTTCTGATGTAATCTGATTTATTGAAAACATATCTTTCTTAAAGAAAAATGTCACACCCGGCAATATCAGCAAATCATATACAGGTATTGTAATCATATGTAATCCTCCTCCTCGAATTCTTATCAGCACTCTTTTTTCTCGAGTGCTAATATGAAATGAAATAAAATGACGAACCCACCTGAATTCGTCTTTTATTATTTTATTCTATCACCAAATCTATATTTTTCAAGTATTCTTTTCCGAAATTTATAAACCCTTCATAAATCGGTCACATATTCTATTCGTATAGTCTTCGGATGATCTTATAAATGACTTCACTCTCTGTCACCAACGGTTTTTTGTGCGCAAAGAAGATAATTCCTTCTGTCGGGGCCAGTATTCTGGAGATGACCTCTCCTTCATAGGGATGTAGGATTTCCGCCAATACTTCTCCCATATGTACTTCTTCTCCCGGCTTCTTCAGTCTCCGGTATATTCCGCCCACATTAGTCTTGATCTGCGTCAGCTCTTCTTCCCCAAATACGGTTGAAATATATCCACTGTGGCAATGATACTTGAGTATACCCATCCGTGTCAGGAAACGCAGTACGGCTGATACTGCCTGTCTGGCTGATTTTTCATCAATACAATCCGTTTCATTGGTATAAACGGAAAATGCATTGGTCTCCCACACCTGCCAGTTATAATTGAGAGTTGTCGTGTCGATCGGCTTTGGTTTTCTGATGACAACATAAGGAAGACCAAACAGACTGGCAAGACTTGGACTCTGATTTCCGGTATCCATCATACGCACATGTGGCACAAAATCTCCCGGCATATAGAAACTTGCAAACTGAATTCCATATTCATAATCTTTTACCTGATTGAATACACCTGCAGCAATTCTCTGCGTTGTCTCACCCAAATGATATCCAGGAAACATCCGGTTAATATCGGTATTGTCCACCGCCCAGAACCGTTTGCCGATATTCATGGAGTGATGGTTCACACTTGGCACGACCATAATCTCATTGCCGGATACAATATTTCCTGCCGCTTCCAGTTCCGACAGCTTCTTGATCAGCTGTGAACAAGTATAGAGCTGCTGTACTTCATTTCCCCGGATACTCCCTACGATGCAGGCTGTTTTTCTTCCGTGTCCGAACCGATATCCTGTAATCTGCATCTCCTCACGATAAGGTGATGCAAGAGAATATAATACTTCTTTTCTCATTCTTCTCTGCCTCCCAGTATCCGTCCCAGAAGGGAACCACTATATACGACAGGATACTCCCGTCTGGTAAATACCATTCCGTCAATCGGTGCTTCCACCACCTGCTCCACATTTCCGCTCAATGGATTTAAAATTTCTCCAAGGATATCTCCTTTTTTCACCTGATCGCCAATCTCAATCTTCGGCACAAAAATCCCTGCCATATCCGCATTCAGATAACCAACCGCGCGGTCGGAAGATACGATCGGTTCTCTGACTTCTCCCACCGGACCTTCCCAGATTCCCATTTCTTTCATCACATTTAGAATTCCTTCTACCAGCTGATATCCATATGTTTTGGTGATTCTCATTCCAACCCCCATCTCAACGACCAGTGTCGGTACTCCGATCTTGTTCAGGCTATAAGCAAGTGTAGACTCCAGTACCGTAGCAGCACTGTGGACCCATACAAAATCTACATTTAATTTCTTTGCATACGGAACCAGCAAATTCTCCGTTTCTTCATTGACCCTCACCTGCGGAAGCTCCATCAGGAAGATATTACTGGCATGGATATCCACACACATATCCGCATCTTCAAAATCATCCATCAGACGCTTGACCAGTGTCTCCATCATTGGCCCTTCTTCTGTTCCCGGAAAGATCCGGTTCATATCCAGATCAAACATGGGAATTCCTCTGGTGATGGAATCAATTCCCAACGGGTTCAGAGCCGGGTAAATATCTACGATTCCTTTTAACTGTTCCGGCATTGATTTCAGCCTTCTCTGCAATTCATAGCATACGAACTGTCCTTCCAGTTCATCTCCGTGCGTTCCAGTCACCACGGCAAATCTTTTTTCTTTCCCGGTAGGATGGACCGGCATAATCCGGTTCTTCTGGATCCGCAGATGTTCATCTACGGGAAGCTCCATCGATACCACTGTCTCTATCATTTCATTTCCTCCACATTCACATAGATTTCCTGTGTCTGTTCCGTCATGCCTAGGAACCTTCCTTTATCCAGAACACAGTCTTTATAATCCCTTCCATGTGCAATCTTAATGTAATAATCATCCACATGAAGATTATTGGTAGGATCAAGACCATACCAGCCTTCGCCGGTATAAATCTCAACCCAGGCATGTGTATAGCCCTCTCCAATCATAAGCCCATTGACGTAACGGGCCGGAATTCCCATCCGTCTTAGGACCGCAATCATAATATGCGCATAATCCTGACACACACCCTGTCCCAGTCTCATTGCCTCTTCCGCAGTCGTGTGAATATCCGTCACACCACTTTTATATTGAAAATGTTCATACAACTGATGCATCACCTGAATCGCTCTTTCCAGATTCGTTCCTTCAAGATTGCTCATCCGGTCTGCATATGCCTGAATCTGCGGACCACACTGCGTAAACTCCGAAGGATATCGATACATCGGATGAAGCTCCTCTTTCCGGATCCTCATCCCCTCAACCTGCGCGATTCCTTCCACTTCATACTCAAATTTTCTATGAAGATCTGCGTAATGGCCCACATATTTATGATTTCCAAAACCATCTGTCACTTCATCCATACTGTCTGTCGGCTGTACATAACGGCTGGTAATCGTAATTTTCTGATTTTCATCATTTCCCGGTATACACCGAAGTGCAAAGTAATGATCCCATACCGGTTCCGTAAAACGCAGTGACATTCTGTATACAAATTTTAATGTTTTCATCTTTTTTATTCGGCTGCATCTCTGAGGATCACAGATTCAGATGCTTTCTGTTCTCTGCTTTCTAGATAATTCCTCCCAGATAGCCAAGTGCCTCCTGATATCCAGTTTTCCAGTCTGCCTTTTCTTCAATCATTCTTCCAAGACATTCCAGATTTTTTTCATTATAGCACATATGTGTTTTTTGTATACGGTTTTGTAGCTTGCTATATTCTTTTTCTATATCTTTTCTGTTATAATCCAGGCGGATATAAAGATCCAGACGTTCTATATACTTTCCGCATTTCAAGATGTTTCTGCATTCCTCTTCTTCCACATAATCATCAACACATCCCCAGAAAGCCAGAAGATAGTCAATCACCTGTTGTAATTCCAGAAGGGGCGCAGTAGTCTGGGCACTTGCGCCCAGCGTATCTAATGCAAGCTGTACATAGGACAACACATTGCTGCTGAGCTCATCTCTCAACACGATTGCATTGTCAAATGCCCGTCCCATGTTGGCAAAGATGGAATCCGGATTCTTAATATCAAATAAATATGAATATGTAAAGTCTTTATTGGATTCATAAATATCCGGGATATTCAGTCTTTCGCAATACTTTCTGTATGCACCTTCCGGACTTTCAATCATCTGATCATAAATATCATAGAATTTACGAAGAGTCGTATATACCCGTTCTGTATATCTTCCAAGCCAGTATAAATGGTCTAATTTTTCTACCGAGATAATACCCATGTGTCTTTAAATCCTCCTCCCTGAGATGAATTTACTACAAAAGAATCTGCCTTTCTTGAGAAACGCGTCAGGCCACTTGCCCACACCTTCGTCTCTTTTCCAGAAAGCACGAATGCACGAAGATCCGCTTTTCTTGGAACCATCTCCTCACCTTCCATGATATTCAGATCCTGGAAATCAATCACTTCCTGCGCAATGAATCTTCGGGATTCTCTCTCAATGAGTTCCTTCAGATCCGAAAGCTTTTCTTTGCTCAGTTCATTTCCAAAGATGACTCCATAACCGCCGGCTTCCGCCACATCCTTGACCACCAGCTTATCCAGATGGTCCAGAACATATTTCTTATCTTCCTCATAAAACGGAAGATAAGTAGGAGCATTTTTAAGAACCGGCTCCTGATCCAGATAATACCGGATCATCCTTGGTACAAAGTAATAGATGCCCTTATCATCCGCTACCCCGTTTCCCGGTGCATTTACGATAGAAACATTGCCACTCCTATACACATCCATAATATTGGGAACACCGATCAGGGATTCCGGCAGAAATGTCATTGGATCCAGATACTCATCGGAAATTCTGCGGTAGATCACACCGACCTTCTTCTTCTCTCCACGATAATCCTTATAATATAAGAAATTCTTCTCTACAAACAGATCCGAACACATTGCAAGTTCACAACCTGTTCGCTCTGCCAGAAAAGAATGCTCAAAATATGCCGCATTATAACGTCCCGGCGTCATAATGACCGGAATACCGCCAACATTCACATAATCCATCATCTCTCTGAGCATCTCTGCATAATTGCGGTTGTCTACAATCAGATGATTGTGGAAGGTTCTCGGAGATGCCTGCCTGCAGATTTCTCTTGCAATCATTGGATAAGAGGCCCCGGATGGAATTCTTAAGTTATCTTCCAGTATGTACCATTCTTTATCCTTTCCAAGTACAAGATCAATCCCGGAAATATGACTGTGGATTCCTTTCGGTGGAACCATACCCTCACACTCCGGAAGATATCCGGATGAGGAAAATACAAACTCTTCTGGAATGACACCATCCTTTATAATCTTCTTGTCACCATATACGTCATTCAAAAACAGATTCAATGCATCAACTCTCTGAATCAAACCTTTTTCCAGATATAGAAAATCTTCATGTGAGATTACTCGTGGAATTGCATCAAACGGAAATAACTGCTCATGGAAATTCCCATTCTTGTATAATCCAAACTTGACACCATATCTCGCCAGCAGGCGATTGATTCCTTCCGTATGGTCAATCAATTCTCTCATATCCGCCACCTCCTGTCCGGGTAAACGAAAAAGGCGCCCGAAACCAACGTTTCTGGCGCCTTTGCTTTCCCTTTTCAATTAAATGTATACCTGTATATTACTACTCCCGACATTTTCTGTCAAGAAATCTTCTTTTATAAACTGCAGCGATAAATCTGATACATATCTTCTTCATGTAATATTCTCGCAGAACCTTTGATTCCTTTACATGCGATGCTGCACTTGTGAGCCAGAAGCCTTAACTCGTCTTCTGTCGGCTCTATTCCCAGCTCTTTTAAAGAAGTAGGCATATGAATCTCCCGGTAGAATGCTTCCATCGCTTCGATTCCTTTCAGAGCAACTTCTTCATCGCTTCCTTCCTCTGAAATCCCCATGACATTCACCGCAAACTTACGGAAACGCGGCAGGCAGTCCATGTAAACATATCTTGCCCAGCTCCCCCAGATGGCAGCAAGGCCTGCTCCGTGTGCCACATCATAAAGACCTCCGATCTCATGCTCCAGAGCGTGAGAAGCAAAGTCACCACCATCCGTTCCACACCCGGTCAGTCCGTTGTGGGACAGACTTCCTGCCCACATCACCTCCGCGCGGGCATCATAATTCTTCGGATCCTCCTTCAGAATCTTCGCATTCACGATCACCGTACGCATCAGGCCTTCCGCAATGCTGTCAGTAATCTCCATATTCCCACCACTGGTAAAGTAACGCTCCATCGTATGCATCAGGATATCCGTACATCCACATGCTGTCTGATAATCCGGAAGCGTCATTGTAAGTTCCGGATTCATAATTGCAAATCTAGGACGTCCGTAATCACTACTATAACCTCTCTTAATCCATCCATCTTCATTGGTAATCACAGAAGAATTACTCATCTCACTACCGGTTGCCGCAAGCGTCAGCACCACCCCGATTGGAAGACAGCCCTCTGCCTGTCTCTTCCGGTCATAAAACTCCCAGACATCCCCTTCATTCGCAACTCCGTACCCAATGGCTTTTGCAGAGTCAATCGCACTTCCGCCACCAACAGCAAGAATGAAGTCCACTCCTTCCTTCTTCGCAAGCTCAATCCCCTTATATACCAATGATAACCTCGGGTTCGGTACCGCACCGCCCAGTTCAACATAAGAAATCTGTTCCTGATCCAAAGATGCTTTCACCTGATCCAGAAGGCCTGTCCGCTTCACGCTCCCGCTGCCATAATGAATCAGCACCTTCCTGCAGTTCTGTGTCTTCACCAGCGCACCGACCTGTGCCTGTGTCCCCTTTCCAAATACTACTTTCGTCGGTGTATAATAATTAAAGTTATACATAATGTTACCTTCCTTTTCTGATTGCTCCTATCTATAGTATAGAACCAGATACAGACCGACACAAGAAGTGATTTCTTTCTTTTTCTTGTTGATAGTCATCGTACATAATAATCAATCTATAATCGCACAAATATTTTACAGATTCACCAAAAATCATACAAGTAGCACTTCTTCTTTTTTGTTAAAATGTCGTCAGAAAACATAAGAAATACAAAAAGCAAAGGAGCATCATAATGAACACAAAGATTCACTGGAATTCGGCATGGGAATTTTCAAAGGAAAACAATCCTGATGCCACATGGGAAATGATTGATCTTCCCCATACCTGGAACGGAATCGATGGTCAGGATGGCGGGGACGATTATTTCCGTGGAACCTGTTACTACAAAAAAGTTCTCAACAGATCTTCTCTTCCCGATTCTGAAGAAGTATATCTGGAATTCGAAGGCACGAATTCTTCAGCATCCCTGTATATCAATGAAAAGAAAATCACATCACACGACGGAGGCTACTCAACCTGGCGCGTTAATATCACAAAATATCTGGAAGACACGAACACCATCCTGGTGTCTGTGGATAATTCCCCCAATGATTACGTGTATCCGCAGAAAGCAGACTTCACCTTCTATGGCGGGATCTATCGAAATGTCAATCTTCTCTGTGTAAAAAAAACGCGTTTTAATCTGGACCACTACGGCGATCCGGGCGTCAAAATCACTCCCGAGATCACCGGAAAAGACGCTCTCATCTTCATAGATGTCTCCTTAACTGGATCGACAGGCCAGGAAATTCTGGAATATCAGATCCTGGACGGCAACACGATTGTTGCTTCAAAGTCTGCATTTTCAGATGAAAAATCAGTTGATCTTAAAATCGAAAACGTTCATCTCTGGAACGGGAAAAAAGACCCTTTCCTCTATACCCTGAATGTAAAATTATTCCAGGAAGGCAATCTGATGGATGAACGAAGTATACGGTTTGGATGCCGGACTTTCCGCATTGATCCGGACAAAGGATTCTTCCTGAACGGTGAGAGCTACCCACTGCGAGGTGTATCCAGACATCAGGACCGTCCCGGAATCGGAAATGCACTTCTTCCAGAGCATCACAGAGAAGACCTGGATCTGATTCTGGAACTTGGCGCGACTTCCATCCGACTCGCTCATTATCAGCATGACCAGTATTTTTACAATCTCTGCGATGAAGCCGGAATGATTATCTGGGCCGAGATTCCTTATATCTCCAACCATCTTCCAAATGGTCAGGAAAACACCTTGCTTCAGATGAAGGAGCTCATCTACCAGAATTACAATCATCCATGTATTGCAGTGTGGGGACTGTCAAATGAGATTACTATGGGAAGCGGAATCAGCGATTCCTTGATTGAAAACCACCATGCCCTTAACGATCTGGCTCACCGGTTAGATCCGAAACGTTTCACTACCCAGGCTGTGGTTACCATGTGTAGTATGGACGAAGATTATGTGCATATTCCAGATGTAGTATCCTACAACCATTATTATGGATGGTACGGCGGCGACACTTCGATGAACGGGGAATTCATGGATACCTTCCACAAAAAATATCCCTACAAGCCAATCAGTATGAGCGAATACGGATGTGAAGCACTGAACTGGCACAGTTCCGATCCTGTCCAGGGCGATTATACGGAAGAATATCAGGCACACTACCACGAAGAATTAATCAAGCAGCTTTATACCAGACCATATATCTGGTCCACCTATGTATGGAATATGTTCGATTTTGCCGCAGATGCCCGCTCGGAAGGTGGTGAAGACGGAATCAACCATAAAGGTCTTATGACCTTCGACCGCAAATATAAAAAAGACGCTTTCTATGCCTATAAGGCATGGCTATCTGATGAGCCATTTGTACATATCTGTGGCAAACGATACGTTGACCGTGTGGAAGACACTACAAACGTAACCGTCTATTCCAATCTTCCGGAAGTAGAACTTCTGGCAAACGGAGTCACTCTGGAAACACAGAAAAATGAAGACCACTTCTTCTATTTCACGGTTCCGAACCAGGGAACCACCGAGCTTCTTGCAAAGGCAGGCACATGTACTGACCAAAGTATCATTCATAAAGTAGATACCTTTAATGAAGACTACCGTCTAAAGGAAAAAGGAGATGTTATCAACTGGTTCGACATCACCGCGCCAGAAGGATATTTCTCCATCAATGATAAACTGGGCGATATCCTTGAGACAAAAAAAGGCGCACGCTTTATGAAATTTACCATGCTGAAGCTTCTGATGAAAATGAAGCTTCAGTCCCGCAGTAAAAAGCAGACAGATGAGAGTTCACAAAAGCTGGATCTAAATAATCCGGAAATGAAGAAATTCCTCTTTGGCATGTCTGTCAAACGACTGATCTCTATGGCAGGCATGGCGGGCCCGGGAATGGAATTTAGCAAAGAGGAAGTATTAAAGATAAACCGTAAGTTAAATCGGATCAAAAAAGCAGGGAGGAATTGATCATGAGTAAAGAATCAGGAAGCTCTTCTGTAAGAGCTTTTGGTATGAAAGATAAGATTGGCTATATGATGGGGGATCTGGGAAATGACTTTACCTTCATCTTCGCCAGCAGTTATGTAATGGTATTCTATTCCAAAGTAATGGGAATCAGCACAGGTGTTATCGGGACCATGTTCCTGATTGCAAGATGTCTGGACGCATTCACCGATATCGGAATGGGAAGACTGGTAGATATCTCAAAACCGTCAAAAGATGGAAAGTTCCGCTGCTGGCTGCGTCGTATGTGCGGCCCCGTTGCAGTTGCTTCTTTTCTAATGTATCAGTCCTTTTTACAGGACCAGTCCATGACAGTCAAAATTGCATACATGTTCGTGACCTATATTCTCTGGGGATCCGTATTCTATACCTCCATCAATATTCCTTACGGTTCTATGGCATCCGTGATCTCCGATGAACCCAAACACAGGAGTTCTCTGTCTGTATTTCGTTCTTTGGGAAGTATGCTCGCTATGATCATCATAACCGTAGTCTCCCCTCTGGTAGTCTATTACACAGACGCTGACGGTAACCAGGTCGTACATGCCGGACACTTTAGATTACTTTGGAAATGCAAAAGCATTATCCGTATTTTCCATCCTTGCGCTTCCTGCAACACTGATCCTGCTTGGAGTATCCACACCGATCACCACAAAATTCGGCAAGAAAGAAAGCTGAACCGTATGCTACTTAACCGCAGGTATTATCTACTTTCTGATCTCTATCCTGAATATAAAAAATGTATGGGTATATATTGGAATTGCCTTCATTGCAATCCTTGCAAGACAGTGTTTCAGTATGCAGGCTTACGCACTGGTTACAGATGTCATAGATGACCGTGAAGTCAAATACGGCAGACGTGATGATGGAATGATCTACGGCGTGTACTCCTTCTCGAGAAAGATTGGACAGGCAATCGCAGGCGGAATGAGCGGATGGGCACTTGCAGCTATCGGATATGATTCTGCGGCTGTTGCCCAGACAGAGGCCGTAAAAACCGGAATCTACCGGATTGCAACCGGATTCCCGGCAATCAGCTATATCCTCTGCGCACTCATCTTGTGGTTCATCTATCCGCTGAATCGGAAAAAAAGTAGCTGAAAATGTGGCCGAATTAAGAAGACGGCACGAGAAAAAAGTGGAAAAATAATTTTTTCTTTTGGCAGAAAGGCCATCCTTCCAAGAAAACGCTTCGACACTAGTCGCATACCTCAGCTTTTTCTTCAAAGGATGGCCTTTTCTTATAAATGATTCCATTAAGATTCATATAACGGATATTTCTGGCAGATCTGATTTACAGCGTGACGAATCTCATCTGCTTTTGTATCAAAATCGGTAATCGTCATTTTGATCAGTTTTGCAATAATCTTCATGTCTTCTTCTTTCAGTCCTCTTGTGGTAACTGCCGGTGTACCAATACGGATACCACTGGTGACAAACGGACTTGCCGGATCATTTGGAACTGCATTTTTATTGACTGTAATATAGACTTCATCCAGACGGTTCTGCAACTCCTTACCGGTAATATTCATATTCTGAAGATCAACCAGCATCAGGTGGTTATCAGTACCTCCGCTCACAAGATGGAAGCCTTCTTCTGTCAAAGCATGCGCAAGTGCTTTGGCATTATTAAGCACCTGGATCTGATATTCTTTAAATTCCGGCTTCAATGCTTCTCCGAAACAAACTGCCTTGGCCGCAATAATGTGCATCAACGGACCTCCCTGTGTTCCAGGAAAGACAGCTTTATTAATCGCTTTTGCAAGCTCTTCTTTGCACATAATGATGCCGCCTCTTGGCCCACGCAATGTCTTATGTGTCGTTGTAGTTACCACATCAGCATACGGCACTGGACTCTGATGCAGTCCTGCTGCTACCAATCCTGCAATATGTGCCATATCTACAAACAGATAGGCGCCCACTTCTTTTGCAATATCAGCAAACAGATCGAAGCGGATCTCTCTTGGATATGCAGAGGCTCCTGCAACGATCATCTTCGGCTTACACTCCTTCGCAATCTTTCGGATCTCATCATAATCCAGGAATCCCTCGTCATTAACATTATAAGGGACAAAGTGATACAGAATACCGGACAGATTCACCGGTGAACCATGTGTCAGATGTCCTCCGTGTGCCAGATTCAGTCCCATAACCGTATCGCCTGGCTTCAGAAGGGCCTGGTATACAGCCGTATTAGCATTTGCTCCGGAATGTGGCTGAACACATACATGCTCACATCCGAATAGCTTCTTTGCACGTTCAATGGCCAGATTCTCAAGAATATCCACATCCTCACAACCACCATAATAACGTTTTCCCGGATAACCTTCTGCATATTTATTCGCCGGCACAGTTGCCATAGCCATCATAACTGCCGGACTGATAATATTCTCCGATGCGATCAGCTCAAGATTCCGCCTCTGGCGTTTCATCTCCAAAGAGAGTGCATCTCCGACTTCCGCATCGAAGTCATGGACATAATCCATTACTTCATTTACAATGTTCATATTCGTGTCCTCCATCTTTTGCTCAACAAAATAAAGGATAATTGATTTTCCGGGGAATGTCAATGCGGGTGGTTATGCATAATTCGCATAGTTTTTATAGATATTATATATAGTTCAAGTTCTAAGCTTTTGCTTTCTTGATTCCTTTCTTATGAAGCAGATGTACACAACTGATCAGTGCATAGATCATTGCTAAGGGCTCTGCCACCCAGAATGCATACCACACCGCATGGATTCCTGCCGTCTTTCCCAGAATCCGTGCCAATGGAACAAGAATAATGACCTGACGCAGCCCGGTACCGATCATGTTGATCAGTCCATTTCCAAGCCCGGAAGCAGCATACCCAAGAATCATCGTCACAGCTGCAAATACAAAAGTCACTGAAATAATCCTGAGAGCCGGAACTCCCAGTAACAACATATCCGCTTCTGCGTCAAACAGACCCAAAAGCTGTCTGGGAATTGCACAGAATATTACCGATGCCAGAAGCGCAATCCCTGCTGCTATCGGAACTGCCGTTCGGAACGCTGCCTGCACGCGTTCTTGCTTTCCCGCACCATAATTGAAGCCTACGATTGGAATTGCCGCCTGTCCCAACCCATTCATCGGCATGAACAGAAAATTCTGAAACGGTCGCGTCCATTCATATTTTCACATATTTCGTATGTATTGTAACAAATTTTCCTGAGTTCCGCAAATATTATCTTAATAATATAAATCACTTATATTTCCGCGTCAAAAAACACACCGTCTCACAGTGATCGCAGAAAGGGAACATGTCTACCGGCTGTATCTTTCTTACTTCATATCCCTGTTTTACCAGGTATTTCAGATCTCTTGCCAGTGTCTGTGGATTGCAGGACACATACACTACCTTTTTCGGTGCCAGTCTGACCACGGATGACAGAAATCTTTCATCGCTCCCGGCACGCGGAGGATCCATGAATACCACATCTGCCTTTTGCTTTTCTTCTGCCATCTCTACCATGAATCTTCCTGCGTCTCCCTGATAGATTCTGACATTTGTGATACTGTTTTCTTTTGCATTCATCCTCGCATCCCGTACAGCGTCCTGGTTCAATTCCACGCCGATTACTTTCTTGGCATGCTTTGCCGCAATCAGGCCAATCGTCCCGATTCCACAATAAGCATCGATTACCGTCTCTTTCCCACTCAGATCTGCAAATCGGATCGCTGTCTGATATAACACCTCTGTCTGGACCGGATTGACCTGATAAAAGGATTTCGGTGAGATACGGAAGGTACACCCGCACAAAACATCTCTGATATATCCCGGTCCATAGATTGTCTTTTCTTTCTCACCCAGTACCATGCTGGTCTTCTTATCATTGACATTCAATACTACCGTTGTGATTTCCGGATGTTCTTTTCTGAGTGCTTTTACAAAATTATTTTTCGACGGAAGGATTGGAGAGCCCAGTACAAGAACTACCATGATCTCTCCTGTTGTAAAGCCTCTGCGGACCAGCACATGCCGTAGGAGTCCGTATCCGGTATCTTCATCATAAGTTTTCATCTTAAAAGACTTCAACATTCCCCGAATCGTGCGGATGATCTCCTGGCTTTTTTCATCTTCAATCAGACAGTCTTCCACTGCCACCACCTGATGCGTCCCTTCCCGGTACGTTCCAGATATGATATTCCCTTTCCGGTCCCTGTCAAAGACTGCATGCACTTTATTCCGATAATAATATGGCTGATCCATCCCTATGATTGGATTGACTTTGCAAAATCTGCCCAAAAGCTTCTCTTCCTGTTTTTGCTTACGCTTTAATTGCTCTTGATAGGCCATTCCCTGGAACTGACATCCGCCACATTTTTTTGTGATCTTACATTTTTCTATTGCATCTGTCATTTTTCAACCTCTTCCGCTATATTCTTACGTATTTGCTGTCATCCAGCCTTTTTCAAATATCCGAACGGATTGCCCACCGCATCTTCGTGGATTTGGCTCGGCTGTTTCGGATACATTCTTCTTTCGACGGACGAATCACTTCTTCAGCGATCTCTGAATACAAATGTTCTTTCTTAAACTGCTTAAAGGACTTTTTTACCAGCCGGTCTTCTCCGGAATGGAACGTAAGGATCGCCACACGTCCGCCCGGTGCCAGTACATCCGGCAGCTTATTCAGGAATTCATACAGGACCTCAAATTCATTATTTACATCAATCCGAAGCGCCTGAAAGGTTCTTGCACTCGACTTCTTTACCGCTTCTTTTCGTTCGGATGCCGGCAGAAATTCTAATGCTTCTTCGATCACCTGATGCAGTCTGGTTGTTGTCTCAATCTTCTCTCCTCTTCGAAGTCTTGTCACAATTTCTTCTGAGATTTCTTCCGCATACGGCTCATCTGAATTTTCAATCAGCATTCCCATCAGTTCTTCCTGAGAAATGTCTTTTAATCTTTCTGCCGCACTAATCCCCTTTTCCGGATTCATCCGAAGGTCCAGAGGTCCTTCTGCTTTATAGGTAAATCCACGTTCCGGATTATCAATCTGCATCGATGATACTCCCAGATCCGCCAGAATAAAATCAAACTTTCCTGCCTCTTCCGCCACCTTATCTATGTTCGCAAAATTCTCAAGCTTTATCGTCAGAATCTCCGATCCGTATCCCTTTTCTTCCAATCTCTTTTTCGTCTTTGCAGACTCAATCGGATCCACATCCAGCGCATAGATATGCCCCTGTCCATTTAAACACTTCAGCATTTCCAGCGTATGACCGCCATATCCTAGCGTTGCATCCAGTCCTTTCTGCCCAGGCTGAATCTGAAGGAAATCCAGAATCTCCTTCACGCAGATTGAAATATGCATCCCCGCCGGTGTACTTCCTTTGCTGATAACTTTTGAAATAGTATCCGCATATTTTTCCGGCTGATGCTCCTTATATTTCTCTTGATAGCTCTTCGGATGCGTTCCGGAATAATGAATTCTCCGCTTATGCTTCTTTTCTGTATTTTCTGATTGTTGCTGCATCTATATTCTACCTTCCTTACTTCAACTTTGATTTAATCTGTTTCATTATAACATAGATATCTTACAGATAACATGGCAAAAATTCTTCTGACGTGTTACAATGGAAATATATTACAGAACTATAAACGGAGGATAAAAAAATGGGAGTTTTATCAAACATTGAGCCAAAAGAAGTCTTTTACTACTTCGAAGAATTGAGTAAAGTGCCAAGGGGAACATTTTACACAAAAAAAGCAAGTGACTTCTGCGTAGAATTCGCAAAGGCTCATAACCTGGAGTACGTTCAGGATGAAGTAAACAACGTAATTATCAAAAAGCCAGGGACCCCTGGATATGAAGACAGTGAACCCGTGATTCTACAGGGACATCTGGATATGGTCAACGTTAAGACTGCAGACAGTGACCATGATTTTGAGAATGATCCGCTGGATCTTTTCATAGAGGATGGGCTAGTTGGAGCAAGAAATACGTCTCTTGGCGGCGATGACGGAATTGCAATTGCGTATGCAATGGCTGTTCTGGCTAGTGACGATATTCCACATCCGCCGATCGAAGCCCTCTTCACCATTGATGAAGAGATCGGCATGGGCGGTGCAAAAGCAATTGACCTGTCTGATCTAAAGGGAAAGAAATGCCTGAATCTGGATTCTGAATTTGAGGGTGTACTGACAGTTGGCTGTGCAGGTGGATTCATCTATGATACATACATTCCATTCGAATGGAGTGAAGAAGAAGGAACCAAAATCACCATTTCACTCAGTGGATTACAGGGTGGCCACTCTGGTGCCGAAATTCAGAAACAGCGCGGCAATGCTCACAAGATTATGGGTCGTGTACTTAATACTCTTGCCAAAGATTATGACTTCAATTTAATTAGTATTAACGGCGGTTCTGCTGCAAATGTTATTGCACAGTTTAATGAAACTATAATTGTTGCTGATTCCGAACAGACAGAAGCTATCTTAGGCGCTATTACAGAACTAAAAGAAGAGATCTCTGCCGAATTTATCGGTTCTGAACCTGATTTCGTTCTGACTGCCAGGGCAGTAGAAAAAGGAACTATGAAAGCATTTGACGCTGATTCCACATCTCGTGTAATTGCCTACCTGTACGGAGTTCCAAACGGAGTACAGTGCTATGACCGTTCTTTCCCAGGTGCTGTAGAAACCTCACTGAATATCGGAATTGTAGAAACTACAGAAAATGCAGTAAGAGCCAGATTCCAGGTAAGAAGTTCTATGAAGAGCAAACTGGAAGACATGAAGAATCAGATGAGTATGTGGTGTGAACTGGTTGGCGCTTCCTATGAATTATCCGGTGAATATCCGGCATGGGGATTCGATGAGAACTCGAAGCTTCGTCCAATGATGATTGAGCTCTACAAAGAAATGTTCGGTACAGAACCAACGGTTGAAACCACACACGGCGGTCTGGAATGCGGTATTCTGTTTGACAAGAAACCAGATTTGGATATTGTATCCTTCGGCCCAAATCTTCTGGATGTTCACTCTGTAAAAGAACGAGTTGACATTGCATCCACTGAACGTTCCTGGGAATACTTAAAAGCAATTTTGAAAGCATGTAAATAACCATATAAGTAAGATGCAGGAGACCCCATCAAAATGATTCGGATCTCCTGCATCTTATTGTTACACGACTCTTGCCGCCGTAAGTACATGTAAATAATGTCATATCCCATTCTCCGGCTTCCATATCTTCTACCGCCGTTCCCGGAATGGCCTCCATGTCCACAACCTCGTATCCCAAGCGGTTTCCATCCACATCAGTAAAGCACACTCCGTCTCCCGGATTCAGATCTTTTAATCTGCCAAAATGCCTGTTATAATTGTGTCCGGCAATGATCATATTATCCTGATACACAGAACCCTTGTATCGGCACGGAGAACTTCTAAGATTCGGATAACTCCATTCCGCTGCAACTGGAAGTTTTAGATTCAGCGAAGGGATTTCCAGGATCCCGATATAACTGATCCCATCAATTTCGACTACCGGCATCTCCATATCCGGATACAATTGATATAATGGATTCTTCTGTTCATCCTCCAGATCATTTTGCCTGTCAATTACATCTTCCAGATGTCCAAGGATCTGTCCAGATGCTTCATCTGCCTTTTTCGCTTCCCATATATTATATGCTGTTAACAAAAATGCTGCCAGAATAAGCAGCATTCCGGTTCCCATCAATAATTTTCCTAATTTACGCTTCATCAGCTTTGTCCTCTTTCTCTACAAAAGAAAGCAGCTCTTTCACATCCTGGTGAGCCTGACAGAACTGTTCCAGACGCTCTGATAATACTTTCCATTTTTCTTCCACCTGTGTGTCTACAGATTTGATCCGCTTCTCACAGAGTTCTTTTGTCTGTTTCTTCATATCTTCACATTCACTGATTGTTTTCCGACTCAGCTCAGCACATTCTTTTTCTGTCTCTTCTCGTTTCTTTTGAATCTCAAGCTCACACTCCTGTCTCTTTCTGTCACAGATCTCATCCGTCCTTTGGCTGAGTGATTCTATATTTTCCAGATACTGCCCTGCAGCAACCTGTGCCATATCAAAGATTCCATTCAGACGTAATGCAGCCTCAGCAATGGATCCTGCTTCTTCCAGCTCAATCTTACGGTCTTTTAATTTGTTCTGTGCTTCTTCCAGTTCAGTATTCAGACGCTCCACTTCCTTACTCTGTTCCAAAAGCATTTCCAGCAGATCTATACGGCTTAACTTTTTTAATTCTTTTTCTGTCATTTTTCAAACCTCACCTGTCTTTTTTCAGCCATACGGCTGTAATACTATTCTTATGCACCTGCTTATTATTTCAATCTTCCTAATTCATTCAGCGGCCAGATGCGGAACACAATCTTTCCAACAATCTGATCCTTCGTCACACATCCTACCGAACTATTTCTGGAGTCTACAGACACACTTCGATGATCCCCCATTACAAAATACCGTTCATCGGGGACCTGATATGGCAATTCTATATTACAATCCCCTAATGACGGATCCTTGACATACGACTCATCCAGCTTTTCCTGATTCACATATACATTTCCGTCTTCGTCAATATCCACCCATTCTCCGGGACCTGCGATCACACGCTTGATCAGAATCTTATTATTATAATAAAATGCTATAACATCTCCCTGCTTCAGATTAGAAGTTTTCACCGACATAACGATGTTGCCTTCTTCCAGACACGGCGACATCGAACCGCCATAAATCTGAAGTACCGGAAGCAAAAGTACGGCCACCAGCACAGCTGCAGCCGCTACAATCACCAGTGCATAGATCGTACTTCGTACTGTTCTTCCATATGTAATACGATATTTTTCCCGTTTCAGTTCACTTTCCAGTTCTGAAACCGTAGGTATCGGTTTCGGCGACTTTTTGTTTTTCTCTTCCATTCTCTGCATTTTCCTTTTTGGATATATTATAACATATTAAGTAAAAAATTCATTGAATTATCATTCTCTTCTATTATAATAGATAGCTCTGTAAAAACAAGTAAATAAAAAGAAGATCCTTCGAATCTTTTTCCAAAAGATCTTCTTTTGCAATTACTGCTTATGTAAAGAATGATTTCTATCGGTTCATCTCACTGTGATAGCCTGTTGTATTATGATCTTTCATAATATTCTCTACTTCTTCCAGGTTCAGTGAAGGCATATCACCTGGAATGGTATTCTTTGCCGCACTGTATGCATTTCCATATCTTAATGCATTCTCACAGCTTCCACCCTGTTTCAGAAGCCCGAAAAGTGCGCCGGAGCAATATGCATCACCACTTCCGATTCGGTCTACGACTTCAATATTTTCGTACGGACGTTCTTCATAGAAAGTTCCTGTTTTCGCATCATAAACCACGGATGTGAAGCTATGCACCTTCGGGCTGTGAACGGTACGCTGTGTAGAAGCCATTACAGAGATCGGATACTCTTTCGCAAAGCTTTCCATGATTTCCCTGATGGTTCCTTCTTTTCCAAAGGTAAGTTTTGCTGTATCCTCAGAACAGAAGAAAATATCTACATATGGAAGAATTTCTTCAATACATTTTCTTGCCTCTTCACCGGACCAGAGATTCAGACGGAAGTTTACATCAAAAGAAATCAATGCCCCTGCTTCTTTAAAACGCCGAATCATCTCTACGCCTGTCCTGCGGCATGCATCACTGAGAGCAAGTGTAATTCCTGAAGTATGGAAACATCTGGTTGAATGATAGATCTTTTCGTCAAATTCATTAATGTCCATTCTTGTCATAGATGAATTCTGTCTGTCATACACAACTCCCGGTTTTCTCGGATATGCGCCGTTTTCATAATAATAGATTCCGAGTCTTGCATTGCGGCTGTCATCATATACAAGATAATCGTCACTGACTCCACAGAAACGGATCTTATTTTTTGCAAACACTCCGATGCTGCTGTCCGGGATTCTGGAGATAATTCCGGAACGAAGTCCCAGAAGGGAGACCCCGGAAGCCACATTGAGTTCTGCGCCTCCTACCTGCTTTTCAAATGTCTCTCCGCGTACGATTCTTTCATTATTCGGCGGGGATAATCTGAGTAATATTTCTCCGAGTGATAGCAAATCAAATTCCTTTTTTTCCACTGTTTTTCTCCTCTCACAAATTGACTGTGCTTCTTTTTGGGGAAAAAGGGCGCATCCATTTTCAGAATACGCCCCTTTCCAGATCATGACAAACTATAATATATATTATCTCTGGACACGACCGGAAGCATCTCCTCCGGCTAATTTGGTAACTTCGTCCATTGATACCATGTTATAATCACCCTCGATGGAGTGCTTCAGGCAAGATGCTGCAACGGCGAATTCTATTGTTGCCTGTGCATCGTAACCGCTTAAACATGCTGCAATCAGGCCGCCTCCAAAGCTGTCGCCTCCTCCAACACGGTCAACGATGTGCATCTTGTATTTTTTGCTGAAATAGTAGTCTGTTCCGTCATATAACATTGCGGACCAGTTATTATCATTTGCAGAGATAGACTCACGAAGTGTGATCGCTACCTTTTCAAATCCAAAGCGGTCAGCAAGCTGCTTTGCTACATCTTTATATCCTTCATGGTTTACAGTACCTGCAGTTACGTCTGTATCTGCCGCTTTAATTCCGAATACATCTGCTGCATCTTCTTCATTTGCGATACATACATCAACATATTTGCAAAGCTCACCCATTACTTCACCGGCTTTTGCCTTGCTCCACAGTTTATTTCTATAATTCAGATCACAGGAGATCTTTACGCCCAGCTCTTTTGCTGCTTTACAAGCATCCATGCAGATTGCTGCAACACCATCGTTCAGTGCAGGAGTGATTCCTGTAAAATGGAACCATTCTGCGCCTTCAAAGATCTTCTTCCAATCAAAATCTTCTCTGGAAGCAGTATAAATTGAAGAACCTGCGCGGTCATAGATTACTTTGGAAGGTCTCTGAGAAGCGCCCTTTTCCAAATAATAGATTCCTACACGGTCGCCGCCGCGGGCAATATAAGAAGTATCTACTCCGTATCTTCTCAGGGAATTTACTGCAGCCTGTCCAATCTCGTGAGTTGGAAGCTTGGAAACAAATGCTGCATCAAATCCATAATTTGCAAGAGATACTGCAACATTCGCTTCTCCTCCGCCAAATGTTGCGCCTAATTTATCGGCCTGTACGAAACGATAATATCCTTCCGGTGCCAGTCTTAACATTAATTCTCCAAATGTAATTACTTTCTTTGCCATCTCTATTTACCTCTGCTCTCTTTTACAATTTCAACTGCTTCTCTTGTGAGTTCCTCGATCTTATCAAATTCCCCTGCATCTACAAGGCTTCCTTTTACCATCCAGCTTCCGCCGCATGCAAGAATTCTATCATATGCAAGATACTCTCTTACGTTTGTTGCGTTGATTCCGCCAGTCGGCATAAATTTAACACCAACATAAGGTGCTGCCATAGCTTTGATCATCTTAAGTCCGCCTGCCGGTTCTGCCGGGAAGAACTTCACCACCTCAAGTCCATTCTCAAGTGCCTGTTCGATATCACTCGGATTAGTACATCCCGGTGTGATCAGGATCCCTTTTTCTACACAGTATTTTACGATTCTCGGATTCAGTCCCGGGCTTACAATAAACTTAGCACCTGCTGCAACTGCACGGTCAACCTGATCTGTTGTAAGAACAGTACCTGCTCCGATCAGCATATTTGGAAACTTCTCTGACATGATACGGATAGATTCCTCAGCTGCATCCGTACGGAATGTCACTTCTGCACATGGAAGCCCGCCATTACATAATGCCTGTGCAAGTGGTTCAGCATCTTTTGCATCATTCAGAACAACAACTGGTACGATACCGATTTCCTGGATTCTTTCTAACACTTCATTCATTTCTTTTCTCCTGCCTTTTTATTATTATTTTTGTTTCACATTGTGAAACTCATTTTCATAATATGAACTTCTTGATTCTGATTATACTCGTTTTATTGCTAATGTCAAGTAATTCCATCATGTTTTTCATACTTTTTTTATTTTGTTTTTTATTTACTCTCTCATCCAATCGTGCTACAATTCCACTAGTGTCATCTACTGCTTCCGGTATCGATGGCCAAAGCATTACTGAAACGAAACGGAGTGACTCTAGAATGGAAGAAAAGAATCCGATTCAGGTATCTGAACGAATTTTTCATACAATCGAATGCCTTGCACAGTATGGCCCTATGGGGCTTGTGGATCTGAGCACGACTCTTGGCCTGAACAAGACCACTGTTCACCGGATCCTGAATTCGTTGATCTGTATGGACTATGTCAAACAGGATCCTGATACATTAAAATATAGTTTAAGTTTTAAATTCTGCGGAATTGCCAATCAGATACTCGCACAGAATAATATCATTGATTTGGCCCGCCCTTATCTTAAGGAGCTGTCTGAACTGACCGGAGAAACCGTTCATCTCGTACAGATTGACGGACTGAATGCCGTATACATTGATAAGGTAGAGGGTTCTCCAAGCTCTGTGCGTCTCGTCTCCATGGTTGGAAAGAGTATTCCTCTTTACTGTTCCGGAGTCGGCAAGGCACTGCTCGCTGACATGTCCGACCAGAAAATCGCAGCTATCTGGGAACAGAGTGATATTCAAAAGCACACCGAATATACGATAACGAATTTTGATGAATTTATGCAGCTGATCCAGACGATTCGCAGAGACGGCTTCGCGTTTGATAATGAAGAAAATGAACTCGGCGTACGCTGTATTGCCGCTTCTTTGAAAAGCTTTCATGGTAATCCCAAATATGCTATCAGCGTCTCTGCTCCGAAGGATCGTATGACTGATGAGCGGATTGCTTCTTTCGAAGATATCATTCTGGGCACCAAGCAAAAAATCCTGTCGGAAATGGGACAATTATAAAAGAACCAGACCGCGCATAAAATGCACAGGGGACTATCGGAACATACTCTATGGTGTTCCGATAGTCCCCTCATTTTTATTCTTCGATCACTCCACCATTGGCTTCGATCAGGCCATTGATATAAGCACTTCCAAGCGCACGGTCATAAAGTCCGTAACCTGGTTTTCCAGTCTCTCCCCAGATCATACGTCCATGATCCGGACGGAAATATCCTGTAAATCCGGTATCTACCAACGCTTTTACAATTGCATTCATATCAAGAGAACCACACTGACTCAGATGTGCTGCCTCTTCAAAGGAGGTATCCGGCAGAATCTTAACATTACGAATGTGCATGAATCCAATACGGTTCATCGCTGAATACTTACGTACCATAGCCGGGATATCATTCTTCGGAGAACATCCCAGAGAACCTGTGCAAAGGCACAGCGTATTAGATGGGCTGTCCACGATTGACAGGTAACGGTCAAGGTTTTCTTCACAGGTAATTACTCTTGGAAGACCAAAGATCGGATACGGCGGATCATCCGGATGAAGTGCCATCACTACGCCACATTCCTCTGCTACCGGAATTACACGTTTCAGGAAATATTCGATATTTGCCCACAGACCTTCTTCTCCAAGCTCACCATACGCACGGATCAGCTCACGTACTTCATCCTGTGAATAGCTGGAATCCCATCCTGGAAGATGAATATCATCCTTTAACGGATCCAGTCCCTTCATCTGATCCCAGTACATAACCAGACTGGTAGATCCATCTTCTGCTGCTTTATCAAGCTGTGTACGTGTCCAGTCAAATACTGGCATGAAGTTATATGTGACACATTTAATTCCGTATTTAGCGCATCTGCGGATAGACTCACAGTAATTATCGATGTGACGGTCCCTTTCCGGCCTTCCAAGTTTGATCTCTTCTGTTACCGGAATGGATTCAACCACATCAAATACCAGTCCTTTTTCTGCGCACTCATCTACCAGATGTTTAATGCTTTCTTCTGGCCATACTTCTCCCGGCTTTACATCATAAACTGCAGAAACGATGGAACGCATTCCAGGAATCTGACGAATCTCATCCAATGTTACCGGATCACTGTCACCATACCAACGAAATGAACTCTTCATATAAAATCTCCTCCTGTTTTTTATTTATTTTTATAAATGAAATCCAAAATATCTGACTGCATTGTTATAGGAAATATCCTGTACCATGCGTCCAAGTACCTTCTCGTCATTTGGATATTCACCATTTTCTACCCATCCTCCGATCAGGTTACACATAATTCTCCGGAAATATTCATGTCTTGTGTAAGACAGGAAACTTCTGGAATCGGTAAGCATACCGATAAAATTGCCCAAAAGGCCAAGGCTTGCCAGTGATGTCATCTGATCGATCATGCCTTTTTTGTGATCATTAAACCACCATGCACTTCCCTGCTGAATCTTTCCAACTGCACTGGAATCCTGGAAGCATCCGATGATTGTTCCGATTGCAGCATTATCTGTCGGATTCAAAGAGTACAGAATTGTCTTTGGGAGCTCGTCTGTTACAGCCAGAGCATTCAGATAATCTGCCATCTGAGCAGACGGAGCATAATTATCAATGCAGTCAATTCCCGCATCCGGTCCGAGATTCCGAAAGATCATTCCATTATTATCCCGTTTTACACCAAAGTGGATCTGCATTGCCATATCTTTCTTGTGATACTCTTTTCCAAGTGCAACCATCATTGCTGTCTTAAACTGGAACTCTTCCTCATGACTTATCGCTTTCCCCGCAAGTCTCTTTGCGAAAATTGCTTCAATTTCTTCGTCAGATGCCGGAACATACATCACGTATTCCAGGCTGTGGTCAGAGATACGGCAGCCTCTTTTTGCAAAATTATCCAATCTTACGCGAAGTGCGTCCATCAACGTTGCAAAGCTCTCTACTTTCACACCACTTACTTCACTCAGCTTGTCCATATATTCCAGATAATCTTGTCTTGACAGACTCATTGCCTTTTCTGGTCTCCAGGTCGGAAGGACCTGTACCTCAAAGCTCTCATCTACCGCGATCTGATCATGCCATTCCAGAGTATCCACCGGATCATCCGTTGTACAGATCAGCGTAACATTGGACTGACGGATCAGATTCCTTGCACTCATTCCATCTTCCTGAAGTTTTGCGTTACAGAGATTCCATACTTCTTCCGCTGTCTCACCGTTTAAAGCACCATAATATCCGAAATATCTCTGAAGCTCCAGGTGGCTCCAATGATAGAGCGGATTGCCGATTGCCTTTTCCAGGGTCTCTGCCCATTTCTGAAATTTTTCACGATCAGAAGCATCTCCAGTAATATACTTTTCTTCTACCCCATTGGATCGCATCTGACGCCATTTATAATGGTCGCCGCCCAGCCATACCTGTGTAATATTCTCAAACTTTCTGTCCTCAGCGATCTCCTTCGGACTGATATGGCAGTGATAATCCAGAACCGGCATCTTAGCTGCATAGTCATGATACAATTTCCGTGCTGTTTCTGTTTCCAACAAGAAATCCTGATCCATAAATGCTTTCATTGTATTTTCACCTATCCTTTCCTACCAATTTTATCCTTTTTATACATATTTCTTAAGAGTTGCGCGTACTGCTCCGACACCTGCAGTCAGTTCCTTCAGATATCCGATTACCATATCTGCAAGACCTGCTTCATAAAGATCTACTCCAAAGATCTGTTTCATCTTAAGAACCGGTGCAACTGCTGCCTCTACATCCTGCCCTTCTTTCAGCTCCAGTCCAGCAACATAAGGACGAACCGTATCAAGAAGAGGATCGGAACTTGGCTCAAATGCATTTCCTTCATCGTCAATTGCCATCAGATAACGAAGCCATCCTGCAAATACCAGCGGAATCAGCTTTAAAGATCTTACGTCCAGCTCAGGATCTTCCTGATATGCCTTGATAGTCTCACCGAAACGGATTGCCAGCTTCTGGGATGTATCTGTAGCAATTCTCTGCGGAGTATCCGGCATGAATGGATTCGGAACACGCACATTGAGTACCGTATCGATAAATTCCTTTGGATCCAGAATGCCAGGATTTACAACAACAGGAAGGCCTTCTTTGTATCCTACAGTTTCAACCAGCTTCTTAAGTTCTGTATCTTTCATCTCGTCGGAGATCTTCTTGTATCCAAGCAGACATCCATAGATTGCCAGACAGGTATGAAGCGGGTTCAGACAGGTACATACCTTCATCTTTTCTACTTTATCTACGGTCTCACGATCCGTAAACATCAAACCGCCCTTTTCCAGTTCCGGTCTTCCATTCGGGAAATCATTCTCTATGACCAGATATTCTGTCTCTTCTGCATTAACAAACGGTGCAACATACGTATTCTTAGAAGTAATCACAGGCTCCAGCTCTTCCACACCATCTTCCATTAAGATTGCTTCCACAGAAGCATCTGGTCTTGGTGTGATCTTATCGATCATACTCCAGGTAAAGGAAACTTTTTCGGAATTAATATAAGCAGTAAATCCAGCTTCAGCCTTTTCGTTTTCCACCCACTTTTCAGCAAATGTGCTGATTGCAGCATACAGTTTATCTCCATTGTGAGAGCAATTGTCTGTACTTACCATTGCGATTGGTTTCTCTCCTGCTTTGTATCTCGCATACAGAAGAGAAGTCACTTTTCCCATGTAGCTTGCTGGTTTCTCCGGTCCGGCAATAAAATCTGCCGCTACATCCTGGAGTTGCTCGCCTCTTCCATTGACCAGACTATAGCCCTTCTCTGTAATGGTAAATGTAGCCATCTGCAAAGAATCTTTTGTGAAAATCTCTTTTAATCTTCCATAAGCAGCCTCATTCTCAGAATCCAGCGGAAGAGATTCCGCAACGCTGGCAACGATCGTCTTATCAATATTACCGTCTGCTTTGAGTGTCGCAACAATTCCAAGATTATCGTGAGGTGCATACATTTTCTCAACAATCTCATAATCGAATCCTTCTGCAACTACAAGTCCTCGATCCAATGTTCCTTCGTTGAGCATGTTCTGTACTACATTTGCATGAAATGCACGGAACAAATTACCTGCGCCAAAGTGAATCCAGAACGGAACTTCCTTCGTTGCTTCGATCATCTTCTCTACATCATATTTGGGAAGATTGTAACCTTTTGATTCCCACTGCTCTCTGTCAGCGATTCCCTGTAAATTTAATTTCATTATTTTTGTTTACTCCTTTCTCCGATTGTTTCTTGTTGGTTTTATTATATCTTTTCTGCCATTTAAAAAGCAATTGACACAATTGTTGTATACATTGCAAAAATTGCACTTCCATGTTACCATAATGATATATTAAGACATTCAATATACCATAATTCAGCTTTTTACGGAGGTTGGCAATCATGAGGAAGAACCTACAGACCCCTTTCCATACACGTCAGTACATGGTATCACAGGATTTTGAGATTTATTACTATAGTGACTACAAGCTACCGAAAGTATCTCTACATTCTCATGATTATTATGAATTCTATTTTTTCCTCGAAGGAGATATCAGCATACAGCTGGATAAGGAGATCTTCCCAATTCTTCCTGGAGATCTTCTTCTCGTTCCTCCTGGAATTCCACATCGTCCATTCATACATAATCAAGACATTCCTTACCGCCGTTTTGTATTCTGGATCAGCCAGGAATATTGCAATGTTCTGATGCATCAGTCCCAGGATTATGTCTATCTGATGCAGTATGTGCAGACTACAAAAAAATATGTATTTCACAATGACAGAGTTTCTTTTAATGCGATACAATCAAAGATCCTGCGGCTGATCGAGGAAATGCAGTCTGATCGCTTTGGGCGAAGCGCACAGATTTCTCTGTGTGTCAACGATCTCATTCTCTGCCTGAACCGCACAATCTATACAAGAAATGTTCCACGTAAGAAAAATGAGGAACTTGACCTCTACCAGCAGATCACTGAATATATTGAAGAGCATCTGGACGAGAACCTGTCTCTGGATTCACTTGCCGAGGAATTCTATGTGAGCAAATACCATATTGCCCATGTCTTTAAAGACCGTCTGGGAATGTCGATCCATCAATACATCACCAAAAAAAGGCTTGCCCTTTGCAAGGAAGCCATTTTAGGGAAAGCCAGTATTACAGAAATATATCAGACCTATGGATTCGGTGATTACTCCAGTTTCTACCGGGCTTTTAAGAAAGAATACGGAATCTCGCCCAAAGATTACCGTGATATGCAATTTATAAAATATGATTAAAAACCCTGGACTTGCGCCCAGGGTTTTCATTTTAATTCAAAACAATTGCATTGACTGCTTCTATTAGATCCACCACACTTGTTCTTTCTACCAGTGATACTGGCTCGCCATCCACAACTGCCTGACAATAGCTTCCGTCATAACGGTAAAGCTCTATGCTGACTTCTGGATAGTTTTCATTATCCAGATGAACGGTCAGGCTGATTTCTTCTTTGCCTTCTGGTTCTTTGTCCGTAAAGCTGTCTGCCATGGCCTTGGATTGTCAATTGCCAAAAGTATCATTGATGAACATCACGGAAAAATATGGGCAGAAAGCCAGGAAGGTATCAATACCTTCTACGTACGGCTGACTGTATTTTAATGAATGATCTCGAATAAAGGTTTACAAACCGGATAAATTTCCTTGAACTGCTGATACCGTGCTTCATATTTTTCTACAAGCTCCGGTTCTGGATCTACAGTATCAATCACTTTTACTATTCTAGCGGCTGCAGTTTCTACATTTTCAAATTCGCCACAGCCTACCGCTGCCAGCATTGCCCCACCGAGTGCCGGTCCTTCTTCGCTCTCAATGACATCTACTTTCAGATTCATTACATTTGCAATAATTTTCTTCCACAGCGGACTCTTTGCACCGCCGCCGCAGATCTTTGTTCTCTCAATCTTGATTCCCAGAGATTTGGCAACTTCAAAGGAATCACGGAGTGCAAATGCAACGCCTTCTAATACTGCCTGTGTCATATCAGCACGTGTCGTGTCCATTGTCATTCCAATAAATGTTCCTCTCGCATTCGGATTGTTATGCGGGGATCTCTCTCCCATCAGATATGGGAGAAAGAATACATGATTCTCGCCTAATACCTGAATTGATTTCTGCTCTGCAGCATAATCTTTTGTTCCGATGATTTCATCCATCCACCATTTATTGCAGGAAGCTGCACTCAGCATACATCCCATCAGATGATAGTGTCCGTCCGCATGTGCAAACGCATGAAGCGCATTGTTCTTATCTACTCCGAATTTTTCAGAAGAGATAAAGATGGTTCCACTGGTTCCCAGAGATATATTACACATGCCGTCTCCTACGGTTCCCGTTCCTACTGCAGCTGCTGCATTATCTCCGGCACCTGCCACAACTTTTACTGTTTCCGGAATTCCCAGTTCTTCTGCAATCTCAGGAAGCACATTTCCAACCACTTCATATGATTCATAGATATTTGCCATCTGATCTTCACAGATCCCACAGATTTCCAACATTTCTTTCGACCAGCAGCGGTTTTTTACATCGAAGAGCAACATCCCCGATGCATCTGATACATCTGTACAATGTACACCAGATAATTTATATGCTATGTAATCTTTCGGAAGCATAATCTTTCTAATCTTTGCAAAATTTTCCGGTTCTTTGTTTTTCACCCAGAGTACTTTTGGTGCTGTAAATCCGGTAAATGAGATATTGGCTGTATACTCGGATAATTTTTCTTTGCCAATGACATGATTCAAATAATCGCATTCTTCAAAAGTACGTCCGTCATTCCACAGAATTGCAGGACGGATAACCTGATCCTCATCATCCAGAATGACCAGACCGTGCATCTGTCCTCCAAAACTGATACCTGCCACCTGACTCTTGTCACATTCTGCCAACAGTTCCTTTAGCCCTTCCATCGTCTGTGTATACCAGTCTTCTGGATTCTGTTCAGACCATCCCGGATTGGGGAAATACAGATCATACTCTTTCGATACAATATTCTGGATATTACCTTCCCCATCCATCAAAAGCAGTTTCACTGCGGATGTTCCAAGATCTACTCCTATATATAACATCGTGTTCTCCTCCTTCTATTCTTTTTATTCTATATTGGCATGATATTTTCTCATCTCTTCCGAGGACATTTCAAGCCGTTCCATAAGTTCCAGTGCAATAATATCACAGACCAGCTGTGACGTCTGTTCAAACAGAGATCCCATTGGCTGAATCGAGCCTTTCTCGGCTCCCTTCTGATCTTTATCCGGTGCCTGCACAATAATCATTCCATCTGCAAGTTTTGCAAGCTCGGAGTCTGATTTTCCTGTGATCAGCATTACTTTCCCACCATATTCTTTTGCTTTTTTCGCATGATAGAGTAACGTTGGGGATGATCCGGATGCCGTGCAGATGAAAAGCATATCCCCAGCACCAAAAGCAGGTGCTGTCGCTTCACCAACAAGCGCACTACTTTTCCCTAACTGTCCAAGCCGCATAGCAAATCCTCTCATAGCCAGCCCACTTCTCCCCAGTCCATCACAAAATACTCTTTTTGCATCCAGGATTATTTGTACCATTTCCTGCATCTGCCCAAGATCAATTGCCCGCAGAGAAGTCTCTATCTCTTTTATAATCCTCTCTCTATATTTTTCCATTACGAAGGCATCCTCCAGAATAATTCCTTATTGTGGTTATATATTTCTTTATATACTTCATAATATTCTTCATATCTTCTGCAGTTTTCCGGAATCGGTTCTATCACTTCTTTCTTTAATCGTACAGTTCTTTCACAAGCCTCCTCAAAAGAATGATAGTATCCCACCCCGACGGCCGCTGTAATTGCCGCGCCGATGCATGCCTGTTCCGCACTTTCTGTCGTATACAATGGTTTTTGAAAAATATCTGCCTGCATCTGCAAGAAAAGTTTTCCTCTTGCCCCACCTCCAGATGCGATCATCACATCCGGATCTTTTTTCGTCAGTACTTTTAACAATTCAAGATCACTCTTCAGACTATAAACAACACCTTCCATCGTACTTCGTACCAGATGATTTCTTCCGTGTTCCAGGCTTAGCCCTAAATAAATACCTTTCGAAAGAGGATCATTTTCCGGACATCTGGTTCCACTTAGATACGGAAGGAAAATAACTCCGTCGCTTCCGGGCCGGACCTGTTCCGCCATCCTGTTCAATTGTTCAAAGTCGTCTACCTTAAGAATTCCCTGCATCCATTTCATTGCAGAACCGCCACACATACCAACAGCCATCAGCATCCACATATCTTCTTTCACACAGCAGAAAGTATTCGTGCGGAACTGTTTATCATATACCGGGTGATCCATCACACAGGTAACCTGACATGCAGTCCCAATATTGGATACCCATGGTCTGTCTTCCTGGATCAGGCCTGTACCGATCTCATGCATCAGTGTATCTCCACCACCATAAGTGATCGGAGTTCCTTCTCTTAGTCCAGTTGCTTCTGCACACTCTCTTGTGACAGCTCCTGCAATCTCCCGTGACTCATGACATTCCGGGAACAAATCTTTGCGGAGTCCCAGACGCTCGATCACCTGCCATGGCCAACATCTTCCTGCTGTATCAAATATCACCGAAGCGGAGGCATCTGACATATCCGTACCTAGTCCGCCACACATTTTGTAACGGACATAATCCTTGGGCAGCATGAACTGAGCAGACCGGTTGTATATTTCCGGTTCATGCTCTTTCACCCACATCAATGACATGATCAGATATCCAGGACTCAGCTGATTCAATGTTGTACGGTTAAACTCTTCAAATGGAACCAGAGAATAGATCTTATCCCTTTGATCAACGGATCGATGATCCTGCCAGATGATCATATTGCAGGTCGGTATCACTTTTTCATCTACCAGGAGAAGTCCATGCATCTGCCCGGAATAACTGATTCCTTTCAATTCTCGTATCGCTTCCGGAAAACGTGAAGAAAGCTCACGAAGTGTGAATTTTGTCGCTTCCCATATTTCTTCTGGATTCTGTTCTGCATAATTCATTTTCGGCTGCAAAACATCATATTTTTTTGATGCGGAACCTATCTCCATTCCGTTTTCATCCATAATCAATGATTTTACACTGGATGTCCCCACATCAATCCCCATAAAATAAGCCATCGTATTCTCTCCTATCTATTGTGCTGATCGATTTTTTCCTTTATTGCTTTGGCTGCAGCTACCGGATCCTCTCTCCCGATAATTCCGCCTCCCACGATCACCACATCCGGATCATACGCAAGATATTCCTCCACAGTATCTACATGAATTCCTCCGGCAACTGATATTTTGCTTTTCTTTGCACAGGCTTTAATTTCTCTTAAATCATCCAGAGGAGTTCTTCCCTTTGCCTGCTGATCCACACCAGTATGTACCGAAATATAATCAATACCCATCTCTTCAATTTCTGCAATTCTTTTAGGCAGATTCGAAATACAGATAGTATCTACAGATACCTCTGTACCATATTTTTTTGCTTCTTCCACACATGCCTGAATTGTCGCATCATCCGTAACTCCCAGCACACTGGCACAATTTGCCCCTGCCTCATACTGTTCTCCACTTTCATAAGCCCCTGCATCCATGATCTTTCCATCACAGAGAATATAAAGCTCAGGAAAAGCCTCTCTGATTTTTCTCACTGCTTCAAGGCCCGAGCGATACAAAAGCGGCGTTCCCACTTCTGCAATATCAATATAGGGCGATACTTTTTTTAGAAGCTCCAATGCTTCCTCCAGGGAAAGTGTATCTATTGCTAGTTGTAGTTTTGTCATATTATTCATCTTCTTTTCCATCCTCATAATATCCCATGCTCCAGGCTACATAGTCTGGTTTTTCTCTTCCCAGTATCTTTTCTTCATGCTCTTTAAACATCTGAAGATTTTCAACAGAAGACTGGCGGGCGAAGTCAAACGGTTTATCTAAAAATGCATCTATCACCATTTTCGCATATTCAAACGGCAGAACTCTGCTTCCGATACATAAAATCTGAGCATTCAGACTCTGACGGGCTCTTTGCGCTGTATAACAATCTGAAGCATGTGCTGCCCGGATCCCCCAGTATTTATTCGCCATTGTACTAAATCCAAGCCCAGTTCCGCATATATATAATCCCAGTCTGCATACATCTTTTTGAATCCCGACGCACATTTCTTCTGCTACTCGAATACCGGCAAGATATCCTTCCTCCTGTTTTTGGACGGGATCAATCACTACTTCATAATTTTTTTCTTCTATCAGATATTTTTTTATCTGCTCCTTTAAGTCGAATCCGACATTGTCACATCCAAGTGCAATTTTATTTACGCTCATTTTACCCTCCTCATAAAGTAAAAATGGCCAGTGGACCGCCATATGCTCCACTGACCATTTAAACCACTCAGAAATTAATCAATTTTAATGACAGCTTTTACAACTTCATTCTTCTTTGTAATAGAATCTTCAAATGCCTGCTGAATATCATCCAGAACATATTCATGTGTAGCAATATTATCAATTTTAGCAAGTCCTCTTCCTACTGTAGCTACACTCTTCGGGAACATGTTTACGTAACGGAATAAAGATTTAATGCGAAGCTCTTTTGCCATTACCTGTCCAAAGTTAAATGTTATTTCTTCCTGTGCAGACATACCAACTAATACAATGAGTCCGCCACGACGTGCAATGTGTGCTGTCTGTGCGATTGTAAATTTACTTCCTGCTGTTTCAAATACAACATCAGGTCCACGGCCATTTGTCAGTTCTCTGATCTTAGCAATCGGATCTTCCTTTCCACTGTTGATTACGAAATCAGCACCATTTTCTTTTGCTTTCTCAAGACGGATATCTTCAAGGTCACATACGATGATCTGACTTGCACCACGAGCTCTACATGCCATCATTGTCATAAGACCGATACATCCACTTCCAAGGATAACAACGGAATCACCAACTGTGATTTCTCCTTTTTCAGCTGCATACATACCGGTTGCAAATGGCTCAACCATCGCACCTGCTTTGGTATCCATTCCTTCCGGAAGTTTGAAGCAGAGATCAGCCTGGAACGGAACATATCTCATATAACATCCCTGTACCGGTGGAGTTGCCCAGAAAATGACATCTTCACAAAGATTGTAATGTCCGGATTTACAATGCTCACATTTTCCACAAGTGATTCCTGGTTCGCAGCATACTCTGTCACCAACTTTAAGATGTGTTACATTAGCACCAACTTCTACTACAGTACCTGCACACTCATGTCCAAGCATGTAAGGGATATCTCTTTCCTTGTCTACTTTAAAGGTTCCGCAGCATCCGTCATGGAAATAATGAACATCTGAGCCACATACACCTACATATTCCACCTTAATTAAAACTTTATCCGGATCAACCGGTAACTGCACTTCCAACTGTGCCTGAATTTTCTCTCTTGCAATCGGATCTTCAACGATATCAAGATGATCTTCATCTACTACGATCATCTTATCAATCTCTGTCATAAACGCGCCTTTATTAATATATTTTTTTTCTGCCATTTGAAAGAATCCTCCTTCTTCATTTTATTCTTTTAAAAAGAACACCTGGCGGCACCGAACCGCCAGGCGCCATTCACATGAAACTATCTCCAAGCTTAAAATATTATTCAGTTTTTACTACTGATTTCGGAATTATTCTACAAGAGAACCATCATCACTGATCTCTCCGTTTTCTTTATACAGATCAATATACTGCTGAACTGTATCGATGTTGATTTCCGGAGCGTCTACATAGTACTCAACTTCTGTTACATCCATTTCACCATTCAGAACCTTAACTGCGTTTGCAATACACTGTTCTGCAAGGAGAGATGCATCCTGAAGAGATGTTCTTGTAAGGAGACCTTCCTGAACAAGCAGACATCCCTGTGCATTTCCATCTACACCATAAGCGAGGAATGTTGGATTGCCATCAGCATCAAAGTAATCGCTGTTACTACGGATTGCTTCGATTGCACCAGCTGCCATATTATCATTCATAGAAATGATAGCATCAATCTTTGTTCCGCCCTGTACCCATGTTTCCATGAGAGCAAGAGCTTCATCACTGTTCCAGTTTGCATAATCTTCATAAAGAATATTTACGTCAGGTCTCTTATCAAAGAACTCTGTCTGCCATCCTTCACGACGTCCATCAGAGTGGAAGTTGTTAGATGGTCCCATAAGAACTACTACGTTTGCATTTTCTGGAACTTCTTCCACTGCATATCTTGCACTTACTGCTGCCTGTTCGATTGGATCAGCGTCAACTGTTCCTGTTCCCTCTAAGAGAGAATCATCATCTGTTCCGTCAAGGTCGCCCTGATGAACGGCAGGATTCGTTGTGATAACAGGGATACCTGCATCAACAACCTGTTTGATATACGGAGCAGAAGCTACGTTATCATTAACCTGTACAATCACAAGATCATAGTCTTTTGTAATACAGTCTTCAAGAATACCATTTAATTTGTTATCATCTGCTTCACCACTGAAATAATCCAGTTCAATCTCATCATATTGTTCTGCTTCACTGATCATTTCACGCGTTAACCATGCTGCAAATGTATCTGCACTCGCACGAGCTACAAATGCTACACGATATTTTCCGCCTTCTGCAGAGTCATCTGAAGAATCATCTGAACTGTCACTACTTCCGCTGCTGCTTCCGCATGCTGCTAATGACAATGTCATAATTAAAATAAGCAACATAGATACTAATTTTTTCATTTTCATAATACTTCTTCCTTTCTCTTTTTATGCTTGGTTCATAGTTTCTATAGCAAGCAACAGTCATACCTCACTGCTGCAATATGCTCATTCTATTTTTCTTTTTTCTCATCTTTGTCCTTTGGAGCAATGATCACTTTGCTGACTTTACCTTTTTTACTCATAACGTCAGCTGCTACTGCAAGAACAATCAAAAGACCTTTTACGATTTCCTGGATGTAGGAATCTACACCGATCAGGTTCATGATATTTTCAAGGAATGCAATGATAAACGCACCGGCTACAGTACCTGTGATCGTACCTACACCACCATTCATGGAAGTACCACCAACGATTGCAGCTGTAAGACCTGTCATTTCATAACCAACAGCACCATTCGGAAGACCTGCATTGTTACGTGCCATAAAGATAACACCTGCAAGACCGATCAACATACCGTTGATGATATAAGCACGGTAAATACTGCTCTTTACATTAATTCCACTTGCCTCTGCTGCATTACGGTTACCACCGATTGCATAGATGCTGCGTCCCCAGCGAGTCTGGGTCACCAGATACCACATAAGCACTGATACAAACAGAAGAATAATTACCGGAAGCGGAATCGGTCCAACCATTCCCTGTCCCATAACTGTAAAATTACCCAGCTGAAGGATATTGGAACCACCACAATAATAGAGTGCAATACCACGTGCAATTTCCTGCATACCTAAGGTTGCAATGAATGCCGGAACATTAATATTTGCAACAAAGAATGCGTTAAACAAGTTACAAAGAACACCGACTACCAAAGCCACCAAAATTGCTACTGCTAAAGACTGTGTACTCTTATATGCCGCAACAGAAAGTACACCGCTTAATGCAAGTACTGATGCTGCGGAAAGGTCAATGAAACCTTCCACGATCAGAATCATTTCACCATATGCGATCAAAAGTCCTACACAAGATTGTCTTAAAATATTAATCAGGTTATTTGATTTTAAGAAATATGGACTGATCAAACTACAGGCAACAAACATTACAACAAGAATAAGATAAATATAATGTTTTTGCAGGCTCTGCTGAAACTTAGATTTTTTATTCATTTTTTGCTCCTCCCTTTTTTCCTAACTTTCCATCAGACCGGTCGCACTCATCATGATACGTTCTTGTGAGAATTCATCTCTGGTAAGACATCCTGTGATGCGTCCCTGACACATTACGTAAATACGGTCACACATACCGATCAGCTCTGCCATTTCTGATGAAACCATAACGATTGCTTTGTCTTCTTTTACAATTTCTGTCATCAGTTTATAGATCTCAAATTTTGCACCAACATCGATACCACGTGTTGGTTCATCCAGAATCATTACGTCCGGATGGCAAAGCATCCATCTGGCCAGCAATACCTTCTGTGCATTACCACCAGATAATGAAGAAATTGGTGTTTCCAAAGAAGGAGTTTTTACCTGCATCTTTTCAAAGTACTTTTCTACATCCTGGCGTTCTTTTGCCACATGGGCAAATCCACCATATATATACTCTTTCAAGTTTGCAAGACTTGCATTTTCTTTTACACTTCTTACCGGAATCAGACCATACTCACGACGGTCCTCTGACAGCATGATCAGACCATTATCGATACTGGTTCTTGCATTTTTCACCGGTACCTCTTTTCCATTCAGTTTTACTTTACCTGAATCATGTGGATCCAAACCATAAACTGCACGCATAACCTCTGTACGTCCTGCACCTACCAGTCCGGCAAATCCTACAATCTCACCTTTACGAACATTAAAGTTAATGTTCTCAAACATATTCTTACAGTTAAAATCTTCCACCTCTAATGCCAGATCCCCAAGTGGCACTTCTTCCTTTGGATATACATTATCCAACTTACGTCCTACCATTTCTCCAATAATGACGTTGGTTGCAGCATCAATGTCCTCCGCTGTTGGATTTTCCGGAAGAAGATCTGTTACCCGGTGCGTATTAATTACAGAACCATCTCGAATAACAGTGATATCATCTGCAATTGTAAATAACTCATCCATCTTATGAGATATGTAAATAATACTTACACCTTTTGCCCTCAACTCATTCACCTTTTCAAACAGAAGATCTACTTCTTTCTGTGAAATGGAAGATGTAGGCTCATCCATGATGATGATCTGCGCATTATTTGTAATTGCTTTAATGATCTCCAGCATCTGAATATCAGAAACAGTCAGCGATCTCAATGTCTGTGTAGGTGAATAGGAAAGCTGCTGCTCTTTCAGGAATTTCTTTGCTTCTTCACGTACTTTTTTCCAGTTGACTTTTCCAAACTTATTAACAGGAAGACGTCCCATGAAGAGATTCTCTTCTACTGTAAGGTCCGGAGCGTAATTAAGCTCCTGGGCAATCATGGAAATACCTTGCTCCATTGCCTGAATTGGATTTTTAATCTCTACCGGCTTCTCATCAATATAGATCTGGCCTGTATCAGCCTTGTAGATACCATTGATGATCTTCATAAGTGTAGATTTGCCCGCACCGTTCTCTCCGCACAGCGCATGAACTGTACCTTTCCGTACGGCGAAATCAATGTCTGTCAGAGCCTTGACACCTGGGAATGACTTCGAAACGTGCTCGACTCGCATTTTGATTTCTTCCATTCTCATCCCTCTCTTTCTTTTTAATAAAACTAATCTCACATTTTTCCCAAACGCAATCATAGTCTTTAAACAACTTAAACGTTGTTTATATACGTGTTTCTCATCTATTTTTAAGTTTTATAGCTACTCGACCTCAGCAAGTTCCAGATATGGATTCAGCAATGCTTCATACATCTGGTTATAGATCTTATGATATTTTTTATAAGCTGCTGCGGCTTGTTCGTCCATGGAGATACTGTCTTTCTCCTTAATAAATGCATCACATGCATCCTGAACACTCGAAAATACTCCTGCACCAACTCCTGCAAGAATTGCGCCCCCATATGCAGGACCTTCTTCCTGCTCAAGTGTTCTTACATCACACTCGAAAAGCGCAGCCATCATTTTTCTCCAGAGAAGGCTTTTACTTCCACCTCCGCAGGCTCTCATTACATTTACATGGATTCCCTGATCCTTCAGCATCTGGTTACAATCGGCTAGACAGTATACAATACCTTCCATAATTGCTCTCAGCATATGCGCCTGTGTATGTACTGTATTGAGACCAAGGAAAGCACCTCTGTACTTTGGTTCCATATGTGGAGTTCTTTCTCCCATTAAAAACGGAAGATAGATTAGTTTATCACTTCCGATCGGGACCTGTTCTGCAAGTTCATTCATCAAATCATAAAATCCTTTATTTTCTGCTTTCGCCTGTTCCATCAAGTCTTTGCAGAATTGATTTTTAAACCATTCAACAGATAATCCTGCTGACTGTGGGCCTCCCATCGTATGCCAGCACCCGGGTACTGCACAACAGCACATATGTAATCCTCCACCCGGCACTGTCGTATAATGTTCCAGATGTGTATATACAACTGCCGAAGTACCTATTGTCGTAAATGCCTGTCCTTCATGTACGACTCCTGTACCGAGAGCTGCACAGGCATTGTCACTTCCACCTGCCACGACCACCGTATCCGTTGTAAGTCCCATCTTTTCCGCTATTTCAGGAAGTAAATGTCCGGTAACCTCTGGGCTTTCATATACATCTGCCAGCATGGACTTATCAATTCCTAATTTTTCAAGCACTTCATCAGACCAGCATCTGTTCTTTACATCCAAAAGCTGCATTCCTGTTGCATCCGACACATCCGTTGCGAATACTCCCGTCATCTCATAACGGACATAATCTTTCGGCAGAAGAATATGTCTGCATTTTGTATATAATTCCGGACGATTCTTTCTCATCCACAAGATCTTTCCCGCCGTCCAGTTCGCCAATGGCGGGTTATTGGTAATCTCCAGCCATTTTTCCATTGGCATAGCCTCCAGGAGCTCATCCACCTGCTTGTCAGATCTTGCATCACACCAGATGATTGAACGTGTGATTACTTCATTATTTTCATCCAACATCACAAGCCCGTGCATCTGTCCGGAAAGTCCGATTCCCGCCACATCTTCTTTTGCGACTTTCGACTTGTCCACCACTTCCCTGATTGTGGTAAGTACAGCCTCTTTCCAGTCATGTGGATCCTGCTCGGCCCAGCCGTTCGCCGGCTCATACAATGGATATGCATAACTTGCTGAAGCAACAATTTCACCTTTTTCATTCATCATGATCGTCTTGGTTGCGCTTGTTCCCAAATCCACTCCAATCAAATGCTTCATGCTATACCTCCTTTGTATCAAATTGACTCTATTAATCTTTTCATTTCTGAAATATTTTTCCCAAGATCACCATCAAAAAGTGCTTTCCCAGAAACAATCACAGTCGCACCTGCTGCCACGACATCCTGCACATTATGTACTCCTATATTACCATCTACTTCAATCTCACACCCTGGATTTTCCCGATCGATCCTATCTCGAAGCTCCTTTATCCTATTCAATGATTCTGGAATAAATTTCTGTCCCGCAAGCCCGGGCTGTACAGTCATAAGCTGGACTACATCCACCATCGAAATGATCGCTTCACTCAATTCACTTAGCTTTGTGTCAGGCTTCAATACGATTCCGGCTTTGACTCCAGTCTCTTTTATTGCCAGGATTGTCTCTTGCGGATCTTCACATGCTTCCAGATGAACGGTAATAATATCAGCCCCGGCTTCTTTCATCTGTCTGACATAACGTATCGGCTCATTCACCATCATATGTACATCAAAAACAAGTTCTGTCACCGGTCGTATACTCTGAATCTCTTTCATTCCCAGTGCAAGATTCGGGACAAAAGCTCCATCCATGACATCAATATGTACATAATCGGCACCAGCCTTTTCCATAATCTTTAACTGGTCGTATAGAAAACAATAATCCGCTTCAAGTAGTGATGGTGCAAGTTTTGGCATAAGATATTCCCCTTTATATCTTGTTATTATTAATAGCAAGCTGCGTATATTTGATTCTCTCTTTCGCTTTACTATCCATCCTTGACTCATAACCAAGATAAAGAGCTTCCAGAATAAACTGATCTGCAATTCTTCTTGTAATCTTATCTCTTCCGAACGTCAGATCCTTCGCCGAAACCAGAAGTCTAATATCCGTATAGTCCAAAAGAGGGGATTTGTGCCGTCTTGTAACACTGATCGTTGTAGCTCCTCTTTCTTTCGCAATTCTGATCGCATCCACAACATTCTTGCTCCGTCCTTCATAAGATACAGCAATCGCAACATCATTCTTGGTCAAATTACTGGCGGTAATCATCTGAAGCATAATATCCTGTTCTGCAGAACAGCTGACGCCGATACGTTTAAACTTCATATATGACAGATTCGCTGCCATATAGGCATCACCCACCGCAAAAAAATGGATTGATTTTGCTTTTAGCAAAGCTGTAAGAGCTTTCTCATACTGATTCTCACTGATTGCCAAAGTCTCACTCAGAACTTCCATATTGTTTTTATACAATTTATTCAGAATATCCATCATGCTGTCATGTTTATCAATATTGATTTCTGAAGATGATTCATTCTGATTTGCCAGAACAAAAGCTTCTTTTAGTGCTGTATATCCACTAAAGCCCAATTCCCTGCAAAAGCGGATAATCGATGCTTCACTTGTTCCGGATTCCCTTGAAATTTCTGCCAAAGTCATACGTTCTATTGCTTCCGGATTCTCCATTAAAGCCTCTGCGATCGTCTTCTGAGCACGAGGTAACGAAGGCGCTATTTTCGAGATTTTTTCCAATATTTCATGCATTCGTTCCTACCCAACTTTCCGCAATCTCTTTTCTAATAACAATTATATCTACAAAGCAAAAATGAAGTAAATACTGCATTTTTTTTACATAGTTTTTAAACATTTTCAGGTAACTCATCTCTTTGTTTTTTGTGCATTATTTATAAATTTCATTAATTTTCATTTCATTTTGAAGTAGTTTTTAACATCTTACTTCACATTTTTTGCTTCATTTTACAAAGAATCCTTCTTGATACAAGAATCATAACACTTTCCCATCAATATAATTTGCTTTCCATTTTATTAAAATTTTCAACTATTTCACATCTCAAAACCATAGTACATCCGGAAAATACTTTTGTCAATTATTTTATTTAAGTTTGTTCATTTTCAACACTTTATTTTCTTATTTTTTATACAAAACTACTAATTTTATTTATTTTAATTCGTTAATTTGTTTATTTTTTAACACACCTTTTATAAATTATTTTTAAAAGTATTCTTTTTCACGCCCTGTTTCACAAATTCAATTACTTAATTGTCATTATGCATCCGTACATTTCCATATGTTTACGGGTATTTTCAGATAAATACTTTATATTTTTTATTTTTCGTTTATAATGAAACTATAGGAGGAAAATCATGGAAGAGGGAAAACATAAAACAAAAAATTTGGGGAATATCTATCGATTTATATTTAAGGAGAGGCAATGTTCCAGACAGCAAATTTCCAATCATCTCGGACTCAGCCTTCCGACTATTACACAAAATCTCAATACATTAATTGAAATGAATTTAGTACACATTGCGGGCTCTTATCAGTCGTCCGGCGGCAGAAAAGCCAATGTATTTGAATGCATCCCAGATGCCAGATATGCTGTTGGCATTGATATTACAAGAAATCATCTGTCTATAGTTCTCATTAATTTAAATCTAGATATTATTGCGCAGAAAAGAATGCGCTGTCCATTCGAGGACAGCACTATTTACTATGAAAATATGTGTAATGAATTAGAGCTTTTGTTAGATTCTCATAATTTAGACAGGAACAAACTTCTAGGTGTCGGAATATCACTTCCTGTCATCGTTGAATCCGACCATAAAACCATATGGTACACAGCTGTCATCAACATTTCTCGAAATGTTTACCTGCATATTAAGTCCAGACTTCAGTATCCATTTCTGCTCTTCAACGATGCCAGTTCTGCAGGACTGGCAGAGAGCTGGAAATATCGATCTAGCCGGACATCAGCCTATATATCTTTGAGCAGCAGTGTCGGAGGAGCCTTGATGAACGCAACAGAGCTTTTTCCAGGTGACAATTATAAAGCGTCTGAGTTCGGGCACATCTGCATAGTCCCAAATGGAAAGAAATGTTATTGCGGACGTTATGGATGTCTGGATGCATACTGCTCCGCAAAAGTATTGTCTGATTTTACAGATGGCAATCTGGAAAACTTTTTTGCTGAACTCGAATCTGGAAATAAAGGATATGCCCGCGTATTTGATGAATATCTGTCTTACCTTGCACTTGCAGTAAACACTATCCGCATGTGCTATGACTGTGACATCATTCTTGGCGGAACGGTTGGTTCTCATCTGAACGATTACATCGAAGAATTTCGTCAAAAAGCAATTGAATTGAACCCTTTTGAAAAAAATGCAGATTATATACGATGCTGCTATTATAAAACCGCTGCCTCCGCTGTAGGAGCCGGAATCTATTTTATCAATAAATTTATAAATAACCTGTAGACAAAAATCACCGGCTGTGTTAAAAAACAGCCGGTAATTTTAATTATTATCCATCTTCCAAAATCTGATTGCCCTGATATCCTATCTTCGGAACACAAATTCTCTTTCAAGCGCTAACAGCTCTACTCCCTATATACCAAATCAATGCGGCTGAAAATATTAATACAACAGTGGTAACCATACTTGCTTCAATACCGTATTCGCCACCGTTCCATATATTCTTACCTACGGATTGCATATTGAAGATAGCCGTAACCGTTTCATCATTTCCGCTTAAATTCAATCCGAGAATACAATACAGTACAGCGTTCCAAAAAGAGTGTAAGCCGCAAGCTGCCCAAATACTCTTAAAGCGAATAGTCAGGAGTGAAAAAATGATCGAAATCAGTACAAGGTTGGCTACGCCAATGACACCATAAATTGTGCCGCCCGCAAATAAAGATGCCCAGTGCGGCATAATAAACATAATCGTGCTGACTGCTATTGCAATCCAAACCGAAGTTTTATCTTTGAGCGCGTGCAACACAATTCCCCGGCAAAGGATTTCTTCTGTTGCTTCTTGAACGATAAATCCGCCGATTAAGAGCATAATCATAAGAATATCGGCATTTTCAAAAAATCCGTGATATTCAATGTTTCCCGTCAAAACAATAGCTAAGACAGAAACAGCAAGCAGAATAACGCCTACAATAGCACCGATAAAATAACAAGCATATTCTTACCGAGCGCAAAATGTAAGAGTATAACAACGCCCTCGGTAATAAACAGTCCCGCAATGCAACATACCCAAAAAGCAAGAATTTTCTTTATAATAAATAATGCCGTTGGCATTTCCGTTCGGTTGTTAAATGGGCTTATATTTTTCAATAATTGTTTCATTGTTCTGTTCCTCCTTGCAAATCACGAATACCGTTCAGTATCGTGTTCAATGCAAAATCAAAACTTTCATCTTGAGATATGGGATTTCCATATCCTCCGTGGCTCTCAATAGAAGCAAATCCTTGTAAAAACCCTCGGAGCATACGGACAATATGTACTTTTTCTTCCTCAGTCAATCCATAGGCTTCCAGCACTTGGAACAGTACTGACACCGTTCCTTTGGTCGCTTGCAGATGTTCCTCCAATTGATACATATTATACCATTGCATAGCTTCAAACAATCCTTTGTGTTCGGAAACAAAATTCCGATAGGCATAGCAGATTGCTATAATCGCGTCGTCCTTTGCTTTACCTATGGCGGCTCTTATTATTTCACTTTCCAAAGAACGCCAGCCATACAACATCAGTTCCTTGTTCAATTCGTCAAGCCCACCATTAAAATGCTTATACAACGACGGAGATTTTATCCCCAATTCTGTTGCTAACACTTTCATGGTTACATTCGCAATCCCTTTTTCATCTACCATATTAGCCGCAGCTTCAATAATTTTCTCTTTATCTAATCCAACTTTCATTCAGCTATCCCTTTCTCTTTGTTAGCTAATCTCATTAGCCATTATAGTGTATGCTATTTATAATGTCAACCTGTATGCTCACATATCCATAAAAAAAGAACTGTCACATCGACAGTCCAAAAAAATGATTCCGTATATTCCCTGATTTATTGAATAAGCCAATTATAGTCCTTGCGACAATCCAGAATGTAATCTACATACACTGTATCATCTTTAATCTGGTAAAGGACAAGATACCATTTTTCCACAAACATTTTGTGATATTTATTGGGTGGTATATACATTTCCTCAAAAAATGGGAAACGTTGTGGCATATGGGAAAGTGAACGCAATGCCTTCATAATTTCTTTTTTCTTCTCTTTTGCTGCATCTTTGCTAACCTGTGCCATGAACCGAATATGAGTCCCCAACATTCTTTTCGCTCTGTCCGAAACAATGACTTTGTACTTTATATTGCCTTCCATATACTATACCTCGTCAATCATATCATCCAGATAAGAATCCAGTTCATCAAGCGTACATCCTGTTCTTCCCGCAAGTCTGTCTTCCTCGACGGATAAAAGTTCTTCTCTAAGCCTCAACATCTTCTCCCGTCTGTTAAAGGTTTCAATATCCATAACCACCAAATCTCCCTCACCGTTTTTCGTCAGGAAAATTGGTTCTTCAGTTTTTCTACACAAATCAGCAATCTCATTATAATTCTGACGGATTGCTGCCGATGGACGTATATTCATAACAGCACCTCCTTGTTTTTGATAGTAATATTCTAATCATATTATACTAATTTTATACAATAGCGTCAATAACAGACCCCTAATTTGTCAAATAATTGGTATGGCTGATTCTTGTTTCATTCATAAGAGGCACTGGAACATCATTACAGGTATGATGATAGAGAAATCCAAGTTTTTACCGAACTCTTCTGGATTTCTCATTGCCATCATAATACCCACACCAGATGATTTTCATATTCAAGTCTTCAAACCCATGACGAATCAACTCTGCCGAAGCTTCTGGAATCTTTCCCTGTCCCCAAAACTTTTTTCCAATCCAATAGCCCAACTCACATTCATCATCTCTTTCTGTCATATCGGTATGTCCATTGAGCTTCCGTTCAATGCAGCCGATTGCAATGTTATCTGCTTTTAGACAAACTGCATAACATTCTTGTCCGCAAAAAACATTTTTATTACATCCCTACTTTCCTCTAAGCTTTGATGCGGAGGCCAGCCTGCAATCGGTCCTACATCTGGATTTTTTGCATATTGATATAAACTCTCATAATCACTTTCTTTCCACGGACGCAAAAAAAGCCGTTTCGTTTCTAACGCCATTCCGATAGTCTCCTTTTTCATTAAATATATTTTTAAAATTTTTACATCACAATCTCACACTCAAAATACTTCTCTTAAAAATAAATCTGTTCCCATATTTCTTGTTTGGTATAAATCTTATCTTCAGGCGCAACAACCCATTTTTCCTCAACATCTTCTTTTCTTTGAACAATAGCAATTATTTTTCCTGTAAATTCATTTACTGCTTTATCCACACCCAGTATGTATGCATCCTGTTCTTCCCCATCTGCTGCCATAATACCTTCTACATAGCCATAATTTATCGGGTAGTACATATCCGTATGTTCAGGATGATAACTGCCCAATGGTCTATCAACAATCACCGTTACACTCTTTCCAATCATACATTCCTCCGGGAAATCTTCCGTTAAACAAACAATTCTTTTTTATTGCCTTTCCTTATCACAATTGGAAAACAGAAAAATTGCATTTTTGTACATAATCATTTACCATTACAAATCCCATATGATCATAGCTCCTTAACTCTTTCACTCTATCATCCATTCAGAACAATTCCCTCGTTCTGTACATTATCATAAAATGGTATTGCTCCGAGCCAATAATTAAAATGATCCTCATTTTTTACAATCACACTAATATCAATATCATATTCCATTTGAAAATCAAAAGCTAAGTCAAAAATGGATGTCTCTATCTTATCTATTTCATCATCTGTAAGGGTAGTTAATACCATAATGTCAATATCCGAATTTTCTCTATTATCTCCACGAGCATAAGACCCATAAAGAATAATTTTTGTCATCTTCTTCCGAAGGAGTTGCTTAACTTGTTGTGAAAATTCCAGTATTATATCACGCGTACTCTTCATCTTCTTGAACTCCCTTCTTTCGTATTTTGCATTAAATCATCCCAAAATATTTCCATGTAACGATAGTTCAAAAATGAACCCGCTTACTTATTAGATTAGAGTATCTCCTGCATTATCTACATCTAACAATTTATCAAAATAATATTTACCCAAATGTATTAGTGATGTCTGCACAAAAATATCAGGTTCAACATTTTTCCCAAGAATATCTACCAAATATAAGTGAATCTTCCTGCAAATTTTATTTTCTTCTTCTGTCATTTTTACCTTGACCTTGTATTTTATTCAGATTTATTCTACCACACCACTTCATCTTTTACTATCTGAAAAAGAGCATGAAAAAGCCGATCAGAAATCGCAAAACTCCCAATCAGCCTCTTTTCTCACTCTTCTGAATTTTGGCATTCAATCTCGCTTCTCTGTCTAGTAATCTTCCAGCAGATTCTCACTCTGCATCTGTTCCTTCCCTTTCAAAAAATCCACTTAATATAGTCCGCAGGCTTTCTTTATTAGCCCCTAGGTTAAATATCTTTGAATCCAGATCTTTTTTCAGAAATTGACAATTGCGCAAATATCATATATGATATTATTACACCTGTAAGATTTTAGGAGGAATTTGAGATGAGTAATCTACCACAGATTTCCGAAGCTGAATTCGAAGTTATGAAAATCGTATGGAAACATGCGCCGATCAGTACCAATGAAATAACTGAAAAATTATTACAGACTACCAGCTGGAGTCCCAAAACAATACAAACACTAATTAAACGTCTTGTAACCAAAGGCGCTCTTACTTATGAAAGGCAGAGCCGCGTATTTGTATATACCCCAGTAGTGAAAGAAAGCGAATATATCGGTCAGAAAAGCAACTCTTTTCTGGAACGCTATTATAACGGAGATATTACTGCCATGTTATCTGCGTATATAGAAAATGACAAACTATCTGAAACAGAAATAGATACTCTGCGTACCCTTCTTTCCAAGAGTTCAAAAAAAGGAGGCAATTAATGTGGCTAATTTTATGATACGCTTTTTAATATGCAATGTGTTTATCAGCGGTATCATCGGAATTCTTTTAGTAGCCAAGCGGATATTCAAAAATACCCTGTCCAGCCAGATGCAATATAATCTGTGGTTCCTACTGCTTGGGTTATTGGCAGTTCCTTTTATACCGTTCCGTCTAATCGGGTTTCCACAAATCTTCTCCTGGCTCATCAGTCTGAGAAGGTCTTCTGCTTTCAACACCGGAACAGCTATAGATGAAACTGTGAAAATCAATCCGACCGGAAATGAAAATTGGTTAAATGACTTTACTCTTTCAGTAAATAGCGAGACTACATTGATTGCCGGATACATATTATTAGGGATATGGCTTATAGGCATCCTTGTAATGATTATATTGGTAATCAAATCCTCTCTCCGTTTACGCACTTTGAAGGAATCTGCTCTTCCACTTCAAAATCAGGAAGTCCGTAGACTATATCATCACTGCTTAGAAGAAATGGAAATTCACAGAGATATTCCAGTTTACAGCACCGCATTTTTGAAATCTCCGATTATTGTAGGACTTTTAAAACCGTGTATTTATCTGCCCATCCATCTGATTTCAGATTATAATGAATCCGATATGCGGTATATGCTGTTACATGAACTGCAACATTACAAGCACCATGATGCCATTGCCAGTCATCTGATGAACCTTGCCGGAGTGGTATATTGGTTCAATCCTCTTGTATGGTATGCCTTGAGGGAAATGCGTAATGACAGAGAGGTTGCCTGTGACACCTCTGTTCTAAAGATGCTTGAAGAGGATGCTTACGAAGATTATGGCAATACACTGATTAACTTTGCTGAAAAGGTTTCACTCACTCCTTTTCCGTTTGCTGCCGGCCTTGGTGGAAATATGAAGCAGATGAAGCGCAGGATTATCAATATTGCTTCTTATGAGAAGCCAACATCTATGAAAAGGCTAAAAGGCATGGCAGCATTTATGCTGACTGCTGTTCTCCTTCTAGGACTTGCACCTTTTATTTCTATATACGCAGCAGATGGAAATCACTATCAATGGAACTCCTCCTCAGAAAATATTTCCTATGTAGACCTTTCTACATACTTTGGAAAATATGAAGGAAGCTTTGTTTTATATGATTTGGGAAATGATGTTTGGCGCATACACGACATGGAACATGCCACCCTGCGAGTTGCACCAAACTCCACCTACAAGATATATGATGCCCTGTTTGGCTTGGAAGAAGGTGTCATTACACCAGATAACTCCTTTATAGCGTGGAATGGAGAAACCTATCCTTTTGAATCATGGAATGCCGATCAGACCTTACAGTCCGCTATGGACTCTTCTGTGAACTGGTATTTCCAGGCAATGGATGAACAGCTTGGATTCTCTAACGTTTACAGCTATATTCAAGAAATCGGGTATGGGAACGAGAACATGAGTGGTGATTTTTCTACTTATTGGATGGAATCATCCTTGGAGATTTCTCCACTAGAACAGGTCGAACTTTTAACGAAGCTGCAAAATAACAGCTTCGGCTTCACTCCTGAAAACATCAATGCAGTAAAAGATTCCATATACATTTCTTCTTCCGATACCGGAACATTCTACGGAAAAACCGGAACTGGACGTGTAAACGGACAAGATGTGAATGGTTGGTTTATAGGCTATATTGAAACTGCAGATAATACATACTTTTTTGCTACCAACATTGGAGCAGATAGCAACGCTACCGGAGGCAACGCTACCGAAATTACCATGTCTATCTTATCTGACATGAATATCTGGAAATAGAAAAATCGGGTAAAGGCCAAACCATTATCTGAATCAAGTGAATATAAACTGATCGGATTTCCCTCTGTCATTTCAGGCTTAAATATCATCTCTCCATAACGATAACCAATCTTTTTCCATTGCTTTCATAATTTTTTCTCTATATCAAAAACTTCGTATAATTTTCAGCCTCTTTGGGATATTTGTATTCCTTCATTTCTGCTGTCTGACTTGCCAATCTACAAAAAAGATCTAAAGTAGCCAACAAAGAAGACACCATATCCTCCCTGTCATAGTGGGCAAAGCACTTTTCCAAATCCGAAAGAATTTCCATCTCAGCCCATTGATCCAAAAATCTTCCGTCATGCCATACATCAACATGGTATTTTGACACCGAATACATCTCAATTATCTTCAGCAGGTATTTTTTTAAATAAGCGTCAATACACATTTTCGCAGTCCACAATTCACCACGAAGAATCTTTTTGGATGCCCATATGGTATGGAAGAAGAAATCGTTTACCATATTAATAAATTCCGGTTCCGATAAATCTGTGGGCTTAAGCTCATGAGAAATATACTCTTTTAACAGTGCTGAATATTCTTCTGCATCATACATTATCTCATAGCCTCGGTTCATAACACAGCTTGCGACACCTTCCCTTATTGCTTTTTCAAACTGATCCGGTGTAAATACAATCATGTCAACGTCAAGCGAACCTTCATATAACATTCTTCTTTCTTTTCCACCACCAAGTGTTGGTTCAACAAAAGATATTTTCACACCCCCAAGTTTTTCCGGACAATCCCCATATAACCATCCTTCCGGTTTTTCCGTTGCAATCACAACGTCCAAATCAGAATATTCATCTGCTTTTACCGTATCTCTGGTTGAAGAACCTATCAAAACAATTGCCTTAATATCTTCATCTTCCTTAGCCAAGGCAAGCAGTTTCTCCTTAATATTCTTAAATCTATCCATTACGTCATTCTCCTTTTAAGTAAAATTCGATTTCTCACATCTCCTACAATACTCATCTGTTCATCTCCCACTTTCTTATCAAACTTATAAATATTTACTTTATTACTATAAATTCTCACTCGATAATCTGTTGCATATCTACCGAACCATCAAAATACAGAGTAACTCGTTCATCAAATTGTTCTTCGCCTGACAGAATTACCTCTGCATAATCTTCATACCATGTAACCTCCCAACACCTGCTGCTGATGATCCCACCGTCATTGTACAATTCAAAATCTGTTTGAGATATCTTATCTTTGCCTTCCATAAGGACTAATCGTCCACTTGCTGAACCAAAAGGCCACTCCGGTTCTCCGATTGCCTGAAGTGTCAATTCGTATTTTTCATCCGGCGAAACAGATGTATCACAAATTGTCTTCTTGTAATTTACCGTATACGAAATGCAAGACCAAAACACTACAATCAGTGCAATAAGCGAACTCATAATACATAGCATAAATTTCAAAAATTTCTTCATTTTTCCGCCTTTTCTCTTACACCTGTAAGATTACCATAAAACTCCGATATTATCAAATCATTCTTTCATTCTCGCTACCTACGGCAGTTCCAATTCCATTTTCTCTATATTGCTCCACAACCTTTTTCCGTTGTTCATCTGTAAATTCACTAACACCGGAAGAATAACTCGGAGCATTTGTAATTATTGAATCCTTATAAATTTCTCTGACCGATTCTGCTGCTGACAAAACCATACTCTGCAACTGCTCCTTTTCCTCTTCTGACAGGAGATCACCACTGGATTGAGGAATAAACCAATATGCTGACTCCGTAGACGTTTCCGTGTTGGTTTCTTCTTCCGTTATCGCTTCACTGTTCGGGGTCTCTACCGAAGGCTCCCATACATCCTCTGACACCTTCTTTTCCTCCGTATATAGCTTGCTCCAACAAATCACTCCTACTATTACCACAATTAGCAATATCAAAATCGGGAATCCCCATTTCTTCAACAGCCATTTTATATCTTTCATCATTCGCCTCCATATAGTTCTTCAGTGTCTTCTTCGTATTTTCCTTTGTCAGCATTCCTCCTTTCTTTTTTATTACATATGTAAGATTTCAGAACAAAAAAATTTTATCCAGAATCCTGCTGTACTTGTGTAAATATTACATCAGTAAGATTTAGAAGTCAAGTTATCTTTATATAAAAAGGCTCCTACCAGAAGGTATCATACATTTTCTCATAAGTGATACCTTTTAGCAAAAGCCTATTATTCAGTCAATGTCATTGTTGATTTATTGTGGTTTTCTCGACAGAAGGCAGACTGTTTCCACATGCACAGTATTCGGGAATAGATCTACGCACGCGATCCTCTCCACCTGATATCCTCTTCCCTGCAGCATCTCCAGGTCTCTTGCCAGGCTGGTCGGCTTGCATGCGATATATACCATCTTATCCACGCCAAAGTTGGTGATCTTCTCCAGGGCTTTTGGATGCACGCCATCTCTTGGCGGATCCAACATGATCAGATCTGGTACTTCTCCCAGTTCGTCAATGACTTTCAGAACATCTCCTGCCCAGAAGGTACAGTTATCAAGGCCGTTAAGCTTTGCATTTTCTTTTGCTGCTTCTACCGCTTCTTCCACGATTTCAACTCCTACAACCTTTTTAGCGACTGGTGCCAGAATCTGTGCGATCGTTCCGGTTCCACTGTAGAGGTCGAAGATAACTTTATCTTTTGTCTCTCCGATGTATTCTCTGGCAGTCTCATACAAGACTTCTGCCCCCAGGGAATTGGTCTGGAAGAAAGAGAATGGTGTGATCTTGAATTTTAAGCCCAGTAACTCTTCGTAAAAATAACTCTGTCCATAAAGTATTGTTGTTCCTTCATCTTTTACTACATCTGCTACACTGTCATTCTGTGTATGCAGGATTCCGGCAATGGTTCCATTAAGCTCCAGGGAAAGCAAGCTTTCTTTCCAGTTCTGTTCAAAGGTACTGCTGCCATCCACCGCATGTTCTGTCGTCGTCACCAGATCGATCAGAATCTCTCCGGTCTTCACCGCTTTCCGAACCAGCAGATGACGGAAATATCCGGAATGGCGCATCCTATGATAATATGGATATCCTGATTTTTTCGCACATTCCAGTGTACATGCCAGGATCTTCCGGTAATCTTCATCTACGATCTGGCAGTCGGTCACATTTACGATATCATGAAAGCTTCCTCTCTTATGCATTCCAAGTGCCATCGGTCCGCCTTTATATTCATCCCCAAAGGAAAATTCCATCTTGTTGCGATAAGCCTGTTTTACCGGACTTGGCTTTACACCTTCCCAGAGATAAGGACCTTCTACCGCCTCATCCATCATGGCTTTCACCTGAGCTTCCTTCATCTTGAGCTGCTCTTCATATGGCAGATTTTGATACATACATCCCCCGCACTGTCCGAAATGCGGGCATGCAGATTCTACTTCCAACGGTGACTTTTCCAGCACTTCCAGGAGCCTTCCTTCTGCCTTTCCTTTTCGGATCTTATTGACAGAAAACCGGACCTTTTGTCCCGGAACGCCAATTTTTACAATCACATATCTATCTTCTTCCGGCAGGAATACCTTCCCTTTATTTGGAAATTCTACGGATTCAATGATTCCCTCATATACCTGTCCTTTTTTCATATTGCTGTCTCTTCTCCTTTTACTGTTTATGATAGAACGCTTTCAGGATCGTTCCATCCTGCTCCACTTTAATATGCTCTAAGCTCTTCACATACTGGTTAAATTGAGAATATCCATAGTCACTGATCTTGAACTCTTTATATTTTTCATACACTTTATTACCAAGCGTACTGAGTTCCATTCCGGACTTTCCTGCTTTTTTCACCAGGAACAGAACATATCCGTCGATGTTTTCTTTCATTCCGCGGTCTTCCTTCAGTGCCACGGATACAATATTTCCATTTTTCACCAGCTGTATCCTTGAGAATTCTTCCAGGAATTTTGACAGCATATTGTAGCCATAGCTTCGGACATCAAAGTCCGGATACAAGCTGACCAGACGGCTTCCGACTTCACCCAGGCCGGTTACCTTGTTGCTGTCTTGATTTTCAATGATCATCTTGATAATGGCATCCTCAATCTTTTCTTTGCTCAGCTTATCATGCGATTCTTCTCCTTTAGAGCTTCCAGGGTTCTGCTCATTTAACAGATTTTCCAGAATCGTAAATTTATCACATGCCTTACGGAATGGTTCCGGTGTTTTATTTTCTCCCATTCCAATTACCATCTTACCACTTTCACGCAGCCTGCTCACCAGTCTGGTGAAATCACTGTCGCTGGATACGATACAGAAGCCATCCACGTCATTGGTATACAGAATATCCATTGCGTCAATGATCATTGCAGAATCTGTAGAATTCTTTCCCTGCGTATAGCTGAACTGCTGGATCGGAGTAATGGAATTCGTAAGCAGTTCATCCTTCCAGCTGGAATGCTGGGTACTGGTCCAGTCGCCATAGATTCTTTTATATGTGATAATTCCATACTTCGACAATTCTGTCAGTATCGGCTTGATATATTTTGCAGACACATTGTCTGCATCAATCAATAGTGCAAAGCACTGCTCCTCCATGTTCATTTTCCTCACTTCTTTCAAGTCTCTTTGCCAAAAGAGGCGAAAGTCCTCTTCCACCTGATATAATCAAGACAAAAGCAGGCCAGATGACCTTTCCTACATCAGATAGGTTTCCAACCTGCTTCTTCCATTGCATATCTAATTCTTTTTAACGTCAGTCTGCAATTGCATACCAACTCAACCAATTAAACCTGATCTTCATCATTGAAGAAATCATCATCGAAATCATCATCAAAATCGTCTTCGAAATCTTCCAGGTAATCCGGTGTCAAGAAACAATATACGGCATAGGCAATTCCGGCAACTGCTGCAACTGCACCTACGATAGCAAGAATCCAAAGAACAGTTTTTCCATGCTTGTCTTCTTCCTCTTTCTTACTCATCAATTCACTCAGTTTTGATGCTGCAATAATATCCTCTACCTTACTCATGCTTCCACATCCTTTCTTATGCTCTCTGGCAATTCAATTATTGGTTTTATTATAACATTATCCCCTCTGGATTACTACATATTTATTTCAAATTATATGTTTTTTATCCGCCTAGATCCTCTGTAATCTGGCAAATGCCGCGAACATTTTCTTCGTTCCCAGTCCATCAAAATCAACCGTCACCTCATAGTCACGGCCTCCGGCATTGATGGCGGTAACTGTTCCTTCCCCGAATTTGATATGACGGACGCGGTCGCCTACTTCATAATCCAGTTTACCACCTTTGGGATTTCCAAACGTCTGAACCTGTCTTGCTGAAGTAAATGCTTTGGTCTTAAAAGCTTCTTTCGCCTGCATATATGCTGGCTTTTTCAATATTTCTTCCTTTTCCGGCTGGAATACTGCACCGGTTGATAATAATTCCATTGGCACTTCTTTTAAAAACCTTGACATCTTATTATACTGAGTTTCTCCTCGTATCATACGCCGTTTGGCACAGGTAAGTGTCAGTTCCTTTTCTGCTCTGGTAATTCCAACATAACAAAGCCGTCTCTCCTCTTCCAGTTCATCTGGATCATCTGCCGTAATCGTCATATAGCTTGGGAACAGGCCATCTTCCATTCCTGCAAGATAGACATGCGGAAATTCCAGCCCCTTTGCACTGTGAAGGGTCATAAGGACGACATAATCTGTCTCTTCATCGAGGCTGTCAATGTCTGCGACCAGTGCCACTTCTTCCAGAAATCCACTTAAAGTTGCCGGCTCATTCTGATCTTCACAAGCTTCTTCGTAAGCTGCAATTTTACTTCGAAGTTCATCGATGTTCTCAATACGGCTTTCAGCTTCTTCGGGGTCAGCCTCTGCCTGCAGTGCCTCAATGTATCCGGTTTCTTCGATAATCTCCTGCATCAGATCTGAAATGCTCATATCTTTTGCATCTGCTTTGAAGTGCTCTATGAATGCTACAAAAGATTCCAGCTTCGCAAGACCTCTTCCTACTCCCGGAATCAGATCTGCCGCCTGTAGTGCTTCGTAAAATCCGATCTCATGCCCTGCTGCATATTCCTGCACCCGATTGATACTGGTCAGACCGATTCCGCGCTTCGGAACATTAATGATCCTTCGTACAGCAAGGTCATCTTTTCCGTTATCTATGGTTTTCAGATAAGCTAAAAGGTCTTTGATCTCACGCCTTGCATAGAAGTTAATCCCCCCGACAATCTTATACGGAATATTCGCAGTCACAAATTTTTCCTCAAACATACGGGACTGTGCATTGGTACGATAGAGAATCGCATGATCATGATATGTAGCATCGCCTTTCTCCACATGTTCCCGGATATCACCGACAATGTATTCTGCCTCATCAAATGCAGTGTCGAACTGGCGGAACTGGATTTTATCTCCTTCCCCGTTGTCCGTCCACAGTGTCTTGTCTTTTCTTCCCCGATTATTACGGATCACCGCATTGGCTGCATTTAAAATATTTCCGGTAGACCGGTAATTCTGCTCCAGCTTAATGACTTTTGCATCTTCAAATACCTGTTCAAAATTCAGGATATTTTTAATATTTGCTCCACGGAACTTGTAGATAGACTGATCATCATCACCAACCACACACAGATTCCGATATTTCGATGCCAGCAGGTGGATCAGTTCAAACTGCACGGTATTCGTATCCTGATATTCATCCACCATAATATAGCGAAATCTTTCCTGGTAATACTCCAGTACATCCTTCTGTGTCTGGAACAATTGGACCGTCTTTACCAGAAGATCGTCAAAATCCAATGCATTATTTGCCTTCAGCTGCTTTTCATATTCTTCATACACTTCCGCAATCTTACGTCTGCTATAGTCTCCTTCTGCCTGGATTCGGAATTCTTCCGGTGTGATCAGTTCATCCTTTGCATGAGAGATTGCCGATAAAAGCGCACGTTCTTTATAGATCTTCGTATCCACCTGCAGAAGTTTACATACATCTTTCATCAGTGTCTTCTGATCATCGGTATCATAGATTGTAAAATTGGTATCATATCCCAGAAGACTTATATGTCTTCTTAAGATTCTGACACACATGGAATGGAAGGTACTTACCCAGATGCTCTCCGATCCATATCCTACCAGTCTGTCGACACGCTCCCGCATTTCTCCCGCAGCTTTATTTGTAAATGTAATTGCAAGAATATTCCATGGATTGACGCCCATCTCCTCGATCAGATAAGCGATTCTGTGAGTCAGTACCCTTGTCTTTCCTGATCCGGCTCCTGCAAGTATAAGAAGCGGCCCTTCTGTATGAAGCACCGCTTCTTTCTGCTGTTCGTTCAATGTATCATATATGCTCAATCTTCCTGTTTCCTTTCTTCCTTTTTTGCTATGTTCTTTTCAGTCATGTATAAATGTTCCTTTTCAATTTCCTCATGAAGCGCAATGGAAGTCCAATCTTTGTTATTCTGTGTGACCATTGCCTTCAAGTCCACACGCACATTTTCCTTTCTCATCAAAAACAACGCCTTATCCAGCATGTCCTCTGTCGCAGCGTGCATTACAAGCATCTCAGAATCAAATCCCTCGCCTTCATAAGCATCTGATTCTTCTTTTTCTTCTTCGATTCCTGCCAGTACTCCGATAGGTTTTAAATACTCGCTTTTTTCCACCTGGCGTACTCTATATCCCAGATATCCAAAGATCATTGCAATCTTTTTTCCTTTTTTTGTGCCTTTCAGATTATAACATAATACCACTGATTTCATATCCGATCATCCCCTTTTTCGAATGTCTGTTTCCATTATAGATGCTTTTCCCCTGTTACGCAATAAACATTTTTATGTAAAAAAGAGGGATTGTTATAAAGAAGCCTTTTCTTATGCTGTCTTTAATAACAATCCCTGAACCCTTTGGATCTATTATTATGCACCAATAGAATTACCGGTATATAACTGATAATATCTTCCTTTTTCTTCAATCAGCTGATCGTGAGTTCCTCGTTCAATGATTCTTCCCTGTTCCAATACCATAATACAGTCAGAATTTCGTACGGTGGACAATCGATGAGCAATCACGAATGTTGTTCTTCCATGCATCAGCTTATCCATACCATCCTGTACGATCCTTTCTGTACGAGTATCAATGGAGCTTGTCGCCTCATCCAGAATCAGTACCGGCGGATCTGCGATCGCCGCACGTGCAATTGCAAGTAACTGTCTCTGTCCCTGGCTTAAGTTTGCCCCGTCACCGGTCAGCATGGTATCATAACCATTCGGGAGTCTTCGGATGAATCCGTCTGCATTTGCAAGCTTTGCTGCCTCCACGACTTCCTCATCCGTCGCATCCAATTTCCCAAACCGGATATTCTCCTTCACTGTTCCTGTAAACAGGTGGGTATCCTGAAGTACAATTCCAAGAGACCTGCGAAGATCTGACTTTTTGATTTTGTTGATGTTAATTCCATCGTATCGGATCTTTCCATCCTGGATATCATAAAAGCGATTGATCAGATTTGTAATCGTTGTCTTTCCAGCCCCGGTAGAACCAACAAACGCTATTTTCTGACCCGGTTCTGCGTACAATTTCACATTATGAAGTACGATCTTATCATCATTATATCCAAAATCTACTCCGTTAAATACTACGTCACCTTTTACTTCTACATAGTCGGTACTTCCATCTGCCTGATGTGTGTGTTTCCATGCCCATCTTCCGGTCCTTTCCGCACACTCCGTCAATTGTCCATCCACTTCTTTTGCATTGACCAGTGTCACATATCCATCATCTGTTTCTGGTTTTTCATCCATCAGATGGAAGATTCTGTCTGCTCCTGCCATTGCCATAACAATCGCATTTAACTGATTGCTGACTTGATTGATCGGCATACTGAAGCTCTTGTTAAATGTCAGGAAACTTGCCAGCCCTCCAAGTGTAAAGCCACCGACTTTATTCAGTGCCAAAGTTCCTCCGATGATCGCACAGATTACATAGCTTAAGTTTCCAAGCTGTGCATTGATTGGTCCCAGGATATTGGCATACGTATTTGCCTTATCTGCACTGATATAGAGCTGGTCGTTCAATTCTTTAAAATTTTTGATATTTTCTTCCTCATGACAAAATACCTTCACAACCTTCTGTCCATTCATCATCTCTTCAATATATCCATTGACAGCTCCAAGATTCTTCTGCTGCTTCAGGAAATACTTTCCACTCATTCCTGCCGCTTTCTTAGAACAGAAAATCATCACACCTACCATTGCAAGTGTTACAATCGTAAGCGGAATATTCAAGATCAGCATACTGACAAATACACTGACAATCGTGATTCCACTATTAATCAGCTGTGGGATACTCTGGCTGATCATCTGACGGATTGTATCAATATCATTCGTATAAACCGACATGATATCTCCATGGGCATGTGTATCAAAATACTTGATCGGGAGCTTTTCCATATGTTCAAACAGTTCATTTCTTAAATTTCTCAAAGTCCCCTGTGTCACATTTACCATGATTCTATTATAAGAATAAGTTGCCACAACGCCAATTGCATAAAATCCTGCCACTCTTGCGATTGCATGCGCTAACGGCGTAAAATTCGGATTGTCTGTCAGCAAAAATGGAGTAATGTAATCATCTATCAGATTTTTGGTAAACATAGTCCCCTGCACATTTGCAATTACACTGACAAAGATCAGGATTAATACTGCCAAACAGTGAAATTTATATTTTCCCAGCACGTATTTCATCAATCTCGTAAATAGTTTCCCCGGATGATCCACACCCGGCTTCACTCCTCTTGGTCCATGATTCATCGGTCCTGCCATTCTTACTCACCCTCCTTCTCATCAAAATCTCCGCCGCCTTTGGTCTGTGATTCATAGACCTCTCGGTATATTTCATTGGTCTTAAGAAGTTGTTCATGAGTTCCAAATCCATGAATTCTTCCTTCATCCATTACGATAATCCGGTCCGCAAACTGCACACTGGAAATTCTCTGTGCAATAATCAGTTTGGTCGTATCCGGGATCTCTTCACGGAATGCCTGCCGGATCTTTGCATCCGTTGCAGTATCCACTGCACTCGTACTGTCATCCAGGATCAGGATCTTTGGTTTCTTTAGCAACGCTCTCGCAATGCAGAGTCTCTGCTTCTGTCCACCGGATACATTATTTCCACCCTGCTCAATATGTGTCTGATATCCATCCGGAAATTTCTGGATAAATTCATCCGCACAGGCGAGACGACAGGCCCTCTGGCACTCCTCATCCGTCGCATTCTTATCTCCCCAGCGAAGATTATCCAGAATACTTCCAGAGAACAATACATTATTCTGAAGTACAACGGAAACCTGATTTCTAAGAGCTTCCATATCATAGTCCTTTACATTTTTTCCACCAACCAGTACTTCTCCTGCGGATACATCATACAGACGACTGATCAGATTGACCAGACTGGTCTTGGCACTTCCAGTCCCCCCGATGATTCCGATCGTCTCTCCGGAAAGAATAGACAGATTAATATTTTTCAGGACTGGCTCCTGGCTGTCCTTACGATATGCAAAGTCTACATTCTTAAATTCGATGCTTCCATCCGGTACTTCCATTACTGGATGTTCTGGGTTCTGAAGATCACAGGTTTCATTCAGAACCTCTGAGATTCGGCGCATACTTGCTACACTCATGGTGATCATAACAAATACCATAGACATCATCATCAGACTCATCAGGATATTCATACAATATGTAAGCAGGCTCATCAATTCTCCGGTCGTCAGCTGAGAAGATGCAATCATCTTTGCACCGATCCAGCTGATCAGAAGAATACAGCTGTAAACAGTAAACTGCATCAAAGGTGCATTGTACACCAGATTTGTCTCAGCCTTCACGAAGATACGGTAAATATTTTCGCTGGCTTTTTTAAATTTACTTGTCTCCTGCTCTTCTCTTACATAAGCCTTTACCACACGGATCGCAGACACATTCTCCTGAACAGATGCGTTCAGATCGTCATACTTTGGAAATGCCTGCTGGAAATACCTGGATGCATGCCACATGATAGCAAACAAAATTGTTCCCAGAATCAGAACGGCTGCAAGATAGATCATTGCAAGTCTTGAATTAATCGTAAATGCCATAAACATCGCACAGATCAGACTGGCAGGAGCTCTGGTAAACATACGAAGTACCATCTGATACGCATTCTGCACATTCGTTACATCTGTAGTCAGACGTGTGACCAATCCGGCCGTACTGAATTTATCAATGTTAGAAAAGGAAAAGGTCTGAATATGATTAAACATTGCCTCTCTCAAATTTTTCGCAAGACCGGTCGAAGCTTTCGCACCAAACCTTCCCCCCATTATACCTGCAAATAATCCAAATGCTGCCGCAACGATCATTACAACGCCCACTTTATAGATATGCTGGAGATTTCCTGCATTGACACCATTATCGATGATTGACGCCATCAAATATGGAATGATCATCTCCATGATTACTTCCATAATCATAAAAAGCGGTGTTATAATTGACACTTTTTTATATTCTTTTACTTCACTTAATATTGTCCGGATCATCTGTTACCTCCTCTCTACTTCCATTGATCGCATATTTTTCTACATTTTCAGAAATCTTATGAATGATCTTATAGAAAAATTTAAGTTCTTCTTCTGTAATTCCATCCGACAGTTCTTCTTCAATATGATCCACTATTTTTTCTATCGTCTCCTGAGCTTCAGCTCCTTTTTCTGTCAACAGCACTTTCTTAAGTCTTGCATCTGATTCCACAGATTCCCGGCGGACAAATCCCTTTTTCTCCATCAGCTGGAGGATATTTGTCACAGTCGACCTTCCTACGGAAAACGCCTGCTCGATATCTTTCTGAAAGATGTCTTTGTCCCTGTTATGATACAAATATCTGATGATCCATCCATGCATCATAGTGATCTCATCCAGACCTTCTTCCCGCACATGTGCAGACAGATTTCTGGAAAGTCTTCGGTCCAGCCTGTGTATCTCAGGACCGATTCTTTTCTCTTCCCGTTTCATGATACGCCTCCTTTTTATAACTTCTTTTTCCAAATTGTTAGCTTTTCGAATTGTTAGTTATCATATTGTTTCTATATCGAATTGTTAGTTTTCGAACTTATTTTAGCATATATACTTTTATTGTCAAGTACACATTTCTTAAGAATTACTCTCAAAAAATCACTTGTCATATAGTTTTAAAAACTATATAATAAAAAGTACTGAGGTGATATTATGACAATTGACACAAAAGACTTGCTGAACAGCATTCTATCCAGCATTTCCCGGATCGATTACATTAGACCGAAAGATATTCCTAATATTGAATTATACATGGATCAGGTAACCACATTTATGGAAAGGGAACTTCAATCTACCAAGCGATATGAAGAGGACAAGATTCTTACGAAAACAATGATCAACAACTACGCAAAGAACAATCTTCTTCCCCCGCCGGTAAAGAAAAAGTATTCCAAAGAGCACGTGCTGATCATGATATTTATCTACTATTTTAAAAATTTTCTTTCTATTAAGGATATCGAGACGATGCTGGCTCCTTTGACAGAGAAGTATTTTAACAATGGACAGGACTTTAACATCACATCCATCTATGAGGAAGTCTGTGAATTGGAAAAGTCCAGAATTACAGAATTTGAAAAAGAGCTGATCCGTTCTTACAATTCTGCACAGAGATGTTTTGAAAATGCTCCGGAAGAAGACCGGGAAGACCTGCAGCTATTTGCATTTATTTGTAATTTAAGTTTTGATATTTACGTCAAGAAACAGATTGTAGAAAAACTTCTGGATACCCAGATTCCACCTGTCAACAATAAAAAAGAGAAAAAGAAATAAGGCCATTTCGCCTTATTTCTTTTTCTCTTTTTTATTCTTCTGTATCCTTGTCCTGTTTACCAATTCTTGCAAATACCATGTCATAACCATCATTTCCATAATTCAGCGAACGGTTCACTCTGCTGATCGTAGCTGTGGAGGCTCCCGTCTTATCTGCAATTTCAAGATATGTCTTATGTTCTCTCAGCATCTTTGCTACTTCAAATCTCTGTGACAGTGAAAGCAATTCATTGATCGTACAGATATCTTCAAAAAAAGTGTAACACTCCTCTTTATCTTTTAAACTCAGTATTGCACTAAACAAATAGTCTACTGCATCTGTCCTGATTTTTTTACTCATATCATTATCTCCTTCGTAACAAAATTCATTACTGCTACATTTTAACACATTAAATTCATAAAATCTATAGTTTTTTGTTTCGTTTTAAACATGCCTTCAATTTTTCAAATGTTACATTTGCAATCAGCTCTTCTGGAAAATCCACTTCTTCCAGAAGCTTATAGGAATAAGGAAATTCCGCAATATCTGCATCTACATGAGCATCACTTCCAAGCACGATCATTGCTCTCCGTTTCTTACATTCATTTAACATATTCCTGCAGTTTTCCCATGTATTCTGACGAAAACCTTCCGGACGGAGTGAAGAATTATTTACTTCCAGAAGAGTCCCCGTCTCTTTTGCCTTTTTCACAAATGTTTTCATATCCACAGGAAATCTTCCGTCATCGGGATGTCCTATGATATCGACTGCCCCATTGTCCATTACATTCATATATGCATGCGTGATCGCAGCTTCTGTTTTTTCTCCTTTATAACAGGGAATATGCATACTTGCAATTGCTATATCCAACTCTTTGATCACATTTTCAGGAAGATCTACTCTTCCCTGCTCATCCATAATATTCAATTCAACCCCCAGCAGAAGCTCAACACCATATCGTTCTCTTGGCACGACCTTCAGATTCTGAAAATAAAACAGATGACAGCTTCCAGGCATCTCCGGAGCATGTTCTGTAATTGCCAGCCCTTTTACTCCTTTCTCATGCGCTGCAGATGCCATTTCACAAATGGTATTGTAAGCGTGGCCACTGACCAGCGTATGCGTATGTGTGTCAATCTCAATATTCATACCATATCCCTCTTTCTTTTATGAAAATCATGATTTATGCATGCTGCTTTTTAAGACAACATGCATATCCATTTTCTCCTATGATACCTATGGAATTATTATACAGTATAGCTTTCCCTTTTTCTACACATTCTACCCCAGAAACGTAAAAGAATTATAACAATCATTTCACGGAGGTGTTTAAATGAAAGGAAAAGACAACCCGAAGATTATCGACGAATACGATTATCTTTCTAATGCAGCTTCTTCCCAGGATTGTACTGGACTGATTCCGTCTGAACCAGTCTCCGAAGCAGAACTCGAATCTTATGAAGATCTCTATCACTTTCTCCCCCCAGACAGCCGCGCAGTAAACATCAGCCCCGGCAGTATTTCCTCAAGAAACAAGTCCTCGCAAGAAACGTAACCTGATATTTTTCTTGACATCTTCCTATTTCATGGATACTCTTATAATAGCGCCGATATACAGATGGCAATTTTGTATGTTAAAGAGGTGGTATTCATGAAGAAAATACTAATGATAGCAACCGGAGGCACCATCGCCTCCAAAGAAGGATCCCTGGGCCTGACTCCAGTTGTAACTGGGGAAGAACTGGCAGCCAGTGTACCAGGACTTAGTGAGATCTGCAAACTGGATGTACTTCAGCTGATGAATATTGACAGTACGAATATGCGGCCCAGGCAATGGCTTCAGATCCGTAATGCAATAATGGATCATTATGAAACATATGATGGCTTTGTGATTTTGCATGGTACGGACACAATGGCTTATACTGCTGCAGCACTTTCTTATCTGATTCAAGACAGTGTAAAACCAATCGTACTGACAGGTTCTCAAAAACCAATGGCTAATCCGTATACAGATGCTAAGATCAATCTTTATCAGAGCATTCTCTATGCAGCTGATAACGCATCCTGTAATGTCTGCATTGTCTTTAATGGGAAAGCCGTCGCCGGAACCAGAGGCCGGAAGCAACGTACCAGAAGCTTTGACGCCTTTGAAAGTATGAATTTCCCGGAGCTTGCAGTGATACGGGACAGTAGGATCATTCGCTACTATACTGAGACACCGCCCGCTCCTGAGGCGTTAAAAACTTACGACCGGCTGAATGACCGTGTTTTTGTTCTGAAACTGACTCCGGAAGTCAAAGCAGACATTTTTGAACTGCTGAACGGACACTATGATGCAATCATTCTGGAAACCTTCGGAATCGGTGGAATCCCAGAATATGATGATTCTTTTGAAAAAGCAATCTTCTCCTGGGTGGATTCTGGAAAAACCATCGCTGTTACCACACAGGTTCCAGAAGAAGGATGCGACCTGGCGGTTTACCAGGTCGGGAAAAAATACAGTGACCATCCCGGAATCCTGCAGGCCGGTGATATGACTACAGAGTCTATTGTTGCAAAACTCATGTGGGTACTTGGTCAAACAGATCAACAGGATGAGATTGCCCGTCTCTTCTATCAGGAAATCAATCACGACCGGGTATAGATGTCATCTTATCCCTGTTCATCCGTTTTTTCCTGTAAAGATAATACGGAATCAAAAATAAAGCAGTTGCTGCCCATGCAAGCGGATAGCTGATGATGATCGTCGTGATATCCTTATGGATCGGAGTCATGATCAGAATCCAAGGCAGTCTTACACCAATTACACCACCCGTTGTGATCAGCATCGGTATTAATACATCTCCGATTCCACGAAGCGCACCAGTAAATATCTCTACGAATACATAGATAATATAACTCGGTGTAATGCGGAGCAGAATGTAGACGCCGATGCTGATTACATTTTCATCCGATGTAAACATTCCGAACAATGGTTTCGCAAAGGCCATAAGAATGATCAGAATTCCTCCACACATACTAAGACTCATCCCCAATGAGACTCTCACGCTTCTATAAACACGTTCTAATTTCCCTGCTCCATAATTTTGTCCAGAAAATGTCGTTACTGCAGTTCCAAACGCACCACTTACCGCCCAGAAGATCAGATCCATTTTCCCAAATGCGGCCCACGCAGCCGTTGTATCCGTTCCCAGTCCATTGACCGCCGTCTGAATGATAATATTCGTCAGTCCATACATACAGGACAGCATTCCCCCCGGCAGACCAATCTTTAATTCCGCCTTTAAGATAGAAAAATCCAGTTTGATATCCCTCATTCTCAGTTTAATTGAATCATAGGAACACATCAATGAACGTGTCACCAGACAGGCGCTCACGGTCTGAGACAATACCGTCGCAAGAGCCGCTCCCGAAATCCCCATCTGGAATACGACCACCAGAACAATATCGAGCACAATATTCAACACACAGCAGACAATCAGATAATAGAGTGGTCTTTTCGAATCTCCGATTGCACGCATAATTCCGGATCCCATGTTATAGATTAAAGTAGAAATAATCCCCAGGAAATAAATCCTGAGATATAAAATCGAATCATTCATAAGCTCTGCCTGCGTCTTCATGGCCTCAAGAATCCATGGCGTCACAAACCATCCAAGGAACGCCAGGATCAAACTCACGATCACCGAAAAAGCATACGCCGTATGAAGCGCTTTATGTAATTTTTCAGAATTCCCTGATCCAAAAAACTGCGAGATCACGACTGTCGCTCCCGAAGACAGTCCGGTAAAGATCATAACCACCTGATAGGTCAGTACAGCCGAAGAACCTCCGACACTTGCAAGAGCTTCTTTCCCAATAAATCTTCCAACAATGATCGCATCCGCTGTGTTATACAATTGTTGAAACAGCGTCCCCACAACGATCGGAAAGAAAAAAATCAATAACTGTTTCCAAATCACTCCCTCTGTAATCGGATTACTCATCATCAGATTTTTGGATTCATCCTTTTTTGCCGTCATATTTCTTATCATAGCAAAAGCCCCCTTTCAGACAACCAAATCTATGATTCTAACCTCTTTTATTATAAGAATCATATCATTTTTATTATATCATAACCCTCTTCCCTTTTTCACCATATCTTTCTCCATGAATATAATATACCGTTAGATAATGTTTCTTGGAACAATAACCAGATATTTTTAAGGAGGTCATTATGAAAAAGCGCTTATTTGCAGTACTTTTAGTTTCTGCCATGATACTTACGATGCTGGCGGCCTGCTCTTCCAGTAATCCAGAAGCAGACCAATCAACTTCCGGAACAGCTTCTTCCGGAAGCGAAAATGAAAGCGGTAATGCAAAAGAACCTGTCAACGTCATATTAAATGAAGTGGCACATTCCATCTTCTATGCGCCTATGTATGTCGCGATCGAAGAAGGATATTTTGAAGAGGAAGGAATTGATCTGGAACTCGTAACTGGATTTGGAGCCGACAAAACTATGACCGCTGTCTTATCTGGCAGCGCCGATATTGGCTTCATGGGTTCTGAGGCAACCATCTATACCTACAATGAAGGTGCAAAGGATTATGTCGTAAACTTTGCCCAACTAACACAGAGAGCCGGTAATTTCCTGGTTGCCAGAGAAGAAATGCCTGACTTCACCTGGGATGATCTAAAAGGGAAAAAAGTTCTGGGTGGGCGAAAAGGTGGTATGCCGGAAATGGTATTTGAATATATTCTGAAACAAAATGGCATTGACCCTGCAAAAGACCTGGAAATTGACCAGAGTATTGACTTTGGTTCAACTGCTGCTGCATTTTCTGAAGGTCAGGCTGATTTTACAGTTGAATTTGAACCTGGAGCAACCAATCTTGAAAAAGAAGGCAAAGGTTATGTTGTTGCTTCTCTTGGAACAGACAGTGGCTATGTTCCTTATACTGCGTTCTCAGCAAAGAAAAGTTACATTTCCCAAAATCCAGATGTGATTCAGAAATTTACCAATGCTCTTCAAAAAGGAATGGATTATGTGCAGAAGCACACTCCGGAAGAAATCGCCGGCGTCATTGCACCACAGTTCAAGGAAACAGATCTTGATACGATCACCATGATCATCACACGTTACTATGACCAAGACACATGGAAAGAAAATCTGATCTTCCAGGAAGAAAGCTTTGACCTTCTTCAGGATATCCTTGAAGAGGCCGGAGAGCTTACGAAACGTGCTTCCTATAAAGATCTTGTAACAACAGAATATGCTGAAAAAGCTTTTCAATAATCTGTACTAAATGATAAGAGACGGTCTATGGCTGATCATTATTTTCAGCCATAGACCGTCCTTCGCATTTCCCGTAGAAACAATCTTTTTCAGATATCCTGTTACCACTCATCCTTTTCAAAAACCGTCTGATCCTTAATTGGTGTTTCAAGCGCTTTCAGTGCTCTTGTCACCAGTTTCTCACGTATTTTGTATGATTCTTCTTCTCCTTGTGTTGGATCGCCCAGTGGATAAGGAATACCAATTGCCGGAATGATTCTATTCGCACCAATCGTTCTGGAAATTGGAACAACTGTACAAAGATGAACCACCGGAATTCCGTATTTTTCAATACCTTTTACCATCGTTGCACCGCAACGGGTACAGGTACCTCAGGTGCTGACGAGAAGCACGCCATCTACACCTTCCTCGATAAATTTCTTGCCGATTTCATCTCCGAATTTCGCAGCTGAATTGGTTGCAGTACCAGTTCCTGTCGTACTTGCAAAATACGGAAGCAGTTCTCCGATCTCTCCCGCTTTTTCTTTCTTGCGAAGAACATCCAGCGGAATAACAAGGTTTGGATTTTCAAGCACAAACTGTCTGTCATAGCCTCCATGAATTGTCATGAAATCTTCTTTCGACATTTCCTCCATTCCTTCGATGGAATATACTCCAAATTTCGTGGCATTGGAAGATTCAATGTGATCTGGATTCCCCACTGGTACAATACCGCCAGAGGTAACAACTGCAATCTTAGCAGACTTTAGATCCGTGATTGGTTTTGCAGGCGATACACGATCAAATTTCGGCATTGGAAGATCCGTCTGAAATTCTTCCCCTTTCATCTTTTTGATCAGCATCTGAATCCCACGCTCAGAGCCTCTCTCTTCTGCAAAATAATTCACACGAATACCACGTTCCAGATAACCCTCTATGGAAGGTCCAAAAATCTCTTCTCCTGTTACCATCTTTTTAATCAGGTTTACAAATGTAGGAACTGCTTTTCTCATTGTTGCAGCAGAATTTCCAGTCTTAACAAGAATCACATCCTGCTTAAACATATCGGATCCCGGATTTTCTTCATACATGCCGGAAATAACCGGGATTCCGAGCCTTTCTTCTACTGCTTTACAGATTGTTCCGCAAGCCACACCATAACGTCCGGCATTAAATGCAGGTCCAGCCACAAAAATATCCGGTTCATATTTTCTCACCATTTCTACGATTGTATCTGTCGCTTTATCCAGATTTTCTCCGAAATAGTTATCCCCACATACTACCGTTGCCACAATTTCAAAATCTTCTCCCAGTCCAGCTTTTAATGCCTGCCCCGGTCCTACCACTTTTTCCCATACTTCAGGCTCAAAATCTGCTTTATCTTCTCCACCAATTCCTCCGAAAAACTGATTCAGATAATGAACAATTTTATATTTTGCCATAACGAACGTACACTCCTCTCTTAGTATCCTCTTGCGGCCAGCTTATTAAAGCCGTTTGCAATTGTAGATGCGATGATAATCTGGAGCTCTGCCTCAAAGGAACCATCCTCATTGACACATCCGGCCCATCCACCGATCTGGCTTTCAATATATTCCATGGTACCGATCACCTTATCCATTGCAGGAAACTGTAATGTTGCATTTCCCTGTCCGCAGGATGCCAGTGCAGTTGCTTCTTCACAGGTATCTGCAAGTGACGCAGACTTTCCATCTTTTCCTGGAAATTCATCTGTAATCAGACATACCTTTGTTCCTGCTTTTTCAACTTTACGACAATTCATCATCAGATCCGTATCTGGATTGCCATACCCCTCTTCTGTGATCAGAACACCATCTAAGCCCATCCACTGACAAAGCTTGGCTACCATATCAGAATGTCTTTCTTTGTCTGCAAGGAACACATTCTCATTCGTAAGAATTACGCCCATGAAGTTAATATCCTTGCCATGATGTTTATAGCAATCTTCAATAACCGGATTATGTAAATGATGATAAGTCGTAACTTTATCACAAGGAGCTACACAGTTTCCAGAAACAATTGCTCCATCCATGATCTCCGTCGGATACATGATCGTAGGTACAATCTGCTTTGCATCCACTCCATAATAATAAGTATCATGCAGAAGCCCTTGAGACTGAAGCATATGAATATATCCAACCTTCGGAAGATCTGGATACTCAGCCGCCTGCTCAGCAAATGGTTTTGTCTCATATACTTCAACCGTATCCGGCTCCAGGTTTCTGGCCAGTTCCCCAATATATGTTGCTACTTTTAATCCGGCCATGCGCCCTGCTCTTTCATATACATGTGTCTCAAGGCCTTCCCTAGGCTCAATGACAACACACAAGTTTACAGTCTTGGAAAATGGGCAGTAATCTGCTGCCGGTCCGCTCATATCAATAACACCTTCCTGGAATCCAACGATTCTTCCGACTGTAACTACACAGCAGCCATCCAATGCGTGTGTTCTTCCGCTTCCAACCTGTGGAGAAACCTTCCCTATAACCCCCGGGAACATTTCTCCTCCACTTATCTTCACGCGTGGTTCAATTACATCCTTTACCGGTGTAATTCTCGTCGAATCTCCCGGTCTTGCAATATCCAGATGACAATCCAGAAGTTTATCGTCCTCCAGAACCAGAGCCTCCACTTCAGCTTTATTTACATAAAGCACATGGTTCTCGACATACGATCTGTCCGCAAATTGAATATCTTTAATTTCAATTTTGCCGAGTTCAAGTTTCATACTTGTTTTCCTCCTTCTAACATTATTGTGATCGTGATAACTTTAGTTCATAAAATTATGTAATCGCGATAACTTTAGTCCCCAAAATAACTATCTCATCAAATCTTATTATACATACTTTTCTTCACTTTTCAATATTATCTATAAATATCGTCAACTATACAAATTTTCAATTAGTGATTTTATTCATAATATCCATGATATCCCTGCAAATCAGATGCCAATGTTCTCACAATCATATCGATATCCCCTATCACATCTCTTGTCATCGCATCAATTTTGTGCTTTTCGATTTTCTCATCGTACACCGTCTTAAAATATCCTTTGAAAAGCATACAGACTGATCGATTCAATTGCTTCGCATTTTCCTCAGAAAGAACTCCCGCTTCGACACATCGCAGACACATTTTATAATCACGCCCCAGAAAATCTGGAGTATTCAGCATTTCCTGAAATTTCAGATTCATTTCTTTAATGTTTTCCGGAAACATCTCATAATATTCTCGAATTGCATAATTCAACGTCTCGTTTGTATGCTCAAAAAAAAGTCTGTTGTATTCCTTTGGATGACTGAATGCTTCTTTACAATAACAATCCCAGACGCCGACATAAACTTCCCATGGATTGTTCCAGTGTTTCTCTTCCTGATTTAATCTGATAATATATGATTCAAGAGTTTGAAGGTTTACATAATATAACAACTCGGACTTATTCTCAAAATATCGATACAGAGCAGCGGAAGAGCAGCCCAATTCCTCTGCAATCTTTCGAATAGAAATATCATTACATCCATCCCTCTCAATGATTTCATGAACTCTCTGAATATACTCTTTCCTTGTAAGTCCTTTAAAATATTTGTTATTATCCATCTTTTCTGCCTCCAAACTTCTCCTTTGCTTTAACAAATACGTGGGATAATACTTTCTACTACTGATAAATCAATGGTCTTAAAATCATTTGCAATCCTGTCATCATATTTTTCTGGCGTAGGTGCAATCTTCTGCCATTCATAATATACCTGCAGACACTTTTCAATCAGCATAATATCTTTGGTATTATCATCTTCTCCTCTCGGATATACTACAACAGACCGATACGGTGTCTGATTCGGTTTTAAACTAGATGCCTGCGGATGTGTAAGAAGTACATGTCGGTCATAAACCAGATCTCTGACTTTGATCAATACTTCTTCATAAGTACGCAATAAAATAATCTCCAACTGATCTTTATACTTTTCATGTACTCTGTCATTATTTGTAATCAGGATTGCTTTTTCCAATTCCCACATCTCTTATCCCCCTTTTTTCTATTAATACCTTACCATGTCGACGGGCAATCTACAATTATTTTCTTCTTTAGGCAGTCTGCTATTCTCTTCCTTACATTTAAAGCCAAAAGTCCCTCATATACTCGATTTCAAATGCTCCATGATATAATTTCTCACTTTTTCCTTTGGCATATCCAGCGCAACTGCCAGTTCTCCATACAGGAAATGCTCTGCTATATTCAAATACTTGTCGTCTACATTGATGGATTTTTTCCCGGAAGAAAGGCGTTTCATCTTACGCTCATAAGAAGTCTTAATAATTGCAATCCAATCTCTGCACTGGTTTTTCAACAAGGCTTCCCGATATAATCCTTCTCTTTTCTTTTCATCACTTACCCAGAGAGTATCAATATCTGGCATATCACAGATCAGTTTTTCTGCCTCTTCTCCCGAGATCAGGCGACGGATCTGTTTTCTTGCATTGTCTACCGGTGTATACAGCGTTCCCCCGGTATCATACAAAGGTTTTAACGTGTAATACTCTTTTCCTTTATCAGAACAGCTCATATTCAACTTTCCAATATCCATTACTTCGCAGACACCTTCCTTGTAATGTGCTACATAATCACCTATTGCAAACATAATTACCTCCTGTTTTTGATCCTATTTCTCACAAAACTCTGTCAGACAAGATCTTTCATCAGGAAAAAAATGGCGTACAACCTGAGCTTTTCTGCATCTGATTGTACGCCAGCAATTATAGTTCTGCTATCTATGCTGACATAATCTCTTTACGATTTCATTATATCATGCTGATTTTTCTGATGTAAGAAAAAAATTTTCCCTAAACATGAAATTTTTTATACATTTCTTCATGAAATTCTTTTTTTCTAAACACGATCAACCCCAGTAGGAATAAAAAACTACATCCTACACACAGGACCGCAGGCGCTTCAAATGTAATAATTCCAGTAATCAATAAAATAAACGGAATCAGGATCGAATACACGGATGCCATTACATAATAGATCATATATTCCCGTGGGGAATGCGCATAAATTTTGGAGATAATCAACATCGATAGCTGTATCAGAAGGCAGGCGCTTGGAAGTGCAAAATCTACCGACCATCCACGCCACCCAGTTGCTTTATCCCAGATTACACAACCGATCGTTACAATCAGCATCTGCCAGGCCGCATTCTTTAATAAATTGTATCTTTTCAGATACCCCACTGCAGCAGTAATCCACATACTGAATGCTCCGGCTGCCACAAATCTGTACCAGTATTTTCCCGGTGAAAGAATCACATTTAGCATAATACTGATCACAACGACCGCAATACAACAGAAAGAAGCAACTTGAAAGAATTTCTTACCTTCATAATTTGGCCTTACCTTTTCTGGGAATTCCGGTAATATTACATTCACCGCTATTCCCAGTTCTTCTAATATTCTATAAAAATTTCTCTGAATATTTGAACTGTCATATCGGGAGGTAAAACTAAAAGAAAGTACATCGTCAAAAGAACATACACAAAGTTCTGTCCGATTCGTACTGGTATATACACCGAACCTTTCAATATATGGCATATATGCTTTTGGCATCTTAACCACATTCATATTAGACAATACTGCTGTAACTTCTTTTTCTGCCATCTTAGCCCCCGCCCGGATACATCGGTTTTTCAATTCCAGAGGTGCCCACTTTAATACTCTGTGTTTTTCATAGGCAATCAGTTCATTCATCCGGGACGCCATCTGCTCTTTCGACAGATTTTGCTCAAAATACTCTTTTACAGTCTCCAGCACGTCTTCAAAAGAATCCTTTCCACTTCCAAACTGATATCCTGGTTCAATATAACCAAAGAAATTCAACATAGAATCCGAGGGAAATACCTTCCTGAGATTGACTGGTACCATCAGGATTACCGGTCTTTTTTCCTGTGTCTTACTCATATCTTCATGAATTGCGCAAAGGAATGCCGTTGTAAGAAGTACGGACATGGTTACCCCTTTCTCCCTGGAAACTTTTAAAAGCTCTTTTACCGATACCTGACTTTCCATTACCTGCAAAGGCTCATACTCATTTCTTTGCTTATGAATCTGATACGCCTGAACTTTTTTCTTTTTTCTTCTGGGCATATCCGGATTATAATATCTGCTGAAACTGTCATCCTCCTGATCACTGATTGTAAGATATCCATCTTTAAGCTCAACATTCTCCAGTCCTTCTTCCTGATGTGCCAGATAAAGATAATTTTTCACCAGTTCACGCAGAAATTCTGTTGCCCCTGTTCCATCTGTCAAAGCATGAAAAACTTCAAAATTAATCCTATTATGATAATAGGTTACCTCAAATAAAAGACTCTTCTTATCCCTTACATAGAGACAGCTGCAAGGTTCTTTATATTCCTCTCTTACGACAGGACGCAGGTCACTTTTTTCCAGATAATGCCAGAAAAGCCCTTTTCTCATAACCGACAAAAATACAGGATACTTCTCAATGGTCTGGTCCAACGCCCGCTGCAGCAGCACTTTCTCTACTTCTTCTTTTAAAATACAATAAAAACGAAAAACACGTGTGTCCTTGGGACTGCTGGCAGCGGAAAATAATTTTGCCGCATTATCTAAATTTCGCCAGTATGCCCGTTTCTGCTGAAACAATGTTTTAATCCTCCCCTAAAAAACGATTTATAATCTCGAAACTTTCCTGGACATGATAATACTTAATCCCCAACGCAAAATATCCATGAAGGGCGTCTTTGATTCTATGAATCTCCACTTCATTTCCTGCTTCTTTTAATCTTTTTCCATATTCCTCACCCTCATCTCTGAGAGGATCATACTCGGCAGTCAAAATCAATGTTTTTGGCTGATTACTATAATCTGTCTCCATCAAGGGTGCAAAATATTTGTTCTTTTTGTCCTCTTCATCGGATGCATAATAATTAAGATAATCCCTCATCTTCCCTGCAGTAAGAAGATAATCGCTCCCACATTTTTCCACGGACTCAAACGGAGAATTCTCACTATAATCATTATTGACTGCCGGATAGATCAATATCTGCTTTCGGGGAAGAAATTCCGCACGGTCTCTTGCCATCAATGATACTGCAGCAGCCAGATTCCCGCCGGCACTGTCACCGATCAATGTAATCCGATGCGGATCTGTATTCAGAATAAACCGATTCATATATATCGCTTTCGCCGCTTCATAGCAATCGTAAAGTCCGGTTGGAAAAGGATATTCCGGCGCCAGTCTGTAACCAACAGACACAACGATATGGTTGGTCGAAGCTGCCATCCTCGCACAGATCCGCTCATAATTATCAATACTCTCCGTTACCCATCCACCACCGTGAAAGAATAGAAGTACCGGAAGAGATTCCGATACAGCCTCTCTCGGAAGATAAAGCCGCACCGGTATCTCATAATCATCATTATAGATCTTGTAATCAATGGTCTTATGGAAGATTTTCATTGGATCAATCGATTTGAGATTCGCCAAATGTCTGGATGCCTCCACCTCAATTCCGTCAAAAGAAAGCGCCTTTAACACTCTTCTCATAGATTTATTGATTGTCATTTTACTCTCCCTAAGTCTATCGTATATACCCTTCCGCATATGCCGTTGCCTTATTAAACGCATACAGTTCCGCAAAAGTCGCTTCTTTATATGGTGTTACATAAAATACACCTACGATTCCACAGGTAATCAAACTTAGAATATCCCATCCGATAAAAGATAATGACAAAAGGAACGCGTCCATCTTCTGTCCATTCATCATTCGTTTACTGATCGTAAAAGCTTCTTTCCGATCCATTCCAGGATTCTCGGCCAGAATATACGGAACCATAAGATATTCATAGTACTTGACTACGCCCGGAATAATCAACAGGAAAGACCATAACAATGTATAAAGCTCTCTCAAAAACATCGTAAGTACAATATTTCCATAATTTCCGGAACAGAATCCATCAAAAACTGTCCCGACAGAAGGCATACCTGTTTTATTCAGAATAAAAAAACGTTTTCCTCCCATTTCTACTACAGTACCGATAAAGACTGCAAGTAAAATTCCCAGGATCGCAAGTACGACTATAATACTACCCGTCAGCATTCCTATCAAAGGGAAAGAATAATGATGCCCAATGATACTGCTCCCTTCACTATAATAATCTACCTTTTCTGAAGTATTACTCCCTGCATTTCCAGAACCGCCTAATGCTGTGATAAGACTCACAATAAATGCTGCACCCACGCATGGCCAGTAATTTCTCTTAAATGCAATTTTACCATTTGTCTTTAATCTTTCTCGTGTCCACATATGAATCTCTCCTCCTTTATCCTTCTTGTTGTTTCATAATTTTTTCATTCAGATCGTTCAGATATACCCAGCGCTCCATCTTTTCATCCAGTTTTGCTTCTAATTCTTCTTTGCTCTTCACAAGTTCATTCAATCTGGCTGAGTTCGTTACATTTTCCGTAATCTTCTGGTCCATCTGTTCAATTTCTTCTTCTAAACCGGTAATCTCATCATCGATTGTTTCAAATTCTTTCTGCTCTTTATACGTAAATCTTAGTTTTTTTGATGGCTGTTTCCATGTGTTTTTTTGTATTCTGGAAGACTTTTCCTTACTTTTCTCATCAGGTTCTTCCGGTATTTCCAGTTCCTTGCGGATCAGATAATCCGAATATCCGCCCTCAAACTGTCGTATCACAACATCTCCTTCAAATGAAAAAATCCGGTTCACTGTACGATCCAGGAAATATCTGTCATGAGAGACAATAATAATGATTCCATCAAAGTGATCCAGATAATCCTCCAATATTGTAAGGGTCTGAATATCCAGATCATTCGTCGGCTCATCCAGAATCAATATATTTGGAGCCTCCATCAGGACACGCATCAGATAAAGTCTTCTCTTCTCTCCACCGGAAAGTTTCTCACTCTTTGACCATTGCATAGCTCCGTCAAATAAAAATCTTTCCAGCATCTGAGATGCTGTGATTCTCCCATCCGAAGTTGCCACATATTCGCCAGCCTCTTTTACATAATCAATCGCTTTCATGGAATCATCCATGTATTCATTTTCCTGAGAAAAATATCCGATCCGTATGGTCTGTCCGATTTCGACATCTCCGGAATCCGGCTTTACAATACCATCAATGATCTTAAGTAACGTTGTCTTCCCACATCCATTAGGACCAATAATTCCTATCCTGTCATCTTTCAGAAAAATATAACTATAATTATTTATCAGCTTTCGATCACCGTAAGCTTTCGAAACTCCCCGTACCTCTATCGTTTTATTTCCCATACGTGACGCTACCGAATCCAAAACCACACGTTTCTCTTCCTGAATATCTTTCATTTCCTGCATCGCTCTGATTCGATCAATATGGGCTTTCTGCTTCGTACTTCTTGCCCTTGCCCCGCGGTTTAACCATTCCAATTCCGTTCTCAAAAGGCTCTTTCTCTTGCGTTCTGCCGCCAGTGCTATGTTCTGCCGTTCTTCTTTTAACCGGATAAATTCCGAATAATTTCCCGGATAACTATAGAGCTTTCCCTGATCTACTTCTACAATTCTATTCACAACACGATCCAGAAAATAGCGGTCGTGTGTCACCATAAGAATAGCACCTTTAAATTGTATCAGATATTCTTCCAGCCATTCTGACATGGCATTATCCAAGTGGTTTGTCGGTTCATCTAACACGAGAATATCGGCCGGTGACAAAAGCGCATTTACCAATGCAATCCTTTTTTTCTGTCCACCAGACATATGTTCAACGTGTTCTTCATAATCTGCAAACCCCAGCTTATTCAACATTGCTTTCGCATCTGCCTCAATCGTCCACTGGTTCATCTCATCCACATTTCCCTTGATTGCAGCTTGAAGAATCGTCGCCCCCTCTTCAAACACCGGGGTCTGGGGCAGGTAACAGATCTTCACCTGGTTTCCCATACTAATCTTCCCTGCATCACACGGTTCAATCCCCGCTGCCACCTTAAGAAGCGTAGACTTTCCCATTCCATTTATTCCAATAACTCCGATTTTTTCTTTTTCATTCATACTAAATCCCACATCATCCAGAAGGATCCTGTCTGTATAGGATTTTGTAATGTGCTCCATTGTCAGTAAGTTCATTTTTGTATCCTTCACCTTTTTTCATCTCAGTCAGTATTCCATACACAAGACGTACACTGACACTACTATCATTATATTGATTTTATCCCTGCTCTGCAAGGTCATATCCCTGTTTCTGAGCAAAACAGCTATAACAACTATTGCTTTTTTCTCACATCACCAGTGCCATAGCCATTCCGAAACACAGAAAAGGACCGAGTGGAAAAACTGCCTTACGACCTGCTTTTTTTACAAACAACAGATAACAGCAATAAATTCCTGCACTAAAAACAGCAAGAACCACTGCTGATAATATCTTTTCCCATCCAAGAAACAATCCTCCCGCCGCCATAAGTTTTATATCTCCTCCGCCAAATGCTCCCCGCCTTATAATTGCAATCAAGAGCATCGGAATACTGATACCTATTACTCCAGTCAGCTTTGAGAGAACCGGAATTTCTGGTATCGTATACATACCGATCAGAGACAACCATACAATGATCATAATATCACGATTATAAATTCTTTGATTTCTCAGATCCAGAAATGCAATCCGAATAAGAATCATAAGAAATATTATTTTTGTTATGATAGATGCAAGTTCTGCCATTATTTCTCCTGTTATTTTTATCACATACACGACAGTCAACTGAAAAAGGACCGGAAACCCCGGTCCCTGATCCTTATAACCAAACTCACAAACGAATCTTGATTTTACAGGAATATATATTTCAAGATAAACAATATTGCAAGTACATACATCAGCACGCTGATCTTTTTCTCTTTTGCTTTACCTGTAATCAAATTTAATGCCACGTAAGAAATTACGCCCATTGCAATTCCTTCTGAAATACTGTAGAAAAATGGCATAGCAAGAATACAAATATAGCACGGAAGAGCTTCTGAAATATCACTGAAATCAATATTCGTAACATTTGTCAGCATATAGAAACCTACCACGATCAACGCCGGTGCTGTTGCAAATGATGGTATTGCAAGAAAGATTGGTGACAGGAACAATGCCAGTCCAAAAAGAATTGCTGTGGTAACAGCTGTCAGACCGGTTCTACCACCTTCAGTTACACCAGATGCACTTTCTACAAATGTTGTAGTCGTTGTTGTTCCTAAAACAGCACCTACTGTTGTTGCAACCGCATCAGCAAGAAGAGCACCTTTGATATGTGGAAGTTTTCCATTCTCGTCCAACATATCTGCCTTAGATGATACACCGATCAATGTTCCTATCGTATCAAACATATCTACAAACAGAAATGCAAAAATTACTACTATAAAATCAACCGAAAAAATTCCTTTAAAATCAATCTTTGCAAAAACAGGTGCAATACTTGGAATTGCGAGTCCGTTGCTAAAATCCGGAAGAAGACTGTAGAATCCCAGTTCTGGATTTGGAACATAGATACCAGCAAACTGACAGAGGATTCCAAGAAGCCAAGTAATCAAAATCCCCCACAAAATATTACCTTTCACATTTTTAATCACGAGAATACCGATAATAAGAACACCCACGATTGCAAGCAATACAGTGATTCCAACATTGTTAAATGAAGCTTCTACTCCATTTGCTGCATTATATCCATCTAAAGTGAAGAGTTCTACAAGCGTAGCACCACCAACAACGATATTCGCATTCTGAAGACCAATAAATGCAATAAATAAACCGATTCCCACACTGACAGCAGCTTTCAGATTCATCGGAATCGCATTAAAAATTGCTTCACGAACATTTGTTAAAGATAATACAATAAAAATAATACCTTCTACAAATACTGCTGTCAAAGCAACTTCCCACTTATATCCCATTCCGAGAACAACGGTATAAGCAAAATATGCATTCAGTCCCATCCCTGGTGCCAGTGCAAACGGATAATTTGCAAAAAGCGCCATCAAAAGCGTACCTATCAGAGATGCCAATGCCGTAGCAGTAAAAACTGCCCCCTGATCCATTCCGGCTGCAGAAAGAATGCTCGGATTAACCGCCAGAATATAGGCCATCGTCATGAATGTTGTGATACCGGCAAGGACTTCTGTCTTCACATCTGTACCGTTTTCACTCAGTTTAAAAAACTTTTCTAACATGTGATTTCCTCCTTCATGTCTCCCATTGATAAAATAACAATCTTATTCTAACAAAACAGACCCGCAAAGTAAACGGGTCCGTCAAAAAATCATTGTATTTCTCGAATCTTTTTACGCAGTGCCAATACTTGATTTGGCGCTACAGACAACTCATCGATTCCCATCTGGATAAACTGTTCCGTAAGTTCAAGATCCGCTGCCAGATCTCCGCAGATACTGATCCTTTTTCCTTCCAAATGAACATTATTTGCTATAATACGAATCATTTTCAAAAGCGCCGGATGATGTGGATCATACCATTTTTCCAGTTTATGATTCGTTCTGTCCATTCCAAGTGTAAGCTGTGAGAGATCATTTGTTCCAATACTGAAAAAGTCCACTTCTCTTGCAAGTTCTCCGCTGATCATAACCGCTGCAGGAGTTTCAATCATGACACCGACCTGTATTTCTTCATTATACGGAATCTTTTCTTCTTTCAGTTCTTTTTTTACTTTTTCTAAAATCCTTTTTGCCTGTTTGACCTCTTCAATGGAAGTAATCATAGGAAACATTACAGAAATATTTCCATAAGCCGATGCCCGAAGTATCGCATGCAGCTGAGTTTTAAAAATCTCCTCTTTATCCAGCGATACCCTGATTCCTCTATACCCGATAGCCGGGTTTGGTTCCTCGCCCAGATCCAGACACTCTGCAATCTTATCGCCTCCCAGATCCGCCGTCCGGATCACTACTTTTTTATTACCCATTGCTTCCGCAGCCAGTCTGTAAGTCTGGAACTGCTGTTCTTCTGTCGGAAGCTTTGCTCTGTTTTCCATATAAAGAAATTCACTTCGAAACAGACCAATTCCGCCTGCATCGCATCGGAGGACATTTTCAATATCTTCTCTGGCTCCGATATTGGCACACACATCAATCTTCTGTCCGCTCTGGGTTATATTTTCTTTCCCCTTCAGCCGCTCCAGATTCACAACCTGTGTATGATTTTCATCCTGTCTCTGCCTCATCTTCGTAATCGTTGCATAATCTGGCTCAATATAAATCTTCCCATCAAATCCGTCAACAATTATCGTTTTACCATCATACTCTTTTTTTAATGCTTCACCAAGGCCAATTACTGCCGGTATTCCTTTCGTTCTGGCAAGAACAGCGGTATGAGAATTGATCGTTCCATAACGCGTAACAAATCCGAGTACTTTCGTCTTATCCAGCTGGACTGCTTCACTAGGATATAATTCTCCTGCTGCAAGTACAAACGGCTCGTCTGTCAACATCTTATCCTTCCATGCTCTGGATAGAATACGAAGGACACGATTCACCACATCTTTGACATCTGCCTCATGTCCCTGTATGTAATTCTTATCATTTTTGATTGCATATGATATAAAATTTTCAGCGACATTCTTCAAAGCATATTCTGCATTCAGTTTCTGCTCTACGATAATTCCTGTCACCTGGCTGATAAACTCCTGATCTTCCAGAATCATCTGCTGCATTTCAAAAATTGTAGCATTCGCTTCCCCGACTTCTTTAGAAGCCGAATCATACAATGATTTCAATTCCTGAACACCTTTCAGCCTTGCTTTTTGAAAACGCATGACTTCTTTTTCCACATCTTTTACATAAATGCGGCGAATCTCTTTCGCATCCCTTTTATAAAAGCAAATCTTCCCAATCGCAATTCCTTCCGATATTTTTTTCCCCGTTAATGTAATCATATTATTTCCATACCCTTTACTTCTTTTGGATAATAATACTTTACACTTTTGTCTAGATTTCGTCAAGTGGAATAGGTTTTTGTGAAAAAACACAATTTTTTCACAAATTTCATTGACTTATTTATCAATATATGATAATATGACCAAGCACAATCTATAAATTATATTTATAAATCGTGCTGTTTTATCAAATTATTATGGAGGTATCAGAATGAAAGGTACAGTAAAATGGTTTAATAACCAAAAAGGCTACGGCTTTATTTCTGACGCAGAAGGTCACGATGTATTTGTACACTATTCCGGTCTGAACATGGAAGGCTTCAAGACTCTTGAAGAAGGCCAGGAAGTGGAATATGATGTGACTGAAGGAGCTAAGGGTCCACAGGCTGTCAATGTAACAAAACTTTAATCACACACTAATCTAAGTTTGGATGTACCTTTTATTTATATAAACATATGCTATTTTTTGATTTAGATATTTAAAAGTAATACATGGTAAATAAGATTAATGCGAAGGCCAGATAACATAAGTCTATCTGGCCTTTTTGCGTTCTTCTATTCCTTACGTACTATATTCAGCTGCATATTGATTCCCATTGGATTCAATACAATCCCTGTTGTTTCTTTTGATAGCATATCTGGTACTTTTTTGGCCTCAACTGTTCCAATCGTATATTTGATCTTTTTATTCATATTCTGAAATTTCAAAAATTCCTGTACATCTGTAAAAAGCGGCTGGAGTATCTGCCCATCTTCTTTCTTCAAAACTGGAATCTGCTTATCAGGATTCAGCGCAATCAGATATTTTCCTTTTCCGTAATGGGCCATCATTTCCTCTTCCAGATCCTTTATTTCCTGAACAGGGATATCTTTCTTTTTTCCCCTTAGATTCTGCATCAGATAAATAGCAGTCAGCAGAAATTCTGGATTTTCAATCAGTTTTTCACCTGATGACTTTCCAGGATTATCCGGTCTTCGGATTAATTCATTTAACTGTATCCTTATTTCTTCTTTCGTCCCTTTCCCAATTATCAGACAGTTCACTCCCATTGGAAACAAACTACTAAAAAAGGATAAGAAATACTGATTCACAATTTTTAAAATCCTTATCGGATGATTCGCATCTACAAGTTTTTTCCCTTCTGTTTTTGCTTCTTCTTCCGTATAAAATAGAAGCACCTCATCGTCATAAGTTTCTGAATCACATAATACAAAGGGCATCTTTGTACAATCAGACATCAATACATATATTTCTTTTGCACCCTTGAGCTTTTCAAAAGTATTCTTCTTGTCTGCAGTCATTTTATGTTCTTACCTTTCTTATCATTCTATCGGCTGCACCGATATCTCAATTATACCTCACAACTTTACCAAAGTACACTAAAATCATGCAGAAAAGAAACCTATTATACTACAGATTCTTTTTCATTTTTTTGGTTACAACCACAGATACTGTAACAACTCCTGCTGCCCCGATGATAAAAAACAAAGCCACACCCATACCACCTGTTGCCGGGAGACTAAATCCCTTATGATTCTCTACCGCAATTGTCGCAATACCATTTTCTGCATCTATTTTGCTGATATATTCTCCATTTACCGTCGTTACTTCTTTTCCATCTACTTTCAACGTAAAAGTACCAGTAGCCTGACCTTCCGCCTCATCTGCGATGATCTCAATTTTAATTGGATTTGCAAGTAAGGTATATCCTTTTGGAGACTGTACTTCTTTTAGATAATAGGTACCTGCATCCAGTCTTTCAAAATAGATCATACCTTCAGAATCAGAAATTCCACTTTGAATCAGGTTATTAAATTCCGGATCACTGCACAACTCAAATTTTGCACCTGAAAGGGCCTTCGCGTCTTCTTCATCCGTAAATTTCAAAATATCAAGTTCAAAAGTGTATACTTTCACATCTGTTCCTTCGGCAGTAGATGTCTCTCCATTTTTATGATTATATACCAATGAAGCACTATTACTGTTTCCTGCAATACCCGTAATTGCCTTACTTGTTACTTTCGCATAATAATTTACAGTTACTTCTTCCAAACGATGCTCTTTAATAAAGTTTTTCGCAAAATCAATCATCAGATCAGGAGTTTCACCACTTGTCTCAACTGCCTGTACCGAGTATGTATCAGCTCCCTCCTGAATCTGTACATTTCCTACCTTTACAACAACTGGATAATTTGTACTGTTCTGTATCTGGAGACCATCACTCATGATATCCCGGATTGTAAAGGTCACATCTTTATTAAAATATTCGTCCGGATACCCCGGTATTGCAGTTGTAATCAGATACTGTACATAATCTCCTTCTTTTACGGAACCATCTTCTTCTCCTGCCAGCTGCTTTTCAATTCCAACCTGTGCATTTTTGGGTTCTGCTTCCACATCATAAACCCATGAAGTTCCCACCGCATCTTCTGTATTATAATTATCGGTTGAAGGAATCGCAATCAGAAATGGGCTTCCTGTTACATAACCTTCTGGAGCCTCTGTCTCCACTACAAGATAATACCCTAACGGAAGGTCAGTAAAATTACAAATTCCATCTTCCCCTGTTACAGCTGTACCATCCGGCTGCACACCATTCTCTGATGCTGCTGCTTTTAAATCTATCGCAAGTTCTTCAATCTGTACAGATGAATAATTCCCAAGATCATCTGGTGTAATCCCCTCAAGAACTTCTGCAAATTCATCTGCTTTTTTATAAGACGCATAGTCTCCGACGTTTACTGCCGGTGTCAATTCCATAATCCGATAGACAGAGAAAGAAGCGCCTCCCAATGGGATATCTGCACTGGCTCCATGCTTCCTGACAGTCAGAGAACCTGCTGACTGCCCATAAATCACCGTCCCCTCCTGCCGGATTGCTTCTGCTTTTGCTGTTATTCCTGGAATCCAGAGGGAACTTCCCAGACAAACTGCTCCCGCTATAGCAAATGCTGTCATTTTAGTTGCTACATTAATTTTTCTTTTCTTGTTCATAAAAACCTTCCTTTCTTTTGATAAATAAATGTATTATTGAAACCCCTTTCACGGGATGTTTCCTCATTACTGACAAATCAGCTTTCTTTTTTTGCCTTTATAATAACTGCTGTAAGCACTGCCCCTGCTCCTGCGATCAGATAGCCTTCTGCCTGTGTGGTATCCCCCGTCTTGACGGATACTTCTTCCATTTCTTCCCGAGAAGGAGATGCTTTCGGAATTGCGGACACCTCATATTTGGGACCTTCCACTTTTCCTTCAACCAACTCATAATATGGGATCGTGACCAGAAATGGATCCACCTCTCCATATGCATTTTCTTCTGGAAACATAACCAGGTAGATTCCTTCTTCCAGACCTTCAAACCTGACCGTTCCTGAATCATCCGTTCTTTTCGTACATGCAGTATCTTCTTTCAGTTTCCCTGCAATTTCTTCAGACAATTCACTCATAGATTCACCATCTTCTGGCATCTCTTTGATACCATATCCACTGTCAAAAAGTGGATTTCCCTCTTCATCCACTGTTCCCACCCGGTAAAGATTCACCGGTATATCATTTCTTCTCGAGCCTTCAACTTCCAGATCCTCCAGCATAATCTGAATCGTTCCGGCACTTGCATCTACATTCATCCGGGGAATCCCCATGCATCCTGCACATGCCAGAATCACACAAACTGGCTTTTTCCATTTTTTCTTTCTTTTTCCCATACCTTGTCCTCCTTCTCTTTTCAGGTCTTCGATTCAGACGGTATAACAGAAGCATCATCCATCCGAGTAATCCTGCCGTCAAAATTACCCAACCATATTTTTCTAGTAATTCTTTTATGTTGATGGAATCTGTTTCCTCTGTTTCTCTCTGATACGGGACTCTCATTCCGTGAACATACAGACGATGTGTATTAATTCCATAAGGTGTACAGGTAATCAGCGTTGCCAGGTCTTTCCCATTCACAATCTTCAGACTTTCTGTCTGGTCAGGCAGAACAGTTTCTATATCATACACTTCGTATGCCAAAGTCTGCCCCAGAACATGCAGATAAAACATATCTCCCTTTTCTAGTCTGTCCAAATTCGTAAACATCTTCTTTCTTGGCAGCCCTCTGTGTGCAGAGATACAGGTATGCGTATTCTTACCTCCAACTGGAAGTGACGAACCATCCAGATGTCCGGCACCTTTCTGTAGAACATCTTCTGATGTTCCATGATAAACAGGAAGTCTTACATGGATCTCAGGAATTTCAACAACTGCAATTTCTTCATCATTTCCTACACATAATAGCTGTTCATATTTCTCCAAACACTGCTCCCGGTTTACTAAAATATCTCCGAAGCTGACATTTCCAGAAAAAAGCCACTCATTATATTCCACTGCTTTTTGATACATCTGCATTCTGTCATCCTCGTTCATTGCCTCAGATACCTCTTCATAAGAAGATGCCACCTGCCCCTGAACCTGCTCATTGTAAAGGCGTGCCAAAAAAGGATAGTCTATGATCCCGATACAGACAAAAAAACACACAGCGACGAATACCGACATTCGTTTTCTTTTCATGCTTTTTCCTCATTATTCATTTTGATTCATTGGTGATTATTTTGCAGAAACTGCAAAAAGATAATTGATATTACCGAACGTAATATCGAGTTGCTGTTATAATAGCACAGAATTTTTTAAAAATCAATGTACTTTTTTATTTTTTTAATATATGAGAGCAGGAAATCTGTTTCCTGCCCTCTCATATTTTCTCTACTGATTTGCACGATAAGCTTCATCTGCAGTATAAACATCAAATCCGCTGCCTTTCAGAATATCGATTACTCTAGCCGGATCATCACTTTTTAGTACTGCTGCTGCATCACTTCCATTTGCAAACGCATACATATACTCAATATTGACTTCTCCACTTACAATCTGATGCATTGCTTTACTCAATGAACCTGTCGCATGTGGAACACGAAGTGCCACAACATCTGTAAGCATTGCAGTGATTCCATTTTCTTTTAATGCCGCACGCCCTTTATGTGGATCAGATACGATCATGCGGAGCATTCCATAATCAGATGTATCTGCAAGGCTCAGTGCTACAATATTTACATCATTATTTGCCAAAACATCCAGAACTTCTTCCAGACGTCCCTCTCTGTTCTCCAAAAATACTGATAACTGCTGTACGGTATTACTCATTCCCATACTTCTTCCTCCTTTTTACAGATTCCGGTTGTCAATAACACGTTTTGCTTTTCCTTCACTTCTCTGGATGGTCTTTGGCTCTACCAGTTTTACTCTTACAGATACGCCAAGAGCCTGCTTCAGAACAGCAGCAACTTTGTTTTTCAGTTCATCCAGTTTACGAATTTCATCAGAGAAATATTTCTCATCGACTTCTACCATTACAGTAAGAACATCCAGATTGTTTTCTCTGTCTACGATCATCATGTAATGTGGTGCTACGCCGCCACCCATGGATAACAGTGCAGTCTCAACCTGAGTCGGGAATACATTGACCCCACGAATAACTTTCATGTCATCGGTACGTCCCTTGAACTTCTGGATTCTTGGAAGCGTTCTTCCACACTCGCAGGTAGAATGATCAATACTGGTCAGATCTTTTGTTCTGTATCTGAGTAATGGCATACCTTCTTTTGCAAGCGTAGTAAATACCAGTTCTCCTGTCTCCCCGTCTGCACATGGACTCTGGTCTGCTGGATTTAATACTTCTGGATAAAAATAATCTTCGTAAACATGCATTCCATTATGATGAATACATTCTAATGCTACACCCGGTCCAGTGATCTCACACAGCCCATAAATATCAAAACAGTTGATATTCAACAATTCTTCAATCTTCTTGCGCATCTCTTCCGTCCACGGCTCTGCCCCATTAATACCTGCTTTCAGTTTCAGACGGTCTACCACTCCTGCTTCATTTGCAGCCTCAGCCAGATACAGCGCATAAGAAGGAGTACATGCAATTGCAGTAGCTCCGAAATCTTCCATACACATCAATTGTCTCTTGGTATTCCCTGCTGACATAGGAATTGCCATAGCCCCAAGTGCTCTGGCTCCAAGATCCAGACCCATACCTCCAGTAAAGAGTCCGTATCCGTAACATACATGAATACGGTCTTCTGAAGTGAGACCTGCCATAGTAAGACCTCTCGCTACACATTCTCCCCACACATCTACATCTTTCTGGGTATAAGATGCTAATGTCAGTTTCCCTGTCGTTCCAGAGGTCCCCTGTACTCTTGCAATCTTTTCCGGTGGAACTGCCAAGAGGCCAAACGGATAATTATTTCTCAAATCTTCTTTGGTTGTAAACGGAAGCTTGGTAATATCCTCAATCCCTTTAATATCCCCGGGTTCCAGCCCCATTTCATCCATCTTATTCCGATAAAACGGAACATGGTCGTATACGTTCCTGACCTGCTTTACCAGGCGTTCACTTTGCAGCGCACGCATCTCATCCCTGCTCATGCACTCAATTTTGGGGTCTCTGATCATCTCTTTCCAGTTTTCCAATGATACTCTCGCCATTTTTTTACTCCTATCTTTCTTTTTTTCTCCTTTGTTCTCCTTTTACGGGGAGTTACTTATAATTCATCTTCTTCCACAATCTTTACACCTGCATCCTTCAGGATTTCTGCCGCTTTGATATAATCATCCGTACTAAATACCATCACGGGAGCCTTCTCCTCACGGACCACAAATGAATAAATGTAATTTACATTAATCTTGCCATCAGCAAGAATTGCCAGCATCTGATTGAGATTGCCTTTTTTGTCTTCCAGTTCTACTCCCATGACTTCCTGTACTCTTACGACAAAACCTCTCTCGGTCAGATAACTCTTTGCTTCTTCCGGCTTATCGACTACCAGTCGAAGGATTCCGAACTCTGGAGTATCAAAAGCTGCAACTGCCCGGATATTTACATGTGCTTCTGTCAGTCTGGATGTAACATCCATAAGACTTCCCAGCTTATTCTCCACAAACACTGATAGTTGTCTGATCATCTATTGCACCTCCTTATAAGTGATATCCAACATCAAACGCCTGCTTATTTATGTCAATCGTTTTTGGTGGCACTGTATGTTCGATTACGTCATACCACTGTTCCTTTGAAAAATCCATATGCTGAGCTGCAATTCCCAACACAATCAGATTAAATACTCTCGGATTACCGAGTTTTTTTGATTCTTCTGTTGCATTCACAGTATATACTTTATAATCTTTTTTCAGAGTTTCAATAATGTTTTCCGGATATTCAGCTGCTCCAATCACTACCGGCATCGGATCAATTCTCCAGTCATTAATGATCAGTACCCCATCCTTTTTCAGGAAATGTGCATATCGTAACGCCTCCAGACGCTCAAATGCGATGATAACGTCTGCCTGGCCTTCTTCGACAATCGGCTCAGCTACATTTTCTCCATAACGGACAAACGTTACAACACTTCCTCCGCGCTGCGCCATACCATGAACCTCGGAAAGTTTTACATCATAGCCTCCTGCGATAGCAAGTCCTCCCAGAATTCTGCTAGTAAGAAGCGTTCCCTGGCCTCCTACACCAACAATCATAATATTCTTTGTTGCCATTATCTGTCACCTTCCTTCACTAATTCGATTGCATCGAACTTACACAGGCTTTCACAAAGCCCACATCCGGTACACATTGTATCATCGATATAAATGGTTCCATCCGCTTTCTTTGTCATTGCCGGACATCCAGGTTTCATGCACATGCCACATTTCTTGCATTTCTCCGGATGAGCTGTGTATAACGGTTTCTTTGCCTTACTTAATAACACACAAGGTGTCTTCGTAATGATGACAGATACTTCATCTTTTGCGATTTCTTCTTTCACTACTTTTTCTAAGGTCTGAATATCAAATGCATTGACTTCAACTACATTCTTTACTCCAATCGCACGGCAAAGCTCTGGAATATTGATTGCATAAGTCGGGTCTCCCTGCAGCGTTTTTCCGGTTGCTGCATGATCCTGATGTCCTGTCATTCCGGTAGTAGAATTGTCCAGAATAATAACCGTTCCGGTTGCCTTGTTATACATCATGTTCATCAGAGAATTCACTCCAGTATGAAGGAATGTAGAATCTCCAATGACCGCTACCCAGTTCTTAATATAATCTTTTCCTTTTGCTTTTTCCATTCCATGAAGACTGGAAATACTTGCTCCCATACAGATTGTTGTATCCACAACACTTAACGGGGCAACTGCACCCAGTGTATAACATCCGATATCTCCTGCTGCATGTAATTTTAATTTATTTAATACATAGTAAACACTTCTGTGTGGACATCCCGGGCAGAGAATCGGAGGTCTTCCTGGTGCCTGTGCCGGTTCAACAATATCCAGCTTCTGTCCCAGAATAGCAGCTCGGATCATATTGGCACTATACTCGCCCTGTACGGTAAAGATCTCTTTCCCGATTGCCTTGACTCCCCAGGATTTCACCTGTTCTTCAATGACAGGATCCAGTTCCTCTACAATATACAGAGTCTCTACTCTGGATGCAAAATCCTCAATCAGTTTTCTTGGAAGTGGATTAACCATCCCCAGCTTCAAAACTGATGCCTGCGGCATTGCTTCTTTGACATACTGGTACGGGATTCCACTGGTGATAACCCCGACCTTAGTATCATTCATCTCCACTCTGTTGATTGGAAGTGTGTTTGCAGCTTCCGCAAGCTCCAGATTTCGTTTTTCAATCTCAACATGACGAAGTTTTGCATTCCCCGGCATCATAACGGTCTTCCGAATATCTTTTACATAAGGCTTATCTTCAATCTCTTTTCTTTCATTCAGCTCAACAATTCCCTGGGAATGAGCCAGTCTGGTTGTAGTACGGAATACAAACGGACGGTCAAACTGTTCGCTCAGGTCAAATGCTATTTTCATAAATTCTTTTGCTTCTGAACTGTCAGAAGGCTCAATCACTGGAAGCTGTGCCGCTCTAGCCACCATTCTGGTATCCTGCTCGTTCTGGGAACTGTAGAGTCCCGGATCATCTGCAACAACAATGACCAGTCCTCCGTTCACTCCCATATAAGATACCGTATATGCCGGATCTGCTGCCACATTAAATCCTACATGTTTCATACATGACATTGCGCGCACCCCTGCTACGGAAGCACCGATTGCAACCTCTGTAGCCACCTTCTCATTTGGAGACCATTCACAATAAAGGTCATCTTTATATTTCACCAGATTTTCACTGATCTCTGTACTCGGTGTCCCCGGATAAGCTGCAGACACTTTAACTCCAGCCTCATAAGCTCCACGGGCAATTGCCTCATTACCGAGCATAATCACTTTTTCCGCCATTTTATAATCCATCCTTTCGTAAATCTGTGACTCTCTTCGCTTTTCCTTCAAAACGTTTCAGGGAATACGGTGCAACCAGTTTAATCTGTGTTGCAAGTCCAAGCTGTGCTTTCAATCCTTTTTTAATCTTCTGTTCCAATTCGCTTAACTGTGTATAACTGTCAAGCAGTCTGTCATCCACCAGTTCCACAGTGATCGTCATGACATCCAGACGATTCTTTCTTTCTACCAGAATCTCATAGTGTGGACCAATCTCCGGAATCTGAAGCAGCACTTCTTCAATCTGTGTCGGGAATACATTCACTCCCCGGATTACCAGCATATCATCTGCACGACCGGACAAGTTCTCCATACGTACCGTTGTTCTTCCACATTTACAAGGCTCATAGAACAATCTTGTCAGATCTCCTGTCCTGTAGCGTACCAGCGGCAGTGCCTCTTTTCCAAGGCAGGTTACAACCAGCTCCCCAAGCTCACCCGGTGGAAGTACTTCTTCGGTATCCGGATCAATCACTTCAGGAATAAACCAGTCCTCATTAATATGCATACCACACAATTGCTCACATTCACCTGCAACTCCAGGACCGCATAATTCACTCATTCCATAGTTCTGTGTACACAGGAACTGCTCTCCCCAGACCTTATGCATCTCATCACGCATAGGTTCTGTCATACCTTCTCCTCCAAACAGACCAATATGTACCTTCAGATCTTTTGACGGATCAATTCCTCTTGCCCGGATTTCTTCTCCGAGATGAAGTGCATAGGACGGTGTCGCAACAAGCAGTGTCGTCCCGATATCCTGCATGAACATGATCTGTTTCTTTGTATTTCCAGAAGACATCGGAATGACGGATGCTCCAACCTTTTCCAGTCCTCCATGAAGACCAAGTGCTCCTGTAAATGTACCATACCCAAAGGCGATCTGCGCCACATCATCTGCAGTCGCACCCCCCATACAGGCAATACGCGCCACATTATTCAGCCACATATCCAGATCATTTCTCGTATATCCAACTACCGTTGGTTTCCCTGTCGTTCCAGAACTTGCATGGAAACGTACCAGTTCTTTCTTATCTACCGCAAACAGTCCCATCGGATAATTGTCTTTAAAATCCTTTTTATACGTATAAGGCAGTCTCTTCAGATCATCCAGGCTCTGAATATCATCCGGTTTCACCCCGGCTTCATCCATTTTTCTACGGTAGGGCTCTACTCTTTCATAGATATAATGCACCGTTTTCTTTAACCGCTCCAGCTGGATTTTCTCAATCTCGGCTCTCGGCAGAGTTTCTTCCTTTGCCCAAATCATGTCATTTCCTCCTTTATATTATGTAAAGTGTTTCCCCAACAATTCACTTATTTAAGCTCTGATTTTCCAGGCCCATTTGTAGATAGTATACCATACCACTTTTACGTTTTAAAGTATTAATTAGAAGAAATGACTACAATCCTTTCTATTTCCATTGGTTTTATCCATGTTTTTTACAACTGCATTCCCGAATCACCACTTTCAGAACAGCAACTGTTTTTTCCAATTGTGGGTTTGTCTCAAATTCATCAAATTCTTTCCCTGTCTGATGCTTCATAATGATACCCAGAGCTTTCAATTTTTCCTTTGGATCCTCAATCAGTTCCGCCGTTCCCTTTGCAATAACACTTACAAAATGATAACTGTACTGACATGCCAGCTCACCTTCCACCAATTCATGTCCATAATCCAGTTCCACTCCAACTTCCGGATCTTTTCGAAGAAGATCTATCTTTTTCCCTTCTTTTGCACCATGCAGATAGATAGTATGCTTATCTTCCTCCAAACAATAGCCATAATTCACTGGAACAATATACACTCCGTCCTCTTCCTTAAATCCAATTCTGCACACTTTGCATTTTTCGAACACGCTCTTAATTTCCTCTGGATTTGTAACTTCCCTGTCTTTTCTTCTCATTGATTCATCCTCCTATTTCCATACACTCTTATACCTAATTATAGTCTGAATGCCACCGTTGCAATTCGAAAATATATCATAATAGAGCAGGTATCTACAATCGTTGTGATCAATGGGGATGCCATAATTGCAGGATCAAAATGCATCTGTTTAGCAAGAATCGGAAGCATACATCCCACCATCTTTGCCACCATAACCGTTCCAATTAAAGATATCGCGACCACAACTGCCATTTCCACATTCTGATACATCAGATAGATTCTGATTCCATTTGCTACTGCAAGAACTGTCCCTACTACCAGTGACACTCTAAATTCCTTCCATACAATTGACGGCAGATTCGACAAATGCAATTCATCCACCGCAAGACCACGAATGATCAGAGTAGAACTCTGGGATCCACAATTTCCGCCAGTATCCATCAGCATCGGCATGAAGGATACCAGAAGCGGCACTGCTGCAAATGCATTTTCATATCTAGTAATGATTGCACCAGTGATTACAGAAGAGAACATCAGGACAAGCAACCAGGGTATTCTGTTCTTTGCATGCTGAAATACCGTTGTCTTCAGATAAGAATCCTCACTGGACGACATGGCAGCCATCTTGTGAATATCTTCTGTCGTCTCCTCTGTCAGAACTCCAATCGCATCATCAAAAGTTACGATTCCCACAATATAACCTTCATCATCCAGCACCGGTATCGCGATTAGCCCATATTTACGGAATAATTTTGCCGCATCTTCCTGATCATCGCTCGTTCGGATATAGATGAAATTTTCACGCATCAGATCACGGATCAGAGTATCTTTCTCATTTGTCATCAGCACTTCTGCTGTCACAATTCCCACAAGCTTTCTTCTGACCACAACATAGCAGGTATATACCGTTTCGCTGTGAATCCCGACTTTCCGAATCTTATCCAGTGCCTGTTGAACCGTCATATCCGGTGACAGATCAATATATTCCACCGTCATAATGCTTCCCGCACTGTCTTCAGGATACTTCAGCAATCTGTTAATATCTGCTCTTGTATCTGCACTGACCTGACTGAGCAGCCGATTTACCACATTTGCAGGCATATCTTCCAGGAGATCTACTGCATCATCCGTAGCCATGGAATCCAAAATGTACCTGATTTCTTTACTTGTGAAACTATTAAGAAGTGTCTGCTGCTGGTCATCATCCATATAAGAAAATACCTGCGCCGCATCATCTTTATCAATCATGCGGAACACCATCGCAAGCTCTTTATCATCCAGTTCTACTAGTAGTTCGGCAAGATCCACCGGATTGTAAGCAGACATCTTTTCTTTCAATTCTTTATACTTTTTCTTTTCCAAAAGATTTAAAATTGTGTTCTTTGCCATTTTCTTTACCTCCTGTTTCCATTCACTTTTTGCAAAAAAAAACTGCCAGATCCCTTTCGGATATAGCAGCACGCAAAATAAAACCTTTCTGGAAACAGAAGTAAAGCTTAATCACTCTTACAAATCAATCCCGGAAGGCATCCCATGGTGTTTCTATATCCGATTATCATATTTCGACTTCGATCCGAATTACTGTCCATAAACATACCTTCCTTTCTTTTTTATTTTTGGACACTTTCAGCATACAGCACTTTCCTGCAAATGTCAATTTATCTCTTAAAGATAAAAACCGGCATCGGAGGGTCATTTTTCCGATTGTAATATTCATTAGCGATCACCGTGTATTCCTTCGCTGGAAGGTCTTTCAGATATTCCAGTATGCGTTCTTTTTCCTCATATCCTGTATCTCCTCCGCTGTAAATGCAAAGGCTCATCATCCCTCCATTTTTTAAAATCTTTAGTCCCTTCTCAATAGCAGCCACACTGGTATCCGCTTTCGTCGCGATTCTGTGATCTCCCCCCGGAAGATATCCCAAATTAAAACAGATCACATCCGCCGTTTTTTCTTCCACATACTGATCCATGTGCTCATGTCCATCTCTTATAAGTCTGACCCTATCCACACATTCTTTTCTCTCCAGCAGTTCTTTTGTTACACACACTGCTTCTTCCTGAATATCAAAGGCCAAGACATAGCCATTCTCTCCTGCAAGTTCACATAAAAATAACGTGTCATTTCCTTTTCCCATTGTTGCATCGATGTAAAATCCATCTGTCGGTGCTTGAGACCGTATAATCTCATGGCACCAGAAGGTAATCTGTGACTGCTTCATCAATCTCCCCTCCGCCATCAGTCTTCTTTTAAAATCACTTTTTCACTTTTGCGTTTATTATACAAAAACATCAATACTGCCATCACCAGAATAATACCATATCCCAGCCAGCTCCACGCATCCGGTACCTGTCCGAAGACCAGAAATCCCAGCAGAGAGGAAAAGATGATCTGCGAATAATCATAAACTGAGATTTCTTTTGCAGGAGCATAACAATAAGCCGCTGTAATAGAGAACTGTCCTCCGGCAGCAGAAAGTCCAGCCAGGAGAAGCATTCCTATCTGTACCAATGTCATCGGATGATAATCAAAAATGAGATATGGCAATGTCACAAGGCAGGAAAATGAAGAAAAGAAGAACACAATAAACGGTCCTTTTTCTCCAAGTTCCCCCAGCTTTCTCACCATTGTATAAGCCGCCCCGGCTCCGATCCCGCCCAATAATCCAATCAGAGAAGGGATCAGTTCCATGTTCGAGACGGTTGGTTTGATCACAAATAAACTTCCAAGAAACGCACCGACCACAATCATCGCCTGCTTCCATGTTACGCTTTCTTTCAAGATAATATAGCTGAATACTACCGCAAAAAACGGAGACATCTTATTCAACATAGAGGCATCTGCCAGAACCAGATGATCTACTGCGTAAAAATTACACAAAATTCCTATCGTGCCAAAAACAGAACGTAAAAGCAGATACAAAAAATTCTCTTTCTTACATCGCAAAGGCACTTGACCTTTCCAGAGAATCCCCCCGGCGAACATTGCTGCCACCAGATTTCTGAAAAAGCTCTTCTGTGTAGACGGAAGATCTCCTGATAAATGTACAAACATACTCATAAGCGCAAAGCAAAACGCAGATATAACAATATAGAATATTCCTTTGTACTGTTTCTTTAATCTCATTCTTTCTATAACCTCTTTCCTATATCACCATTCCCAATGTCCCGACCACGATCAGAACCAGACCTGCCGCCGATTTTCTAGTCAGTTTCTCTCCAAATACAACGTATGCAAAACCAATGGATACCAGAATACTTAATTTATCAATCGGTAGTACAACACTGATCGGTCCATCCTGAAGCGCCCGATAATAGCATAACCAGGATAATCCAGTCGAAATTCCGGACAATACAATAAAAATCCAGCTCTTTTTTGTAATCGTTCGGATCTGTTTCTGCTTTCCTCTGGCCAAAACAATCATCCACGCCATCAAAAGGACAATTATCGTACGGATTGCCGTTCCCAGATTCGACTCAATCCCAACAATACCGATCTTACTCAGAAGTGCTGTCAGAGAAGCAAAGATTGCTGATAAAGCAGCATAAATCAAAGCGCTTCGGCTTTTTTGTGCATCTGTCTCTTTTACATTTTTCTTTTCAATCATCAGAAATGTCCCGACTGCGATCAGAACTACACATCCTGCTTTCATCAGATTCATTGGCTCTTTAAGAAAAATAACACCCAGCAGAATTGTCAAGATTACACTGGACTTATCAATTGGAACCACCTGATTCACATTTCCAATTTGCAGAGCATGGAAATAACAGATCCAGGAAGCACCCGTTGTCACCCCGGATGCACATAAGAATATCAGCGTCTTCGCTGACACATCCCGGATCGTATCCTGAGATCCCACCAAAAATACCATCAGCCACGAGAAGATCAAAACCACAATTGTCCGAAGTGCCGTCAGAAGATGCGAATCCGTATCCTGCACACCGATTTTTACAAGTATTGCTGTAATTCCCGCGAAAAAAGATGCTCCTACCGCAAATAAAAGCCACATATACCATTCCTCTTTTCTTTTGTACTTTAAAATTAAAAATCAAAAAGTGACAACTGATTGGATGCAGGAAGATCTGACAAAATTCCCAGCTCAACCATATAATCAATCACCGATTTACTTGCCTTAGTCCTCTGCCGGAAATCATCCAGCGACAGATATTTCCCATCTTTAGAAGCTTCCGCCACAGCCTCTGCAGCCTTTTCTCCCATGCCGTCAATACTGGAAAGTGGAGGCATCAGTTTTCCATCCACGATCAGGAATTTTGTTGCCTGGGCCCTGTAGATATCCAGCGGTTCAAATTCAAATCCTCTTGCATACATTTCCTGAACAATATGCATATCTTTCATGGTATCCTGTTCTTTTTTACTTAACGTCGCCGACCTTCTGTTATAGTCATCAATATAATATTGCAGTTTTTCTTTTCCCTGACACATAATTTCATAGGAAAATGCGTCCGCACGAATTCCAAAATAAGCGCCATAATAAGCCAGAGGATAATTAATCTTACAATATGCAATCCGGTAAGCCATCATAACGTATGCCGCTGCATGCGCTTTCGGGAACATGTATTTGATCTTTTCACAAGACCAGACATACCAGTCCGGTACTCCGTGTTCTGCCATATCTTTCTTAAATTCCGGCCATTCTTTACATTTTCCCTTTGCTACCGTTCCTTTACGCACTCGTTCCATAATGGTGAAGGATTCTTCACTGTCCATCCCTTTATTGATCAGATAAGTCATGATATCGTCTCGGGTACAGATCGCAGTAGAAATCGTAGCCTTTCCACTCTTGATCAGTTCCTGAGCATTGTTCAGCCATACATCCGTACCATGTGACAGACCAGAGATCCGGATCAGATCAGATAAAGTCTGAGGCTTAGTGTCCACAACCATCTGAATAACGAAATCTGTACCAAACTCCGGGATTCCCAGACACCCCACCGGACAGCCGCCAATATCATCCGGAGTAATTCCCAGAGCAGAAGTATCATGAAATAATGAGATAACTCCCGGGTCATCCAGCGGAATTTTAGTTGCATCAAAACGGTGATCCGTCTCATTGTATTCATTATCCATCGCCGGAGAACTGATATATTCCTCCAGTGTCTTAATCATCGTAGGATCATCATGTCCCAGAATATCCAGCTTCAACAGGTTGTGATCGATAGAATGGTAATCAAAATGTGTTGTTACAATATCGGTTGTCATATCATTCGCCGGATGCTGCACTGGAGTGAATGAATTGATTTCCTCCCCCAACGGCAGAACAATAATGCCTCCCGGATGCTGGCCCGTACTTCGCCGGATTCCGGTACACCCCTGAACAATACGGTCAATTTCACATTTTCGTTTCCCCTGTCCACGTTCTTCAAAATAATTTTTCACATAGCCAAATGCCGTTTTATCGGCAAGTGTTCCAACTGTTCCTGCACGGAACGTCTGCCCTGCCCCAAAAATAACCTCGGTATATTTATGTGCATTACTCTGATAATCTCCTGAGAAGTTCAAGTCGATATCCGGCTCTTTATTTCCCTTAAAGCCAAGGAACGTCTCAAACGGAATGTCAAATCCGTCTTTCACCAGTTTTTCTCCGCAGACCGGACACATCTTATCCGGCATATCCCATCCGCAGCCTCCGGCATATGCCTTCACTTCTTCCGAATCAAAATCACTGTAATGGCATTTTTTACAATAATAATGAGGGCTCAAAGGATTAACCTCTGTAATTCCGGCCATCGTCGCAACAAATGAAGAACCTACAGAACCTCTGGAACCAACCAGATAACCGTCCTCATTGGATTTCCAAACCAGCTTCTGCGCAATAATATACATTACGGCAAATCCATTAGATATGATGGAATTCAGCTCACGCTCCAGACGCTCTGTAACAACTTCCGGCAGATTTTCTCCATACATAGAATGTGCTTTATTGTAACAGATCTCTCTTAACATTTTATCCGAATCCGGGATGACCGGCGGACATTTATCTGGACGCACCGGCGTAATCCGTTCAATCATATCTGCAATCTTGTTTGGATTATCAATTACAATTTCCTTCGCTTTTGCAGAGCCAAGATACTCGAATTCTTCCAGCATTTCTTCCGTTGTACGTAGATAAAGCGGTGCCTGTTCATCCGCATCACTGAATCCTTTTCCGGCCATGATGATTCTGCGGTATACTTCATCTTCCGGATCCATAAAATGTACATCACAGGTTCCTACTACAGGCTTATTAAATCTCTCTCCAAGCTGGATAATTTTACGATTTATTTCTTTCAGATCTTCTTCATTCTGAACCTTCGTCACCTTATCGCTGGCAATCATAAAACGATTATTTCCCAATGGCTGGATTTCAAGATAATCATAAAAATTTACGATCCTTGCGATTCTTTCATCCGACTTTTCATTCAAAATAGCCTGATAAAGCTCTCCCGCTTCACAGGCACTTCCTACCAGAAGCCCCTCCCGATATTTCGATAGTTCACTCTTTGGAATTCTTGGCCTTCTGGCATAGTAATCCAGATGAGATTTGGAAATCAACGTATAGAGATTCACTCTTCCCACTTCATTCTGTGCAAGAATAATCACGTGATAAGAAGGAAGCTTCTTAACCGCATCTGCATTATGCGCACCAAACTGGTTCAGTTTCGTCAGATTACGTATGCCACGATCTTTCAGCATTTCAACAAATTTCACAAAAATTTCAGCCGTTGCCCCTGCGTCATCTACTGCACGGTGATGATTTTCCAGGGAAATATGTAAAGCATTCGCCACAACATTTAGTTTAAATTTAGATAAAGTTGGAAGCAGGATTCTTGCCAATGCCACCGTATCTACAGACGTAAAATCTGGCTGGATATCCTGATATCTGCAATTCTGCTCAATAAAGCTTACATCAAAAGAAGCATTATGAGCCACCAGAGCAGCATCCCCGATAAAATCCAGAAAATGTGGAAGAACATTCTCAATATCCGGCGCATCCATGACCATCTGGTCCGTAATACTTGTCAGCTGTGTAATCTGAAAAGGAATTGGGATTTTCGGATTCACGAACGTACTGAACTTTTCCGTAATCTCTCCGTGCTCTACTTTTACTGCACCAATCTCAATAATTTTGTCTTTGATCGGACTGAATCCCGTCGTTTCCAGGTCAAACACTACATAAGTATCATCCAGTGACTGTCCTTTTTCATTCACAGCTACATCTGTCAGATCATCAACCAGATATCCTTCCACTCCATAGATTACTTTAAACGGATCATTTTTATCCAGTCCTTCTATAAAATGATTGGCATCCGGAAAAGACTGAACTACACCATGGTCCGTAATAGCAAGTGCTTTATGTCCCCAGTCATGCGCCCGTTTCAACAGATCTTTAACATCTGTAACACCGTCCATATCACTCATCTTAGTATGACAATGAAGTTCCACCCGTTTTTCCGGAGCAGTATCCGTTCTTGATACAGTAAAATCACTGATTTTACGGATTCCGGCAACCGAACCGATCGTTAGTTCACCGTCAAATCTGTCAATCGTCGTAACTCCTCTGATTTTTAGAAACGCTCCTATTTTGACACTTGCCAGGATATCCGCAAGCTGTTCATTTTTTACAAACATTTTCACCATGATTGTATCCGTAAAATCTGTGACCGCAAACATAATAATTGTCTTTTCATTCCGGATTTCACGTGTCTCAAAACTGATTACTTTTCCCCGGATTGTAATCTCACCCATTTCGCCTACAACATTCTTTAACTCCATCGGTTCATCATCAAATTCCCGGCCATAGATTACATTTGGATCATCCGAGGTTCGTTTACTATAAGAAAATCCCTCTTTTTTCCCAGAACCGAAAAATCCTTTCTTGGGTCCCGGTCCCGCAGAATTCCTACCTGATTTTCCTGTCGTCTTATTTGCATCCTTTCCGGCAGCTTCTGCTTTCTCTTCCTTTTCTTTTTTCTTCAACGCTTTTTCTTCCTGCACAGCCACAGATTGGTCTATGATAGCATCTACTTCCTGCTGAAGCTTGATCTCATTGTATTTTAGCTTACTGTCTTTTGGTTCTTCATACAGCACTCTGACCTCAATCGGACGGTGAAATCGTTCCTGAAAAACTCCCGTCAGATAACTTGAAAGAGAATCTTTTTTCCCTTGCGCTACGATTGAATCTACTAGTTTCAGGCACAAAATATTACCATCCGAGAATTCATAATCTGCACTTTGAAGCATACTTCTCTCAACCACACTTCTCTGATCCAGTTCCAGAAGCAGACTGTCATAATATTCATTCATCAGATTCTCCGGTGTATACTGTTCTGACAGCTCATATTGCTCGTGGATCGTCACCTGTACACGGCTTCGGCCAAACAATTGCTGCTTTAGCATACGCTCTGTCTCGTAAATATATTTCTTCTGAATTAGATGTCTGCTGTACAGACAGACTTTAATAAAATCACGCGTAGAATTGGTGGCAACCTTCGTTACCTCCACTCCATCATACAGCATACGAATTTCAGCATTCAATTTTAGTGTTGGAAATACTTCAAAGAATGGCTTACTCATTCCAGTGTAACAACTCCTGTCTCAATGTCTCTAATAACTGGTCTTCTTTTACTTTTTTTACAATCTCACCTTTTTTGATCAACAATCCCTCGCCAATTCCGCCGGCAATTCCAATATCCGCTTCTTTGGCTTCCCCCGGACCATTTACCACGCATCCCATAACTGCGACCTTAATATCCAGCGGAATATCCTGTACCATCTTTTCTACTTGGTTTGCAAGACCGATCAGATCAATCTTAGTTCTTCCACAGGTCGGACAGGATACGACTTCGATTCCACCTTTTCTAAGCCCAAGCGTCTTTAAAATCAGTTTTGCGGATTTGATTTCCTCCACCGGATCTCCAGTCAGGGAAACACGGATCGTATCACCGATTCCTTGATTCAGAATCAGACCAAGACCGATTGAAGATTTGATATTACCTGCGAGTAAAGTACCGGACTCAGTAATCCCTACATGTAATGGATAAATACATTGTTCAGAAATCAGTTCATGTGCCTTTACACACATCAAAACATCCGACGATTTAATACTAACCACAAGATTGTCATATCCCATCCGCTCGATCATATGCACTTTATCCATTGCACTCTCTACCAGACCTTCCGCTGTCACACCAGCATATTTTTCTACCAGTGATTTTTCCAGAGATCCGCTGTTAACACCTACACGAATTGGGATTCCATATTCTTTTGCCTTATCAACGACTGCCTTTACTCTGCTTTCATCTCCAATATTTCCCGGGTTGATCCGAATCTTATCTGCTCCGTTTTCAATAGCTGCAATTGCCAGACGATAATCAAAATGTATATCTGCCACAAGTGGAATATGAATCTGTTCTTTGATCTTACGGATACTGGAAGCTGCCTCCATCGTTGGGACAGCACACCGAATTATCTCACATCCTGCTTTTTCCAGTGCGAGGATCTGCGATACAGTTGCTTCCACATCTTCTGTTTTTGAATTTGTCATAGACTGAATTGCAATCGGCTGTCCACCTCCGATACACATATTTCCGATCTGTATTTTTTTTGTCTCATTTCTTCGCATGAATAAACACCTCTTCCCTTCTGCATTGAAATGCCCCTCTATCTGTCACCTTGTTAAGTTGGTGTATCATAGAGGGGCTTACTTCCATTACTCTTTTATAAATATCATCTGATCGCCATATTCGCGCTCTGTCAATATTAACTGATCTTGTTCCACACTATAATCAAATGTTGTTACAATCGGACTCACTGCACTTTTAAGTGTTTCTTCTGTATATTGTCCGTTTGAATGCTCCACAGCCTCCTGAAGCCTTGCTTCATCTTCTTTGATCGTGATTGTCTTCTCCTCTTTATCTATCGTATATTCCATCTCAACATCAACACTTTCCTCTTCACCAATTGCCGGAATATTTACGATCAAGGCTCCATCATGTTCAATGGTCAGATTCAGATTGCCGTCCTCATCAGCCCACGATCCCTCCAGTGGATTGCCTGTAAACATCTTTGTTAAAAGAAAAATTGCAATTAATATCACCAGGACAGATGAGACCGTTGTTACGATCGTCCATATCTTATTTCTTTTCGCCTCATCATTTTTCGCAATTATCATCTATCCATTTCCTCACTTTTCTTATATTTTCATGTATCCGTTCAGGACCAGCTTACTCATTTTAATAAGTCCGGATTCACTGCCCTTAAACTAAATTATAGGTGGTTTTTTCACCAGTGTCAACGGCTCAGATTATGTTTCATCCGCTCCTTACAGAGCACATTCTACTCCTCAAGTTCTACCAGAAGGTAAAAACCTCTTTCGGTTTTTTCAATTTTTTTAATAATCCCTTTCCGTGACTTGATCCGCTGTCGTGTCCGGTAGATTCCTGACATCGCAATGGATGGTTCCACAAGATATGTATACTGTCCTGTCACAGCACTCCGTTCACTGATCACGACCTCTTGTCCTTCTTCCACCAATCCTTCTCTTTCCATCTTAAATCGTTCTGTTCTCATATTAACCCCTTTCCATTGTTCCGACCCGCAACAAGCGTGCAACACTTTGTTGATATTTGGCACTTTTCATGTTGTATAACGCAACAATTGGTAAAATATACCAAACAAAAGAGGAGGTATGTGCCATGCCATTTGCAGAAAAATTAAAAACCTTGCGTATTGAAAACGAAATGACACAGGATTATGTTGCAAAACGACTGAATGTGGCACGTTCCACGATTGCCGGATATGAAACAAAGAACCGTCAGCCATCTCACGAGAAGCTGACGGCCATTGCCGGTCTCTTTCACGTTTCTGTAGATTACCTCCTGGATGACGAACCGGTTGAGCTTACCCCTTCGCAGGTACCTGTTTTATCTGCAAATGAAAAGGCCTTACTATCCCGTTACCATCATCTTTCTTCCCGTTCCAAAAAAGATCTTTTGGAATATATTAAACTTCTGGAACTGCGTGATTGTTCAGAAAATCTTTAACTATGCTTTCACAAATCTGTAGTAGATATAATCATTCGCCTCTTTTTCCTGACTATCGTCTAATGGACTCAGCTGCACCGAACCATACTTTCGCTCCAGCGCTTTCTGAATCAGATAATCACAAATCTGGGGATTTTTCGGAAGGAGTGGACCATGAAGGTATGTCCCGATCACATTTTTATAGATAACTCCTTCATATCCACTCTTACCATCATTTCCGGAACCATAAAGGACTTTTCCAAATGGCTGGTTTCCATTGATATAAGTCCTGCCACCATGATTTTCAAATCCGACCACTGGCATATCAGCCAGGGGACTTTCCAGAACAATATTATCGATCAGACGCCCTTCTTCCTGCTCGGTATATATATCGACCAGATTCAATCCCTCAATCATTCCGTCATCCGTTTTATAATACTTACCTAACAGCTGATAACCTCCACAGACGGCAATTACAACTCCATCATCTTCTACATATTCTTTGAACTGACTTTGAATCTCCAGAAGATTTTTGCAAACAATAGCCTGTTCACGATCTGAACCGCCTCCCAGGAGTACAATATCTAATTTCGAGAAATCAATTACATCACCGGTATTAAATTCTATCGTTTCCGCCTCAATTCCTCTCCAGATACATCGCTGCATCAGACAGGCTATATTCCCACGATCCCCATACAGGTTCAAAAGATCTGGATAGAGATGCCCGATCGTAATCTTCATGTCTTTTACATCCATTAGTCTTCTCCCTCCAGTCTCTTTAATACATTACGGGTACTAAAAAGTGCCGTATAATTCACCAGTACATACAAATTCTTACATCCATTTTCCACTCTTTCACGGATTGCCTTTTCCACATCCGCTTCCAGCATGGACGGGATGTCCACATACTTCATACGAAGTCTCATATCATAACATCGAATCCCGCTGACTGTAATGGAATTAACATTTGCCCCTTTCAACCGGTCAAAATCCACATCCCACAACCAGGACACATCTGTTCCATCCTGTGCATTATCATTAATCACGATGATCACATCTTTCAATGTATCATCCTGCATAACGGCAGAGATGTTCTGATTGAATCCCGCCGGATTTTTCGCCAGATTTAATACAGTCTTGGTTCCTTTGATCTGGAATTGTTCCATTCGTCCGTTTTCCGGATTAAATTTCTTTAGCATCTGCTGATAATGTTCCAGAGAAAGCCCTGACGCCCGCCCTGCAGTATAGGCAGCCAGAATATTATAGACATTATAAAAACCTTTATAATTAGCTTCTATTCTTCTTCCTTCCACCGAAAATGCCAGGTGGTCACTGATTTCTATATCAGATGCATCATACTGAATCTCAGGTCTTCTAAAATCACACGCGGTGCAAGAATAATCACCAAGCTGACTGTAATGATAGAAATTATAATGAAGCTGCGCTCCACACTTTTTACAGAATCGACCTTCCCGAATCTCATGGGAATCATTATCATCAACTACTTTTTCACTGATTCCGTAAGTAATAAACGGATTGCCGCTGTCCATTGCCAGATATGCAGACAATGCATCATCTCCATTGACTATCACTTTCATATCCGGTGCGCTTTGCATGACTTCTTTCAGAATATTCATCGTAATATCAATTTCACCATAGCGATCCAGCTGATCACGAAACAGATTGGTCAGTACCATATAGTCCGGCTTAAAATGCGGGAAAACTCTTCTGGTGGAAGCTTCATCAATCTCAATACACGCATAATCTGCCTCCAGATTGCCACCCAAACCTGCGCCTAATGCAAATGCGGCAACCACTCCATTTAACATGTTTGAACCGGTATGATTGCAGATGACTTTATATCCTTCTTCCTCCAGTGCAGCACACAACATATTATTCGTTGTGGTCTTTCCATTGGTGCCACACACAATAAAAATCTCTTTTTTCACCTGTCCTGCCAGTTCCTTCAGAATATCCGGATCTATTTTTAATGCAATTTTACCTGCCCACGTTACACCCTGACGGTGAAAAATGTGTACACTGGCTTTTTCACTGATTTTCGCTGCCCATACGGCCAGCATTCTTCGTAATCTCATAAGCAAACTATCCTTTAATTAATTCTTCTACTTTTTCCGGATCAGGCATCGAACGAATGGCACCTTTCTTCATAGTGATCAGTGCAGCTCCGGCATTGGCATATGTCAGAACATCTCCTAATACGCTTTCATTAAGTCCATTCAATCCATACGTCAGCACACCATTAATGGCACATCCGCAGAAAGTATCTCCAGCTCCGGTTGTTTCAATAGCTTTTACTTTAAATCCTTTTCTTTCCACCCTCATATCTTTATAATATGCCCGGCTTCCTTCTTTTCCCATAGTCAGAAAAATCAACGGAATCTGATATTTTTCCTGTAGATAATGAATTCCATCATCATAGTCTTCCATTCCGGATATAAACTGAATCTCATTATCAGAAATCTTTAATACATCACAATAACGGAAACCATATTCCATCTGCTCCTTTGCCTCATCCAGAGAATCCCAGAGCGGCGGACGTAAATTCGGATCAAATGTAATCAGGCATCCAGATTCTTTGGCAATCTCTAAGGCCTTCTTCGTTGCAGACCTCACTGGCTCCCCTGTCATCGAAAGCGTTCCAAAATGAAATATTTTCGACTGACGAATCAGATCAAAATCAACTTCTTCTTCCGTCAGCATCATATCAGCCCCCGGTTTCCGGTAAAATGAAAATTCTCTGTCACCATCCGGAAATGTATGTACAAAGGCAAGCGTTGTATGGATCTTCTTATCCAGAATCAGCCCTTTTGTCTCAATTCCCAGATCATCAATGGTATCTCTTAACAAGCGTCCAAACTGATCTTCTCCTACCTTACCAATAAAAGCAGTTTTTCGTCCCAGTTTATTCAACATAGCGAGGGCATTACATGGTGCGCCGCCCGGACATGCTTCGAACAGATTATTTCCCTGCTCACTCTGCCCATTCATAGTAAAATCAATCAGCATTTCTCCCAATGCAGTAACATCATATAACTTTTCCATAATGCTTACTCCTTATACTCGTATTTTATAATATTCTATCACATAGTGCTTCTTCTCTCAAGGCAAAACCCCTCCTGTATCTGCCAATTGGAAATGTCCCAATCAGAACAGGCGGGGTTCTATGTTTTAAAGTATATTAACACTCATCTGCAATTTTTAAAATTAATTTTTCAGTATCTTCCCAACCGATACATGGATCGGTAATCGATTTCCCGTAGACCATGTCTGCACAGATATTCTGTCTTCCTTCTACCAGATAACTTTCTACCATTACTCCTTTAATCAGTTTCTTCAGATCCGGATTATACCTGCGGGTATGCAGAACTTCACTGACAATTCGAATCTGTTCTTTATACTGTTTATCAGAGTTAGAGTGATTTGCATCAATAATTGCTGCAGGATTCTTCAGTTCTTTCTTCTGATATAATTCATAAAGTCTTGCGCATTCTTCATAGTGATAGTTCGGAATACATTTTCCATATTTATCTACACCGCCTCGTAAAATCACGTGTGCGAGTTCATTTCCTGACGTTGTCACATCCATTCCTCTGTAAATAAAACGATGCCCCATCTGTGCTGCGACAACAGAATTTAGCATAACTGCCAGATCCCCACTGGTAGGATTTTTCATTCCAACAGGAATATCCATTCCACTAGCAACCAGTCTGTGCTGCTGATCTTCCACAGATCTTGCTCCAACAGCTTCATAAGAAAGAATATCATCCAGATAACTTCTGTTTTCCGGATACAGCATTTCATCGGCTGCAGTCAATCCTGTTTCTTCCATCGCACGGATATGCATCTTACGAATTGCTAGAATTCCTGCATAAAGATCCGGAGCTTTATCTGGATCCGGCTGATGAAGCATCCCCTTATATCCTTCTCCTGTTGTTCTTGGTTTATTTGTATAGATCCTTGGAATCAACATCAGTCTTTCTTCGACTTTCTCATTCAGCCTTGCCAGCCGATTTACATATTCACATACGGCTTCTTCATTATCTGCGGAACATGGGCCGATAATTACAACGAACTTATCTGATTTTCCGGTAAAAATATCCCGGATTTCAGCATCTCTCTTATTTTTAATTTCTTTTAACCTGTCTGATAACGGATATTCCTTCTTAAGCTCTGCAGGAGAAGGAAGTGTTTTATTTACTTTCATTGACATCTCTTTTACCCTATCCTTTGCTTTTCTATTAATGGTATTATCCTAGTAAATGAACTCCTCCGAGAAGCACATAAGAAATGAACCACATAATCACAGTCGCCATACAAATTCCAATCATCACCGCTGGAAATGCTTTCTTAAATTTCACTCCAAGAAGTGCCGCAATCAGAGATCCTGTCCACGCACCAGTCCCTGGAAGAGGAATCCCTACAAATAATACCAGCCCCCAAAACTCATACTTTTCTATCTGATCACTTTTACTCATTGCCTTTGACTCTAACCGTTCCACCATAGGTTTCAGCGTTTTTGTACCTTTCATCCAGTTAAAAATCGGTGTAATCAATAACAGGATAAACGGTACCGGAATAATATTCCCTATGATACACAACGGAATAGCTGTAGATACCGGGACCCCCAGTATCGGTCCAGCGACCAGCAGAGCGCCTCGAAGCTCCAGAATCGGAATCATGGAAATAAGAAAAACAATTGCTTCTTTGCTGACACTCCCGCTGAGCGCAGCAATTACACTTTGTACTAAAGTTTCAGTCATAGAATTCTCCCTTTATTTATTCATATACTTTCTAAAAAATGCGAATAGTGTTTCCATCTCTTCTCTGGTACCCACCGTAATACGCATATATTGCTCGATTCTCTCACTGCCCCAGAATCTTACATAAATATCATTCTTCTTCAGTGCTTCGAACAATTCTTTTGCATCATAATCCGGATGCATGGCAAAAATAAAATTAGATTTTGAATCCAGACACTGAAAACCAAGGTTTTTCAGTTCTGTCTTTGCCCATTCCCGGGTCTCTATTATCTTACGGAGCCCTTCTTCAAAATATGCTTTATCCTTCACAGCTTCCACACCACAAATCAGAGAAGTCTGATTCATCGTATAGGAATTAAATGAATATTTTGCATCATTTAAATACTGAATCAGAATCGGATTACTGATTGCATATCCGATTCTCATTCCGGCCATGGATCTTGCCTTTGAAAACGTCTGCACTACGATCAGATTATCATACTTGTCAATCAATTCAATTGCAGAACGTCCTGCAAAATCTACATAAGCCTCATCTATGATTACAATAACATCCTGATTCTTTGCGACAATCTCCTCTACTACATCCAGATCTTCATAGATTCCGGTCGGAGCGTTCGGATTTGGAAATATCACTCCTCCATTTTCCTTAAAATAATCCTCTTTTACAAGATGGAATTTCTCGTCCAACTTCTGACATTCATAAGGAATCCTGTACAGATCCGCCCACACTTTATAAAATGAATATGTAATATCCGGGAAGAAGACCGGTTTTTCAGAATTGAAAAATGTCAGGAAACACATGGACAATACATCATCTGATCCCACTCCTACAAATACCTGATCCGGATTCACATGATAAAACTTTGCCAATTCTTCCACCAGGGAGGACGCCGTTGGATCCGGATACAGTCTTAGCCTGTCCGTATTCATTTCCTGGAGGGCTTTCGTAACTCCCGGTGCCGGTGGGTACGGATTTTCATTCGTATTCAGCTTGATCACCTTACGCTGTGGTTGCTCTCCCGGCACATAAGGCTCTACTTTTCGTATGTTTTTCTCGTATGCTTTCATTTTAGTCTCCTAGAAATACTCTTTTGCCAGTTCTTTAAATTTGGGAAGTGAATTGATTATGGTCTCATGAGAGACGCAATATGCCAGTCTCACATATCCCGGACAGGCAAATGAACTTCCAGGCACGATCAGAATATTGTATTTCTTGGCTGCTTCACAGAATTCTTTTTCATTCGGCACCGGAGATTTTACAAAAAGATAAAATGCCCCCTGTGGCTTGATACATTCAAATCCACACTCTTTTAGTCCATTATAAAGATCTTCCCTGTTTCTGTTATAAAAAGAAAGATCTGTCTTCTCATTCAGACACTTTGCAACCACCTTCTGCTGAAGTGTAGGTGCATTGACAAATCCCAGGATACGAGTCGCCACATTTGCCGCAGACAGTACCTCTTCACTGTCTGTTACTTCATCCGGAATTACAAGATATCCAATACGCTCTCCCGGAAGTGACAGGGATTTACTATAAGAATATCCTACAATTGTATTGGCATAATACTTGGTAAGATATGGTACTTCTACCCCATCATAAGCCAGCTCTCTATATGGCTCATCGGAAATCAGGAAAATATCTGTTCCATATTCTTTCTCCTTTGCCTCCATGATTGCTGCCATCTTTTTAATAGTCTCTTCTGAATAAACAACCCCTGTCGGATTGTTCGGAGTATTGACGATCACTGCTTTCGTCTTTGGTGTAATCTTCTGCTCGAACTCATCTAGTTTCGGCTGAAAATCTGCAGTATTCGGAGAGACCTCCACCAGAACCCCGTCATAATTATTCGTATAAGAACGATATTCTCCAAAGTAAGGTGCAAATGCAATCACTTCATCTCCTGGATTAATCAGAGATTTCAGAATAACATTGAGCCCACCTGCGGCCCCGACCGTCATTACAATATTCTTTCCTGCAAAGTTTGTTCCAAAACGCTCATTTAATGAACTTGCAACAGACTCTCTTACATCTGCATAACCACAGTTACTGTTGGTATATCCATGAAGAACAACTGGATCTGTCTCATCCAGCAATTCTATGATTGCCTTTTTTACAGTTTCCGGCGCCGGTACATTTGGATTCCCGAGGCTGAAATCAAACACATTTTCCGCTCCATATATGCCTGCAAGGCGGTTGCCCTCTTCAAACATTGCACGGATGGCTGAACTGTTTGCCACCATGTTTTTCATTTTTTCTGCTATCATCTTTATTACCTCCTCTTATATACGCTATACTGCACTTTTCTCCGTCACAGTTCCCTTCTCCACCAAAAAGACCGGACGATAAGACAATTTTGCTTTTCTAAGCCCCTCTGCCCCGGTATCTTCTTCTCGGTTCACATATTGATAATCCCTACACTCATGTTCCACAAACTGCTGATTGATCATCGGATAAGCCCCTTGCACATCTGCATATGCTTTTTCAATGTGAACTACAAAAGTATCTTCACAGATTGGTTCTCCAATTGTAAATGCAACGACATCCCCGTCAATCCGAAGCACGCCTCCTGTAAGCCCAAGTTCCTCTAACAGTCTAAGTGAATTCAATGTCACACAGATTTCGCCCCGTTTTTCAGGATCGTCTTCACATCCATTTTCATTCCGCCACTTTAACGCCATCTGAAAACAATCTTCTACATTATCCTTTGTCATCTTTTCATAACTCCAACGATCCTCATAAGTAGATTTAAACTTATTAATGTGATTTCGCTTACCGTGAAGTTTTTTTCCAGATAAAGTTGCAAGCTTCTCTGCTTCATAGACATAATCTGCGTCATCCCGCACATATTCTATCTGGAATCTTCCAGGATACCATTCCTCAAGCTGCGCAAAATATTCCGGAGTCACATTATACATCTGAAACGGAACCTCCCTGTCCCGGCTATACTCCATCAATACCTCCAGCGTCTTCTTTACCTTGTGCGGCTCTCCCGCCGGATATGCAAATGCAAGATGATTTTCATCCTCACTTTTAAATACCAGTGTATCTTCTACAACGGCCCATGTAACCGGATACTGTCTGGACCATAAATACACATTGGCAAATGTTCTCTCACAGCTCCTGCTGGTATGATGCTCAAAATAATGAGAAATGATTTCTCTATCTTCCAACTGGGCACGTTTGAATTGTATTTCCTTCATGATTTACCTTCTTTAATCTTCTTTTCTCTTTCTGATTGCACGTTTTTTAGTATAGCATATGACAAATCTGACCACAAGAACCAGAATTATCATAATAGCCAAGGCCAGCACATACACAACTACAGCAATTTTATTGGGATTTCGGAGAATATCCATGATATTTTTACTGGCATTCTCAGTTTTTCTTCCTTCATATGTTCCATAATAAGAAGGCACCTGTGGGATTCCTTCCTTGTTCTTTTCAAAGGATTCCAGATAAGATGCAAGAGCATACCACTCCTTCACCTCTGCACCATTTTGATCATGAATAATATACTGTTCAAAGTCCTTGATTGCATTTCCGTCTTTATCTTTTGGCACAATTTTCAGAATTCCTTTTGAAGTGTCTTCCACTGACCCCAGCATCTGTGCAGAATAAAGGCCTGCTACTACACGATACAGTTGATCATCCTGAATTTCATTCCATTCTTTGTCCTCAGAATATGGAACATTCGTCACCAGTTTTACATCTGTCACACGATTCAGAATCAGCCGGTATGGATTGTATGTCCAGGTAAGCCCACTAGGATACAGCTGGGTCGCTGTCATGATTGAAGATACCGATACATCGATTTCTGCCACTGTTTTTAACTCTGCTCCCGTCAGATATACACTAACCAGCGGATACCCCGGGATTCGGTCTGCTCCGATTCCAAGTGAACATACATTAAACGCATCGGATACCGTCAATTCTCCTTTCTGGAAAGTATCCCGGATCGTACCGGATGGTGCAATCGCCACATCCACCTTTTCATAATCATTACCTTCCGCTTTCTCAACCGCATAGGCATAAGAATCCGCGATCAGATTACCGAGTGAATCTTCCTCATGCTCTTCGGCAAACTGGGCCATCTGTGTAAATTCCACCTCGTTTTCTGCAAGTACCTGGTCAAATGCATACCCAAATTCAGACAAGTATTCTTTATTCACTTTATTTTTATACTGCTCCAGTTCCTTCGCTACCGTTTCATCTCCCGGTACTGTTTCATCCAGAGAATTCAGCTGATAATTTTCCAGTTTCCAGCGTCCATCTTCCTTTTGTACCAGACAAAGCTCACCAAGATTTTCGCAATATGGACCACCCGATACAATATAAGTGTCTCCGCATTTAATCGGATCCTCCAGCGTAGAATGTGTATGTCCGCTTATAATTACATCAATCTGTGGAACCTCTTTTGCCAGGATCTCATCTTCTGACTTTTTCTTATCTTCATTCGTTCCACTGTGAGACAGACAGATAATCATATCCACATTTTCTTTTTCCAGTTGCTCTACTATACTTTTCGATGTTTCTACAATGTCTTCAAATTCCAATCCACTCTCTGGAGCACAGTCATCAGCATCTTCTCCCATAACACCAAATACACCAGCCCGGACTCCACCTCTTTCTACAATTGTATACGGAGTTACCCCGTAATCATCCATTGCCTGCTTCACTAAAAGGTTATCCTCCGAAGTATTCTTTTCCCAGTCGATGTTTGCGCTGACCAGTGCAGGCAGATTTAAGTCCGGGTCATTTTTTGCATTCTGAACGGCAGCGTGCAGCATATTACTTAATCCTTCACTCCGATAATCAAATTCATGATTTCCAAATGTGGTTACATCAAAACCAACTCTTCCCATCATTGTGAGTTCAGCCGCATCCGTCTCATAAATTGTCTGATACAAAGTCCCCATGGAAAAATCACCGCCATCCAGAAGAAAAGTCGCCGGATTCTTTTCTTTCTTCTGATCTGCAATAGTTTTCAATTTTCCAAGTCCACCGATCATTACCGTCTGGTCTTTTTGGAGACTTTTATATGAATCCATATGAGAATGCATATCATGAGTAAATAAAATAGTTACATTCTCTGTTTCTTTCATATCTTCTGCAAGTACTGATGATACACACAGACTGCACATCATAATGATCATTAACATTGCAGAAGCCATTCTTTTTCTTACATTCATCTGATTTACTCCCCTTATCTATTATTCATTCATCAGCTGTATGAAAAGTTTCTATGATACAAAGATTCATAAATTCCCTTCTTTTCGAGCAATTCTTCATGTGTTCCTTCTTCCGCAATTCCCTCTTCCGTCAATACCAGAATCCGCTGTGCATTCTGAATCGTCGTAAGACGGTGAGCAATTACGAATGTTGTCCGGTTTTTCGCCAGGTCTTCCAATGATTTTTGTACCACCTGCTCACTTTCATTATCCAGAGCAGAAGTTGCTTCATCAAAGATTAAAATAGGCGGATTTTTAAGAAACACCCTGGCAATCGACAGTCTCTGTTTCTGTCCTCCGGATAATTTTACTCCCCGCTGCCCAATGTCAGTATCATACCCATCAGGAAAACTCACGATAAAATCATGGGCATTGGCATTCTTTGCTGCCCGGATTACTTCTTCATCCGTTGCATCTGGTCTTCCATAACGTATATTATCCATAATCGATCCTGCAAAAAGATATACATCTTGCTGTACAATCCCGATATTATTTCTAAGATCTGCTAGTTTTATATCACGGATATCCATTCCATCAATCGTAATAAATCCAGAAGATACTTCATAAAATCTTGGAATCAGACTACAAAGTGTTGTTTTACCCACTCCTGATGGCCCAACCAGCGCAACATAATCCCCTGCCTGTACTCTCAGATTCACATTCTTAAGCACTTTCTCTGCCTGTTCTTCATATTGAAATGATACATTGTGAAATTCAATTTCTCCTTTCGGATCTGCCAACGACAATGCACCTGGTTTATCCGCAATATCTGGTGCAATTGAAAGGATCTCGAGAAAACGCTCGAATCCTGAATATCCATTCTGAAACTGTTCCGTAAAACTGACCAGTTTCTTCACCGGATCAGTAAAATTATTGATATATAAGAAAAATGTAAGCAGATCCGCAAGTTCTACCTTCCCGTTTAGCATCATCATAACACCGGCAAGCAATACAACTACCGTGATCAGCGTACTCATCGCACCCAGTCCGGAATTGTAAATACCCATATACCGGTAACTTAATTTTTTTGCCTCAACAAAGTTATTATTACCCGCATTGAACTTTTTCATTTCCACTTTTTCATTGGCAAATGATTTTACAACTCGGATTCCTGCAAGGCTGTCCTCAATCTGACTATTAATATCCGCAATCTTTTCCCTGTTCCTGCGAAACGCAATCTTCATCTTTCCATTATAATAGAAAGCAAACAGCAGCATAATCGGGATGAATGCAAACGCAATCAATGCCAGCTTCACATTGACCATTAAAAGGATACAAAATGAACCTATAATCTTAATCACCGATATAACCAGATCTTCCGGTCCATGATGAAGCAGTTCACTGATATCAAACAAATCACTGGTAATCCTGGACAGCAAATGCCCTACCTTCTGATTATCATAAAATGCAAATGTCAGCTTCTGATAATGGCCAAAGATATCCTTACGCATATCTGCTTCCATCTTTGCCCCCATGATATGCCCAAAATATCCAATGTAGAAATTACAGAAAATTTCAAGAAGCACCAATATAATCATAACAATTCCAAGCATCACAATCGCATGCCTGGCTTCTTTCGCTTCAAAATAAACCACTTCATTGGTAATGTACCGCACAAGCAGAGGAATAATCAGCGTAATGACTGCCCCCAGGACAGCAAACACCATATCACTGTAGAATAATCCTTTGTACGGTTTGTAATATGCAAATAATTTTTTTAATTTCTCTTTCATAATATTTTACTTTCTCAAATCGTACGAACTCACTTCGATTCCGCTTCTCTCTTGCCAGTTATAAAAGAGGACGAACACAAACAAGTTTGCGTCGTCCTCTTTTATAACTGGCGCGTTCGTGCTCTTCTGAGTTTGCGTCGTCCTCTTTATTGCTGGCGCGTTCGTGCTATTCGTTCATGTTTGCGAGTTTTGCGGCCTGGTCGGCTGCAATGCAGGCGTCGATAATTTCCTGGATGTCTCCATTCATGATTTTATCGAGTTTGTATAATGTTAATCCGATGCGGTGATCGGTCACACGTCCCTGTGGAAAGTTATAAGTACGGATTTTTTCCGAACGGTCTCCTGTACCAATCTGGCTTTTTCTTGCTTCGGCTTCTGCATCATGTCGTTTCTGGCATTCCATATCGTACAGTTTTGCACGCAGAAGTGCAAATGCTTTTTCTTTATTCTGAAGCTGTGATTTCTCAGTCTGGCTGTAGATTACGATTCCAGTTGGATAATGCGTCAAACGTACAGCTGAATCAGTAGTATTGACACACTGTCCGCCATTTCCAGATGCACGCATTACGTCGATACGAATATCCTTTTCATCAATCTGAATGTCTACATCCTCTGCCTCAGGCATAACAGCAACAGTAATTGTAGATGTATGGATTCGTCCTCCGGATTCTGTCTCTGGAACACGCTGTACACGATGTACACCAGATTCATATTTCATCACGGAATATGCTCCTTTTCCATTAATCATAAAAGTAACATTTTTCATTCCGCCAATTCCTATTTCTTCACATTCTACTAATTCTACTTTCCAATGCTTACTTTCTGCATAATGCAAATACATTCGGTAGATTTCAGCAGCAAACAATGCCGCTTCATCCCCGCCGGCTCCTGCTCGAATCTCAACAATAACGTTTTTTTCATCGTTTGGATCTTTGGGAAGCAAGAGAATCTTGAGCTCCTGCTCCAGTTCCTCCACACGCTTTTTAGAGTCATTCAGTTCTTCTTTTGCAAGTTCACGCATATCTTCATCTGTTTCTTCATCCAACATCTCCAGACTCTCTTCAATGGTCTGCTTGCATGACTTATATTCCTTATATGCCTCCACAATCGGGGTCAATTCATTCTGTTCCTTCATCAGCTTCCGGAACCGGTTCGGATCATTTGCCACATCTGGCTCCTGAAGTTCACTTAAGATTTCTTCTAATCGAATGAGCAGATCCTCTAATTTGTCAAACATAACTTTTCCTCCTCATATCTATCTTCATACATTTCTTCTTGTATTTTATAAAATATTATATAAATCCAGGGTCCGCAAGTATAAAATACACAACCTTCTGCCCCTGGCATCTTATATATTGTACATGCCGATCACCACTCGGTCAAGACCTGCCAAATCCTTTTTTACCGTCACATTCTGATACCCAGCGGCATTCATAAGATCTGACACCGCTTCTCCCTGGTCAGATCCGATTTCAAACAGAAGCACCCCGGAGTTTTTCATATAAGCAGTACTCTCGCAAATAATCTTCCTGTAAAAATACAGGCCATCCTCTTTTCCATCCAGTGCAAGGAACGGATCATAAAGCTTCACCTCATCCTGCAGCCCGGCAATGACATCTGTTCTGATATAAGGTGGATTTGACACAATAACATCAAATTTCCCGGTCACATTTTCAAACAGATCACTTTCTACAAATACCGTCTCTACTTTCAGCCGCTTTGCGTTTTCTTCTGCCACTTTCAGTGCTTCCTTTGAAATATCACAGCCGATACCTTTCATTCCCGGCTTTTTCTTCATCATGCTTAACAAAATGCATCCTGATCCCGTACACATATCCAGGACCTGCATTCCGGCCGTAGTCACCTTCAAAGCTTCCTCAACCAGACTTTCTGTATCCTGTCTTGGAATCAGCACATGTTCATTTACAAGGAATGGATATCCCATAAATACCTGTTCCCCGGTGATATGCTGAAGCGGAACCCTGGTACTCCGAATTCGAATCGTTTCCATGTACTTCCGGACCATCTCTTCCTCGATCACTCTGTCCGGTCTGCCATAATATGCTGCCCTTCCAATTCCGGTAACGTATTCTAAAAGATACCAGGCATCCAGCTTTGCCTCTTCAATTCCCGCTTCTTCAAGACACAGGATTCCCTCTTTATATATCTGTTGAAGTGTGAAAATTTTCTTCTTCATATGCTCTCCAATCGAATACTGCTTCCACTGCCTGGATTGCCACTTCGATCATACTGTCATCAGGCTCTTTGGTCGTCATCTTCTGAATTGCCAATCCCGGTTTACTGAGCAGATTGACCAGCGGATTTTCGCTGCGTCCAGCCAGTTTCAACACTTCATAAGATATTCCTGCGATTACAGGAAGCAATGCTATCCTGACAACCACTCTCATAACTGGTGACTCTACACGGATCAAAATCAGCAAAATAATACTGATTGTCAACACAAAAAACAAGAAACTGGTTCCACATCTTTTATGCTGTCTGGAACTGATCTTTACATTTTCTACGGTAAGCGGAAGCCCGTGCTCAATGCAGTTAATGCATTTATGTTCTGCACCATGATACATAAACGTTCTTTGAATATCTTCCATTCTGGAAATCAAAAGCACATATAAAATAAAAATACCGATTCTAACAAAGCCTTCTATCACTGTCCTTAATGTATAGGATGTAATCACTGGCTTTAAAAGTGAAGAAAGAAAGTATGGCAAGATCATAAAAACCGCGACTGCAATCACAACAGAAAATGCTACCGTCGCCCCCATCATTAAACTTTCCTGTTTCTCTTTCTTCTTTACTTCCTTTTCTGTAAGTATTTTTTCTTCTTCCTCTTCCTCATAAAATTCTGCTGAAAACATTAATGTCTTAATTCCCAGCACCATAGAATCTATAAAATTAAATACTCCTCTGATAAATGGAATCTCTGTCAGTTTCCTCCATCTTCCCACAATACTGTGATAAGTCTCCGTCTGCACAAAAATCTCTCCGTCAGGCTTTCTCACTGCCACTGCATACTCATCTTTATGCTTCATCATGATTCCTTCCAGAACAGCCTGTCCTCCAATATTTGATGACTTCATGTATTACTCCTTTTGTCTTGAAGTGCAAAAAAGGTTGAGATTCAACAACCTCAACCCATTACTTGCTAACTTATTTTCCCATTCCGTATTTTTTATTGAACTTGTCAACACGGCCACGAGCCTGAGTTGCTTTCTGCTGTCCTGTATAGAATGGATGACACTTAGAACAGATTTCTACGTGGATTTCTTCATTTGTAGATCCTGTTACGAATGTATTACCACAGTTACAAGTTACAGTTGCCTGATAATATTTTGGATGTATTCCTTCTTTCATGATTTTCACCTCGTCTTTACTTCTTTATTTTGTCACATACATAAATTGTGCAATAATGTTCACTAATTTAAACAGCTTTGTTATTGTAGCACATATAAAGCTCTTTGTCTAGATTAATTTTGTCTTTTTTACCATTTGAATCAACTCTGCATTATTCTGTGTTCTCGTAAACATATTCAAAATGTTATCAACAGCCTCTTCCGGGCGCAAACCGTTAAGTGCACGGCGCATATTATCTACTGCTTCCTGCTCTTCCTTTGTAAGCAAAAGGTCTTCTCTTCTGGTTCCGGACTTAGGAATATCAATTGCAGGAAATACCCGTTTTTCTGAGAGTTTCCGGTCAAGCACTAACTCCATATTACCAGTTCCCTTAAACTCTTCATACACAACATCATCCATCTTACTACCGGTATCTACCAGTGCCGTTGCAAGGATTGTAAGGCTTCCTCCTTCTCTCATATTTCTTGCAGCACCAAAGAACCGCTTCGGCATATGAAGCGCTGCAGGATCCAGACCACCAGATAATGTTCTTCCTGATGGTGGTACTGTCAGGTTGTATGCTCTTGCGAGCCTGGTAATACTGTCGAGAAGGATCATTACATCCTTCTTATGTTCTACCAGCCTTTTTGCTCTTTCGATCACCATCTCTGACACACGTTTATGGTGCTCCGGTAATTCATCAAATGTAGAATAAATCACCTCCACATTCGGTCCTTCAATCGTTTCTTTAATATCAGTAACTTCTTCTGGACGTTCATCGATCAGAAGAATCAAAAGATGAATCTCTGGATTATTTTTCTGTACAGACAGCGCCACCTGTTTTAAAAGTGTTGTCTTTCCTGCTTTCGGCGGAGATACGATCATACCTCTCTGACCTTTTCCGATTGGAGAAAGCAGGTCTACAATCCTCATTGCCGTACTTGTCTTTCCACACTCCAGGCGTAATCTCTCATCTGGGAAAATTGGTGTCATGTCTTCAAAGTTTGCTCTGCGCATTGCTTTCATCGGATCCATTGCATTAATTCTGGTCAGATATAAAAGTGCACTGAATTTTTCCTGTTGTGTCTTAATTCTCGTATGCCCTTCCAGGACATCACCTGTCTTCAAATTAAATTTTCGAATTTGTGACGGAGACACATACACATCATTTTCACCAGGCAGATAATTTGCACTTCTGATAAATCCATATCCGTCTGGAAGCACTTCCAGAATGCCGTGTGCCACCACTCCACTATCCAGCTTATCTATATCATGCAGTTCTTTATCTCCTGTATTTGCAGACATTTCTTTCACCGTCTCTCTGGAAGAACGTTTCTCTTTCTCATCTTCCTCCAGCATAAGTTCAATCAACTCCGCTTTTTTCATAGTAGAGATTCCTTTTAAACCTCTTGCCTTTGCAAGGTCTTTCAACGTTGCCAAAGGTAATGATTCATATTTTTCTCTCATCATAATCTATCCTTTCATATTCATATTGCCCTATATTTTAATGGGAAACCTTGTCTGAAGCGACAACTCTGAAACATGAAAGTATTATACTACATATATCAACATTTTAAAAGCGTTTTCTGTTTTACCAATTTTCATAGACAACAGGCTTGTTGACTTGCCCTGACAGGAATGATATTATTTATCTGTATACTTATAAAAATAAGAGAAAAAGAATAAATTTACGAAAAGGTGGTATTCCAATGACAAACAGTGAAAAAGCTCTTAAAATGCATGAAGAATGGCATGGAAAGATTGAGACGACTGCAAAATCCCATGTAAATTCCCGAGAAGATCTGGCAATAGCCTATACTCCAGGTGTTGCAGAACCATGCAAAGTAATCGCTAAAGATAAAGAAGCCGCTTATACTTATACCATAAAATCCAACACAATTGCCGTTGTATCTGATGGAAGTGCCGTCCTCGGTCTTGGTAACATCGGAGCATTGGCCGCAATGCCGGTTATGGAAGGAAAAGCTGTACTTTTTAAAGAATTCGGAGGAGTCAATGCTGTACCAATCTGTCTGGATACACAGGATACCGAAGAAATTATCAAAACCGTAGTAAATATTGCTCCTGCTTTCGGCGGCATTAATCTGGAAGATATCAGTGCTCCGAGATGTTTTGAAATCGAAGAACGTTTAAAAGAACTTCTTGACATTCCTGTTTTTCATGATGACCAGCACGGTACCGCGATCGTTGTTCTTGCAGGAATCATGAATGCAATGAAAGTAACCGGAAAGAACAAAGAAGATTCCAAAGTTGTAGTTAACGGGGCCGGATCTGCCGGTGTCGCAATCACCAAACTGCTTCTTACCTATGGTTTTAAGCATGTTACCATGTGCGATATCAATGGAATCATCGGGAAAGATTCTCCGAATCTAAACTGGATGCAGAAAAGAATGGTAGAAGTTACTAATCTGGAAAATCAGACCGGAACACTTGCCGATGCCCTGAAAGGCGCTGACATTTTTGTCGGAGTCTCTGCTCCTAATATTGTAACACAGGAAATGGTGGCTTCAATGAATAAAGATGCCATCATCTTTGCCATGGCCAATCCGGTCCCTGAGATCATGCCGGATCTTGCAAAAGCTGCCGGTGCAAAAGTAGTCGGTACCGGACGTTCTGATTTCCCGAATCAGGTAAATAACGTCGTTGCTTTCCCGGGAATCTTCCGCGGCGCTTTGGAAGGACGTGCAACTCAGATTACAGAAGAGATGAAGCTTGCAACTGCCAAAGCAATTGCAGGACTTGTCCCAGATGAAGAATTAAATGAAAATAACATTCTTCCGGAAGCATTTGATCCACGCGTATCCGATGTTGTAAGCCGTGCAGTAAAGGAATTAATCTAAAATGACCGTTCGCTGGGATGAAAAGAGATATTATTCTCTGGATTATTATCTAAAAAAAACTTATGGCGAAAAATTATATAAGATTTCACTGAATGGCGGTATGACATGCCCCAATCGTGATGGAACTCTGGGACGCCGGGGCTGTATATTCTGCAGCGCCGGCGGCTCTGGCGATTTCGCTGAATCATGTCATCTTTCCATAACAAAGCAGATTGAACACGGAAAGTCTAAAGTCTCCAAAAAGCATACCGGATCTTCTTACATTGCGTATTTTCAAGCTTATACTAACACTTACGCATCTGTGGAATATCTGAGAGAGATCTTTACGGAGGCTATTATACACCCGGACATTCAGATTCTTTCGATCGCCACAAGACCAGATTGTCTTGCCCCTGAAATTCTTGATCTATTGTTCGAACTAAATCAGATCAAACCTGTATGGGTTGAACTTGGACTTCAAACCATTCACTCTCATACTGCCGATTTTATCCGGCGCGGCTACGATCTTCCGATTTTTGAACAGGCAGTCCGGGAACTGCGCATTCGAAAGATCGATGTTATTGTCCATACGATTCTCTGTCTTCCAGGAGAAACAGCCAAAGATTCTCTGGAAACTGTCCAATATCTGAATACCCAGGACATTCAAGGTGTAAAGCTGCAATTATTACACATACTAAAAGGAACTGACCTTGCCGATTATTATCGAGAGCATCCGTTCCCCCTTCCCTCCATGGAAGAATATTTTGAATTGCTTGGCAGATGCCTTTGTATTCTCCGTCCTGACATTGTCATACACCGGCTGACAGGAGATGGGCCCAAGCCACTTCTGATTGCACCTCTTTGGACAGGTAATAAACGAAAAGTACTGAATCAGATGCAGGCATATTTCAAGACACACGACATCTGGCAGGGAAAGGAGTTATCATTATGCCAAAATCTTACAAACTATATAAATTAATTATATTGTACATGTTGAATAAAGTTGATTTTCCTCTGACTAATTCCCAGATCTCAGAATTTATTCTAGATGAAGGTTATACGACCTATTTCAAATTACAGCAGGCTATTTCCGAATTAATTGATTCTGGTTTTATCCGCGAAGAATCCACTCACAGTCGTACCTTCTACCACCTTACAGAGGAAGGGGCTGAAACAATTCATTTCTTTCGAAACGACATCTCTCCTGCCATCCAGGAGGATATAGACACATTTCTAAAAGCAAAACAATATGAATTAAAAAATGAAGTTTCGGTAAAATCGGATTTTTATAAAAATTCTAATATGGAGTATTCGGTAAGGTGTCAGGTCATCGAACATGGGTCTCCATTGATTGATCTGACTGTGACTGCCCCAACGGAGGCAGAAGCAGAAACAATCGCCAATAACTGGAACAAAAAAAATCAGGAAATCTATGCAAAGATCATGGCAGATCTTTTATAACAGTTTTGAATCAAGTTTTCATTTAGGAGACCTTATAAGCATGAAATTAAAGAAAATGGCAGATCTTTATATCAGTTTCTGCAAAATCGGAGGGCTGACCTTTGGCGGCGGACTTGCAATGCTTCCGATGCTGCAGCGTGAAGTCGTACAGAATCATCACTGGTGTAAGGAGGAAGAAATTCTGGATATGTATGCAATTGGACAATGTACACCCGGCATAATCGCAGTCAATACCGCAACTTATGTCGGATACAAACAGGCCGGATTTCCGGGCAGTATTGCTGCTACCCTTGGCGTTGTATCCCCTTCCATCATCATCATCTGTCTGATTGCTTCCATCCTGCAGAGCTTTATCCATCTTCCAACAGTGGTACACGCTTTGGCAGGGATTCGTATCATCGTATGTGCACTGATGTTAAGTACGGTAGTTTCTATGGCCAGAAAGGGGATCATTGACCTGTTAGGCGGTATTCTTTTTGCTGCATCCTTTCTTCTCGCATGTTTTACTCCAATTCCAACAGCCGCGATTATCGTAATTGCCGGTATCATTGGAGCCATTGCACAGGGCCTCAAACGGAGGTATAAGAAATGATCTACCTTACTCTTGCCTATGAATTTTTCAAGATTGGTCTTTTTTCCATCGGAGGCGGAATGGCCACCATCCCATTTCTGATGGATCTAACCGCAAAATATGACTGGTACACAGCAGGGGAGTTGGCTAACATGATTGCGATCAGCGAAAGTACTCCCGGACCAGTTGGTATCAATATGGCAACTTATGCAGGTTATGAAGCAGCCGGCATTCCTGGTGCGATCATCGCCACCCTTTCTCTGACTGCTCCTGCACTGGTAATTATTATTATCATTGCAAAATTTCTGGAAAATTTCAGTGAGAACCAGACGGTAAAAGCTGTCTTTTACGGAATTCGCCCAACTGTGGCAGCACTGATCGGATATGCAGTCTGGGAATTATTACAGATTACCATGGTTGTCACCAAAAACGGGGAAAAAAGAATTGATCTTCTAAGTGTTTTGATCTGTTTGAACATATTCTTACTCCTCCAGATCAAACCACTCAAAAAACTGCACCCGCTTATATGGATCATTGCAGGTGCAGTTATTGGAATCATTTTTCAATTGTAAAATTTTCAAGGGACTGCATGATACAGTCCCTGTTTTAAAATAAAAATTCACTCATAACATAATTACTGACATCAATGCCTCTTTCTGTCAATCTAATATAATCACCGGATTCTTCTAACAACTTTTTCGCATACATGTCAATCAGAACTTTTCCATATATTTCTTCAATCTTACGCGCGAATGATTTCTGAAACCTGCTTTTGGATACACCTTCCATCTTACGGAGTCCTAGAAACATGTATTCCTCCATCTGGTTTTCCACACTTAAGGTTACTGGTTCTTCTCCTTCCGTCCATCTCTGATTATCCATCAGTGATGCCGCTCCTGTTCCAATTCCCAGATATTCGATTCTGTCCCAGTATCCCAGATTATGCCGGCATTCATAGCCTTCCTTTGCATAATTCGAGATCTCATATCTGTGATATCCGTAATCTGCAAGGATGTTTTTTGTAAACTGATACATCAGGCGCTCGGTATCCTCGTCCGGCAATTCTCGTTTTCTTCTCGCCTCGGCCCGCTCACCTTCTCCATATTTTTCATAAAAAGGTGTCCCTTTTTCAATGATCAGACTATAGGCCGAGATATGTTCCGGCCTCAATTCCGCTACAGTCTTCAGTGTCTTTTCCCATTCTGTTAAAGTCTGAAATGGAATTCCTGACATCAGATCTACGTTAATATTATGAAAACCTTCTTCTCTGGCAATTGTATAAGTCTCCAAAAAGTCCTCAAACGTATGAATCCTGCCCAGCATCTTAAGTTCCTGATCATTCACCGACTGAAGACCAATGCTCAGGCGATTAATTCCAGCCCTTTGATAAGAAATCATTTTCATCCGGTCCACAGTTCCCGGATTCACTTCGATAGAAATCTCCGCATCAGAATCGAGTGGAAATGTCCCGCGGATTGCATCAAATATATCACGAATCTGCCCTGCATCCAGGATCGACGGTGTTCCCCCGCCAATAAATATACTTCTAATAAGATATTTTCCCGCCACCCCTTCATAGGAACGGATCTTTCTGCAAAGATCCGTTACATATTTCTGCCTCTCCTCAGCCGAAGCAGGTGCTGACAGGAAATCACAATATCTGCATTTTTTCACGCAAAACGGTATATGAATATATAACTCTAAAGGTCTCATTACTTATCATCCAGCTTTAATACGCTCATAAATGCTTTCTGAGGAATTTCTACATTGCCGACCTGGCGCATACGCTTCTTTCCTTCTTTCTGCTTTTCAAGAAGCTTTCTCTTACGCGTGATATCACCGCCATAACACTTGGCAAGCACATCTTTACGCATAGCTTTTACCGTTTCTCTTGCAATGATCTTTCCCCCGATGGCCGCCTGAATCGGAATCTCAAAAAGCTGTCTCGGAATTTCTTCCTTTAACTTCTCACACATCTTCCTTCCTCTTTCATATGCATTATCTGCATGAATAATAAAGGAAAGAGCATCCACCTGTTCTTTATTGATCAGAATATCTAATTTCACCAACTCAGAGCGCACATATCCGTCCAGTTCATAATCAAAGGATGCATACCCTCTGGATCTGGATTTTAATGCATCGAAGAAGTCATAGATAATCTCATTCAACGGTAAATGATATCTTAGCACAGCACGGGTTTCTTCAATATATTCCATCTCATCATAAATCCCTCGTCGTTCCTGACACAGGTCCATGATTGCGCCAATATAATCGGAAGTCACCATAATTTCTGCCTTCACGATCGGCTCTTCCATATATTCAATTTCTGACGGATCCGGAAGGTTTGAAGGATTGGTCAGATCTATCACATCTCCGTTCGTCTTGTGCACTTTATAAATAACACTTGGTGCAGTCGTTACCAGATCAAGATTATACTCTCTTTCCAGACGTTCCTGGATAATCTCCAGATGAAGAAGCCCAAGGAAACCACAACGGAAACCAAATCCCAGTGCAATAGAAGTCTCAGGCTCAAACTGAAGAGATGCATCATTTAACTGCAGTTTCTCCAAGGCATCTCGAAGATCAGGATATTTTGCGCCATCTGCCGGATACATTCCACAATAAACCATCGGATTAACTTTCTTGTACCCCGGAAGCGGCTCTGCGCAAGGATGTGCCGCATTGGTTACCGTGTCTCCAACTCGGGTTTCTTTTACATTTTTCAGGCTGGCTGTTATATACCCAACCATACCGGCGCTCAGTTCCTCACAGGGAATGAACTGTCCTGCCCCAAAATAACCAACCTCCACAACTTCTGCTTTCGCTCCGGTTGCCATCATCAGAATCGGTGTCCCTTTTCTGACTGCTCCTTCTTTAATTCTGCAGAAAACAATGACACCCTTATAAGAATCATATACAGAGTCAAAGATCAATGCACGCAGAGGCGCTTTCGGATCTCCCTGCGGTGCTGGAATCTTTTCTACAATCTGCTCTAATACTTCTTCGACATTTAATCCGGTCTTCGCCGAAATCAACGGCGCATCCTCTGCATCAAGCCCGATCACATCTTCAATTTCTTCTTTTACACGCTCCGGCTCTGCACTGGGAAGATCAATCTTATTAATCACTGGCATCACGTCCAGATCATGATCCAATGCAAGATACACATTTCCAAGCGTCTGTGCCTCCACTCCCTGTGCCGCATCCACAACAAGAATTGCTCCATCACAGGCTGCAAGACTTCTGGACACTTCATAATTAAAATCCACATGTCCCGGTGTATCAATCAAATTAAAAATATATTCTTCTCCATTTTTCGCCTTATAAACGGTACGTACCGTCTGTGCTTTAATAGTAATTCCACGTTCCCGCTCCAGTTCCATATTATCCAGAACCTGAGACTGCATCTCACGGCTGGTAAGGAGACCTGTCATCTCAATGATCCGGTCTGCCAGGGTGGATTTTCCATGATCAATATGGGCTATAATACAAAAATTACGAATTTTACTCTGATCTATTTCTGACACTTATCTCGTTCTCCTTACTTTATATTTACCTTAGGCATTTGCTAAATGCCGCAACCCATTGATTTTACTGGGTTTTCTCGTTGCTTATATATAAATTTTCTCTCCACTCATGGTAAAATATAAGTAACCACACAAACATCCCACACACGAGAGGAGAAAAAATTTATGGCTAATAATTATCATCAGCTTTCACTTAAAGATACTTTTTCAGACTGCAAGGACATG